>PBUO01000075.1 GCA_002727895.1 Acidimicrobiaceae bacterium | reverse complement strand
CTCCCTCCAGTAGTCGAGATCGAAATGGTCCAGTCCCATGCCCAGAACTTGCCAAAGCCTTGCTGAAGTAGCGGCGTGCAGCATCTCCCTGGTTCCGACCGAACCCCCTAGGTCGATGACCACGTCGATACCGGTGAACTGGCTTGCCACATCGGACTCATGATCGAACACGGTGATCTCATGGTTCTTCGTGACAGCTTTGACGACCTCGTCACCGAACATCGCCGGTACACCAGGCAATGGCAGGTAGAGGACCCTTAAACGCTCGTTCTCGGACACTCACCAACTCCTTGAATCTCAAATCACTTTCGAAGGATGCTGAGAGTTTCGACAGCACCTTGCCGAATCGCTACCTCGTCACCAAGTGCAAGTAACAAGGGATCCCCCGTGTCCCTGCAGGCGATGGCATGGTCCATGCTGTAACAACCGGTACCCATGGCCGTACCGTTGGTCTGGCAGGCGTCGCGCACACGAGATTCGGCCTCTGCATACTTCTGACTGGAAAAGTCGCCAAAGACGCCCAGGTCGATAGACAAATCCATCGGTCCGATCAGGACCGCGTCCAAGCCCTCTACGGCAGTGATCTGATCGATGTTCTGAATTGCGGTTTCGGTTTCGATCATCGCGATACAGATCATCGAGTCATTTGCCTCCTCGTAATACGCATCTGCGTCGAAGCCGTAGTTGCCGGCTCTACGAGGTCCGTAGCCGCGAATCCCTTCGGGTGGGTAACGACATGCGGCGACCAGTCGTTTGGCTTCCTCCTCGGTGTTGATGAAGGGGCAAGCCACGCCAGGAGAACCTAGATCCAGGTAGAGCCTGATCAGTTCGACGTCAAGCCGCAGAACCCTTGCCAAAACAACGGTGTCCGTGTGTTGGCCTGCCTGCAACATCGACTTCATCACCTGTGGCGTCGCAGCGCCATGCTCCGCATCTATCAGGACATAGTCATAGCCAGCCCGACCGAAGATCTCCACCACGGCTGAGTCTTCCAAGGAAAGCTGGGCACCAACGGTCAACTGTGCTGAACGGAGCCGATCCTTCATGGCCCTTGCCTTTTTGAGTTCAGTCAGCAATTTCTCTCCCCTTCAGTCCGAATCCAACTCCTTGGATCCACCAATGAAGCATCAGACCACTTGTGAGGAATCATGCCCACGTTGACTGGCGACACGCAAGGCGCGCTGCCTACTCGTTAGTCGTCTCCACCCAGAAGCCCGGCTCACCGAGCAACCAGGGACGCTCCGCCGGGCCACCGAAGGACGGTTCACTGAACCACCCCTCGCCCCCCTATCGATCAGCCCACCGACCATGCCTGACCTTCAACACGCGCAGAGGGCCGGCCCCTAAAGACCGGCCCTGAACTGCTGGTTCGTGGCTCCGGGGGTGGGGNTCGAACCCACGACCTGCGGATTAACAGTCCGACGCTCTGCCAGCTGAGCTACCCCGGAAAGGCGTGCGAAGGATACCAGCGCCGTCCTTTGGCCGATCAGCCCTCGTCGAGGTAGTCGCGCAGCTTCTGGGACCGGTTCGGGTGCTTGAGTTTGGACATCGTCCGCGCCTCGATCTGGCGGACCCGCTCACGGGTTACCCCGAAGTAAGCGCCGACCTCCTCCAGCGTCATCGGCTCGGTCCCGTCGAGGCCGAAGCGCATCCGGACGACGTCCTTCTCTCGGACATCCAGTTCATCGAGGGCGGCCAGCACCGCCTCGCCAAGGAGGCGCCGGGCCACGGCGTCGGCCGGCGCCACGGCCGTCGGATCGGCCACCAGGTCGGCAAGGCTCGCGTCGTGCTCCTCCCCCATAGGGGAGTCCAGCGACAACGGGTTGTCCTGCTCGCTGGCCAGCCGCAGCAACGACTCGACCTCGTCAACGGTCAGCACGGCCCGCTCGGCCACCTCGTCCTTGGACGGCTCCCGCTCCAACTCCTGGACGAGGTCGCGCTGCACCCGGAGGACCCGGTTCATGGCATCCACCTTGTGGACGGGGATCCTGATGGTGCGCGACTGGTCGGCGATGGCCCGGGTGATGGCCTGGCGAATCCACCACGTGGCGTAGGTCGAGAACTTGAACCCCTTGCCGGCGTCGAACTTCTCCACGGCCCGCATCAGGCCGAGGTTTCCCTCCTGGAACAGGTCNAGCAGCGGCAGGCCCCGCCCCCCGTACTTCTTNGCCACCGACACCACCAACCGCAGNTTGGCCCGGGTCAGCCGGTCGCGGGCCCGCTCGCCCCGACGCTGGAGCCGGCGCAGGCTGGCCACCTCAGTCCGGTCGGCCCAGCCCAGCTCGCCGGCCGCCGCCATGTCGGCCAACCGACCCTCGGCCTCGATCCCCGCGGCCAGCGCCCGGGCCAACTCGACCTCCTCCCGGGCGGTCAGCAGGGCCACCTGGCCGATCTCCCGGAGGTACAGGCGGGTCGAGTCGTTGATGCCACCNGGATCGTTTCCCGGCTCGGGGCGGGTCCGGTACTCGACCCGACTGGTCCGCACGAGCTTCAGCACCTCGGACGGGTCGGCCTCCACGGCGACGGTCTCGTCGAAATCGATGCCCTCGGCCGACAGTCGTCGCCGAACGCCGTCGATCAACTCGGCGGTGATCTCCACGTCCTGGAGGACATCGATCACCTCGTCATGGCAGAGGGTCCCCCGGTCGCGACCACGTCGGAGCAGGCGGGCCATCTCGTGCTCCGAGACCCCGGGCCAGGCGATAGGCCCGGGAGCGGCTTCAGGCATCGACCCTCCCCCCCGAGTAGTCGACCAGCCACCGTAGCAACGGTTCGAGGGAGGCGCCGTCGTCGACCACCTCGCGCAGGCGGATGACCTCGGTCCGCAGGTATGAGATGGAGGGTTGGTAGGCAGCCAGGTCACCGGTCTGGCGGGCCTCCGCTTCCAGAGCGACCACCGTCCGCTCCGCCGCCCGGTGGCACAGGCGGGTCGCCACCCCCAACGGGTCGTCGTCGTTCGCATCGGCCACCGCCAGACGTCCCAGTAGGTCGGCCACCGGCCCTTCGGCCCGGTCACGCGCTCCGTGCAGGTCGTCCACCTCGGCCAGCAACGAGTAGGTCACCCGGTGGAGCGGGTCGTCAAAAAGAACCGGAACGAGCAGGCCCCGGACCTCGTCGGGGCGGTGGACCATGAGGCGCAGGGCCTCCACCTCCGACGTGGGTCGACCCGACCCCGCCGCCGGACCACCAGTGGGACCGGATGACACCGCCACGCCACGGACCCGACCGGAGACCGCCTCGCCCCGCCGTCGAACCTCGTCGACGCCCACCAGGCAGCGGTCGGCGATTCGCATGGCGTACTGGTCGCGCACCATGGCGTCCGGATGCTCAACCACCAGCCCCATGGCCTCGGTGGCCGCCGCGGCCCGACCCTCGGCCGAGTCGAGGTCTCCCCGGTCCAGGACCCGGTCGACCCGGAATTCGAGGAATGGTCGGGCCCCCTCGATTGCCGCTCGCAACCCGTCGGGGTCGCTGCCGGCCAGGTCACCGGGGTCGGAGCCCGGTGGGAGGGCGGCCACGACGAAGCGGAGGCCGAACTCCTCTTCCCAGGCGTACACCCGCTCGGCCGCGGCCTGTCCGGCGCCGTCGGCGTCGAACGCCAGCACCACCCGCTTGGCGAAACGGCCCATGAGCCGGGCGTGGCTGGGGGTCAGCGCCGTCCCGCAGGTGGCCACCGCCCGTTCGATTCCCGCGAGGTGGCAGCCGATCACATCGGTGTAGCCCTCGCACACCACCAACTCATCGGTCCGGCCGGCTTCGGCCTTGGCCCAGTGCAAGCCGTAGAGGACGTCGGACTTCGAGTAGTACTCGGCGGCGTCCGAGGTGTTTTTGTACTTGGGGCCCTCCCCGTCCGGCAGCTTGCGCCCGCCGAAGCCGACCGGGTTGCCCTGGGCGTCGAAGATGGGGAAGACGATGCGGGCCCGGAAGAAGTCGTACTGGCCACCCCGTCGGTTGATCCCGCCGAGGCCGGTGGCCTGGAGGTCGGCGTCGGACAGTTTCAACTGCCCGGACAGTTGCGCCCATTCGTCGGGCGCCCACCCGATGGAGAACCGTCGGGCCACGTCACCGTCGTATCCGCGGGACCGCAGGTAGTCCCGGGCCGGTCGGGCGTCGGAACCAGTNAGGAGCCGATCGTGGTAGAAGTCGACGGCCTTCTGGACGATCTCGGCGTGCTCCTTGCGGCGGTTCCGGCGTCGACCCTCGTTGTGNTCGGTGTAGCGCAGCGGAATGCCGGCCTTGGCGGCCAGGAACTCCACCGAGCCGGCGAAGTCGAGGCCCTCCACCTCGCGGACGAAGTCGATGGCATCGCCCGAGACCTGGCACCCGAAGCAGTAGTAGACGCCCTTTTCGGCGTTGACGGAGAACGACGGCGACTTCTCACCATGGAACGGGCAGAGGCCCATCCACTGGGCACCGGTCTTCTTCAGCTGGGTGTGCTCTGTGACGATGCGGACGATGTCGGTCTCGTCGCGGACCCGCCTGACGTCCTCATCCACGATGCCCATGGGGGCAACGTACCGCCGGGCGCCGGGCCGTTCAGACGGTCAGCGATCCAGCTCGATGAGCGCCTGGGCGACGGCGAGGCGGGCCACCGGCACCCGGTAGGGCGAGCACGACACGTGGTCGACCCCAGCGGCCACCAGGAGGCGGATCGATGCCGGGTCGCCGCCGTGCTCCCCGCACACCGAGGCCTCCAGATCAGGGTGCGCCATTCGGCCGGCCCGAGTGGCCGCGGCGACCATCGGAGCGACCACCCCCTCGTCGAGGTGGGCGAACGGGTCGGCGACCAGGAGGTCCCGCCCTAGGTACTCCCCCATGAGACGTTGGCCGGCATCGTCGCGGCTGAGGCCNAANACCATCTGGGTGAGGTCGTTGGTCCCGAANGAGAAGAAGTCGGCATGGTGGGCCATGTCTCCGGCCAACAACGCTGCACGCGGCGTNTCGATCATCATCCCGACCGGCGGCNACTNGTCTTGGGCCGCCGAGGCGATCTCNTCGCGGATCCAGCCGCCGACGAGGGCCATCTCCTCGGCGGTGGCCACCAGTGGGACCATCACCCGGGCATGCGGGTCATGGCCTGCGGCCTCGACCTCGCCCATCGCCGCCAGCAACGCCCGCACCTGCATGCGGTAGAGGCCCTCCCGCAGGACGGCGAGCCGCACCCCGCGCGTGCCGAGCATCGGGTTGTGCTCCCGCCACTCCGGCGGGGCGTCGTCGCCCAGAAACTCGTGGAGTGGGGCGTCGAGCAGGCGCACGGTCACCGGCAGGGGCGCCATGGCCGCCAGCACGGCGGCCAGGTCCTCCCNCTGGGCTTCGCCGAGGTCCTCGAGCGCCGCCGCCTCGGCCTCCGGACCGTCGGCCAGCAGGAAGCGGCGGACCAGGGGCAGCTGGTCGCCGAGGAACAGGTGCTCGGTACGGCACAGGCCCACGCCCTCGGCNCCGAGGCTCCGGGCCAGNGCCGCTTCGTCGGCCCGGTCGGCGTTGGCCCACACACCTGCCCGATCGCCCCGCACCTCGTCTGCCCACCCTAGGACCACTCCGAGGTCGGCCAGCGCGTCGTCGGCGACCGGGGATGACCCACCGGCCAGCGACCCGTCGAACACCTCACCGGTCCCCCCGTCCAAACCGATCTCGTCGCCCCGGTCGATCCGGTGGTCGCCGACCACCACGTGGTCGTCGGCCACCTTGAGGCCGTCGGCGCCGACCACCGCCGGGATGCCCCAGCCGCGTGCCACGACGGCGGCGTGGCTGGCGGTGCCGCCTCGGGCGGTCACGATGCCGGCCGCCAGGCGCATCCCGACCTCATCGGCCGGGGTGGTCTCGACGCACACCAGCACGGCCGGGCGCCCCGCTTCGTCGGCGTCCAGNACGTCACCGGCATTGAGGCAGAGCACCCCGGAGCCGACGCCCGGGCTGGCGGCCACCCCCATAGCCACGACGACTGCGCCGGTGGCCGAGGCGTCGGCCGTCCCGTGCACCAGTTCCTCGACCAGTTCCGGCGGGACGGCGGCCACCGCCTGCCAACGGGCCTCGGCGGTGCCGGCGGCCGTCGCCTCGGCGACGAGGGCCCGCAGNTCGTCCGGCGTCATGGGCTGCTAGAGCCGGTCAGGCTCCCAGGCGGCCCGACAGGTACTCGACCAGCTCATCGATGGCCACCCTCTCCTGGGCCATCGAGTCGCGCTCGCGCACCGTCACCGCCCGGTCGTCGAGGGTGTCGAAGTCGATTGTGACGCAGAAAGGCGTCCCGACCTCGTCCTGGCGTCGGTAGCGGCGACCGATGGCCTGCGTCTGGTCGTAGTCGCACATCCAGTGGGGCTGCAGCAGTCCCAGCACCTCGGTGGACGGCCCGACCAGTTCGGGCTTCTTGGAAAGNGGCAGGACGGCCACCTTGTACGGAGCGAGGCGGGGGTCGAGGCGCAGGACGGTCCGCACGTCGTCGTTGACCTCCTCCTCGTCGTAGGCGGCCATCAGGAAGGCCATGGCGGTGCGGGTGGCCCCAGCCGCCGGCTCGATCACGTGCGGGACGTACCGCTCGCCGGAGCCCGGGTCGTGGTACTCGAGACGCGCACCGGAGTTCTTGGCATGCCGGTTCAGGTCGAAGTCGGTGCGGTTGGCGATGCCCTCCAACTCGTCCCAGCCCCACGGGAACAGGAACTCCACGTCCGCGGTGGCCGAGGAGTAGTGGCTGAGCTCGTCGCCCTCGTGCTCGCGGAGGCGCAGCCGGTCCTCGGGCATGCCAAGGTCCCGGTACCAGGCCATGCGGGCGTGGCACCAGTGCCGATACCACTCGTCGGACTCGTTGGGCGGGACGAAGAACTCCATCTCCATCTGCTCGAACTCNCGGGTCCGAAACACGAAGTTGCCGGGCGTGATCTCGTTCCGGAACGACTTGCCGATCTGGGCGATGCCGAACGGCGGCTTCTTGCGCGACGTGTTCAGCACGTTGGCGAAGTTGATGAACATGCCCTGGGCGGTCTCGGGCCGCAGGTAGACCTCGGCCGCCGACTCGACCATCGGGCCGGCGTGGGTCTTGAACATCAGGTTGAACTGCCGGGCCTCGGTCAACGTGCCGGACCTCTCGCACGACGGGCATACGTCGGGGTCATCGAGCTTGTCCTGCCGNTGGCGGGCGCCGCACTCCCGGCAGTCGACCAGTGGGTCGGTGAAGTTGGCTAGGTGTCCCGAGGCCTCCCACACCGAGGGCGGCGACAGGATGGAGGCATCGAGGCCGACCACGTCGTGGCGGAGTTGGACCATGGTCCGCCACCACTGCTCCTTGACGTTGCGGAGCAGCAGCACGCCGAGCGGCCCGTAGTCGTANGTGGAGCGGAAGCCCCCGTAGATNTCGGCCGACTGGAAGACGAACCCCCGCCGCTTCGACAAGTTGACGATTTTGTCGAACAGTTCGGGATCNTTCGGGACTTCGCCGCCGGCTTCGGGACTCTGGGCCATCCGAGCAGGGTACCGATGTGGTCGCGCGTCGGAGGCGCCAGACTGGCCCCATGGGATTCGAGGTGTTCAAGCGAAAGCTCAACGACCCCACGGCCGTGGTGGGCCGACGGATGGTCGCCTGGCTGCTGGACAACCTATTCACGGCCATCCTCGTCCTGGTCATCCACCGGGGCGATGCGGCCTACACCACCGACGACGGCGGCCTGGCCATCAACCCGGACGTGATCTGGACGGTCACCATCCTCATGGTTCTGAACCAGGTGGCNCTGACCATGGCCACCGGCTTCAGCCTCGGCAAGGCGGTCACCGGGCTGCGGGTCGTCCGCCGNACCNACGGCGGGCTGCCCGGCTTCCGGGGTGCCGCCGGCCGGACGCTGCCGTGGNTGGTGCCCATCCCGTTCATCCCCATCGTGGAGACTGGCCTGATGGTGGCCAGCAAGGGCCACCGTCGCATCGGCGACAGGCTCGGCGGGACGCTCGTCGTGGACCGCGGCTGGATCGGCGAGCCGGTCCAGGTGCCCGGGCTGAATCCGGAGCCGGGCGACACCTCCGACGGCCGACCGGAGGACGACCTGCCCGCCGGCCCGATCGTCGACGCCTAGTCCAGGACGCGCCTCGAGCGGAGGCGCCGTTCCAGGTGGTACTCGACGGCCACGTTGGCCACCGCGTCGACCTCGGCGCACACNCCCTCGTCGGTGACGGCCAGGGCGTCGGACAGGCCGCCCCCGAGCACGGCCCGCATCACAGCGATGGCCGACGCCGACACGGCCCGTCCCCGCCGGCACGTCCCGCAGAGCACCCCGCCCTCGCCGGGGTCCACAGCCACCAGCGGCCCGTCGGTACCGCACCGCACGCAGGCGTCCAGTTGCAGGGCCAGGCCCTCGTGGGCCAGCAGCTTCAACAGGAAGGCTGGGACCACCAGGGCGGCCGGTCGTTCGTCGAGGGTGCGGAGCGCCCCGAGCAGCATCCGGTACCGNCGCTCGTCGGGCTCGCGGTCCGGGGCCACCACGTCGACCGCCTCCAGCAGCGACGAGGCCTCGGCGAAGCGTTCGACGTCAAGGCGGAGGTTCTCGAACCGGTCCAGCGTCTCGGCCTGGGTGACGACGTCGAGATCGCCGCGGCCCCGGTGCAGCTGGACGGCCACGTGGCTGGTCGGCTCCAGGCGACCACCGAACTTCGAACGGGTCTTGCGGACCCCCTTTGCCACCCCCCTGACCTTGCCGTGCCCGGCGGTCAGCAGAACCACGATGCGGTCGGCCTCGCCGAGCCGCCAGGTGCGAAGGACGATCCCGTCGTCCCGGTAGAGGCTCACATTTCCCCGGTCGAACCCACGCCACCGAAGCGGCGGTCCCGGTCCTGGTACTCCTTGATCGCCTCGTAGAGGTTTTCCCGACCAAAGTCCGGCCACAGTGCGTCGCTGAACACCAGCTCGCTGTAGGCCAGCTCCCAGAGCAGGAAGTTGGAGATGCGGTACTCGCCGGAGGTGCGGATTACCAGGTCCGGGTCGGGCATTTCCGGGTCGTACAGGTGACGGGCGATGGTCCGTTCGGTGACCCGCTTCACTCCACCGTCGAGGATGCGCTGGACGGCGTCGACAAGCTCGGCCCGGCCGCCGTAGTTGAAGGCGATGGTGAAGGTCAGGCCGGTGTT
>PBUO01000074.1 GCA_002727895.1 Acidimicrobiaceae bacterium | reverse complement strand
CGCCCCCGAGGTAGTGGTAACGCCGTAGGCACGCGCCCCGCCCGCACCCGGCGGGAACCCAACGGTTGCGTGCCTCGACCTCCCGAACCGGGAGGTCGTCGCTGATTTTCCGCCCTGATTCCCCGACCCACGAGCACCCTGAGCACCATGGCCAAAGAACGAATGGACGGCGGTCGAGCTCTGATCCGCGCCCTCGAGAGGGAGGGCGTGGACGTCATGTTCGGCCTGCCCGGCGGCGCCATCCTCCCCGTCTACGACCCGATCATCGACTCGTCGATCCGCCACATCCTCGTGCGGCACGAGCAGGGCGCCGGCCACATGGCCGAGGGCTACGCCCACGCCACCGGCCGCCCTGGCGTGGCCATGGTGACCAGCGGTCCGGCGGCCACCAACATCGTCACCCCACTGTGCGACGCCTACCTCGACTCGGTGCCCATGGTGGTCATCACCGGACAGGTGCCGTACGCGGCGATCGGCACCGACGCCTTCCAGGAGTGCGACACCACGGGGATTACCCAGTCGATCACCAAGCACAACTTCCTCGTCACCGAGGCTCAGGACATTCCCCGGACCATCAAGGAGGCGTTCCACATCGCCACCACGGGCCGTCCGGGCCCGGTGCTGGTCGACATCCCCAAGGACATCGTCGACCCCACCAACCCCCGGTCCGATATGACCTGGGAGGACGACGTGGCCATGGACCTCCCGGGCTACCGGCCCCGGGTCGACGTCGACCCGGAGGCCATCCGGGCCGCGGCCAAGCTGGTGCGCGACGCCGAGCGTCCCGTGCTGTACGTGGGCGGCGGCATCCTCAAGGCCCGGGCCGCCGAGGCGCTGCGCGAGTTGGCCGAGCTGACCGGCATCGGCGTGGTCACCACGCTGATGGCCCGCGGCGCCTTCCCCGACAGCCACGAACTGTGCCTGGGCATGCCGGGCATGCACGGCAACTACACCGCGGTGACCGCCATGCAAGAGGCCGACCTGCTGGTCGCCCTGGGCGCCCGCTTCGACGACCGGGTCACCGGCCGCCTCGACGGCTTCGCCCCCGACGCCCGCATCGTCCACGTGGACATCGACCCGGCCGAGTTGGGGAAGGTGCGTCGCCCCGACGTGGCCGTCCAGGGTGACGTCCGGGTGGCCATCGAGGCCCTAGTGGCCGAGTTGTCCCATGGCGGCACCGGGGACGTGGACCGGTCGGCCTGGAAGTCCCGGATCAGCGGCTGGCAGGAGCGGTTCCCGTTGGCCTACGAGCCGTGGGTCTCCGGCGACGCTCTGAAGCCGCAGTACGTCATCGAGCAACTGCGTGACGCCACCCCGGACGACACCATCGTCGCCTCGGGCGTCGGCCAGCACCAGATGTGGGCCAGCCAGTACTGGACCTTCGACCACCCCTACACCTGGATCAACTCTGGAGGCCTCGGCACCATGGGCTTCGCCATCCCGGCGGCCATCGGCGCCAGTGTGGCCCAGCCGGACAAGATGGTGTGGGCCGTGGACGGCGACGGGTGCTTCCAGATGACCGCTCAGGAACTGGTCACGGCGACGGTGGAGAACATCCCCATCAAGGTGGCCCTGCTCAACAACTCGTACCTAGGGATGGTCCGCCAGTGGCAGGAGATGTTCTACGACGAGCGGTACTCGGAGGTCTTCCTGTCCAAGGAGGTCCCCGACTACAAGATGTGGGCCGAGTCCATGGGCTGCGTGGCCATGCGGGTCGATGACCCCGACGAGGTGGCCCCGGCCATCGAGCGGGCCAACGAGGTCGACGACCGGCCGGTGGTCATCGACTTCCGGGTGGCCGCCGACGAGAAGGTGTTCCCCATGGTCCCGTCCGGCAAGACCAACTCGGAGTTGGTCGTCCCCGAGTTCCAGCAGGANCAGCCCCGGTGAACGTGCACGAGCCGGAGTTCCGGTACCACACNCTGGTCGTCACCGTCGAGAACAAGTCGGGCGTGNTGGCNCGGGTGGCCGGCCTGTTCGCCCGNCGGGCCTTCAACATCGAGTCGCTNGCCGTGGCNCCGACCGACGACGAGGACTTCAGCCGNATCACCGTGGTCGTGGANCTGGAGTCGGCGCCGCTCGACCAGGTGGTCAAGCAGTTGGACAAGNTGGTCAACGTGGTCGACATCCGCGAACTCCACCCCGGCNACTCGGTCGAGCGGGAGCTGATGATCGTGACGGTGAACGCCGAGCCGGACACCCGCGACGAGATCGTCGAGCATCTGGACCGGGCCGGTGGAAAGGTGCTCAGCCTGGGCGCCGACCGGATGATGCTGTCGCTCGTCGGTCCGCCTTCTCGGGTCGACGACTTCGAGGACCTGCTGCGCCCCTACGGGATTGTGGAGTTGCAGCGCACCGGACGGGTGGCTCTGGCCAGCCTCGACGACGCCCTCGACTGATCCCGCACCAAGGAACCAAGCCCGACCGGCCGACCGGCCACGACCCAGCTAGGAGAGACCGATGGCGAACATCTACTACGAGAAGGACGTCGATCGCAGCGCGATCGCCTCGCGCAAGGTGGCCATCCTCGGCTACGGCTCGCAGGGCCACGCCCACGCGCTGAACCTCAAGGAGTCGGGCGTCGACGTGTGCGTCGGGCTGCGCGACGGCTCGTCGTCGGCGGCCAAGGCGTCCGAGGCCGGGCTCGAGGTCAGGTCGCTGTCCGACGCCTCGGCGTGGGCCGACGTGATCATGGTGCTGCTGCCCGACACCGACCAGGCAGCGGTCTACGAGGAGCACATCGCCCCGAACCTGCAGGCCGGCGACGCCCTGGCCTTCGCCCACGGCTTCAACATCCGCTTCGACCTGATCGCCGCGCCGGCCGACGTCGACGTGATCATGGTCGCCCCCAAGGGCCCCGGCCACCTGGTGCGTCGCACCTACGCCGAGGGCGGCGGCGTGCCATGCCTGATCGCCGTGGAGCAGGACGCCTCGGGCGGTGCCAAGGCTCTGGCCCTGGCCTACGCGGACGGTGTGGGCGGTGCCCGGGCCGGGGTCATCGAGACCACGTTCACCGAGGAGTGCGAGACCGACCTGTTCGGCGAGCAGGTGGTGCTGTGCGGTGGCATGACCGAGCTGGTCCGTAGCGGCTTCGACACCCTGGTCGACGCCGGCTACCAGCCGGAGATCGCCTACTTCGAGTGCCTCCACGAGCTGAAGCTCATCGTGGACCTCATGTATGAGCAGGGCATCGGCGGCATGCGCTACTCGGTGTCGGACACCGCCGAGTACGGCGACCTGTCCCGTGGTCCCCGAGTGGTCGACGACCACGTGCGGGCCACCATGAAGCAGATCCTCACCGAGATCCAGACCGGTGCCTTCGCCGAGGAGTGGGTGTCGGAAGCGCACGGTGGTCGGGAGAACTTCCGCCGCCTGGAGGCCGAGGGCCACGAGCATCGCATCGAGAAGGTGGGTTCGGAGTTACGGGCGATGATGCCGTGGATCAGTGCCGGCAAGGTGTCGGTCCAGGAGGCCTCGGGCGGTCAGGGCTAGGCCCGAACCCCTCAGGTCGACCGCGCGAGGCGGTCGACCGCATTTCCCAGCACCGTCCCCGCCTCGGCGAGGTCCAGCACCACATCGAAGTGGTGGCGGTCGGCAACCTCCAGGGTGGTGACCGCCGTCCCGGCCGCCGCCAGATAATGGGCGTAGGCCGTTGACTGGGCCCGGAACTCGTCGGTGTCGTCGGCTGCATAGGCGACGATCGTCGGGGGCAGCCCGTTGGGCCCGGCCGGCGACGGGTCGGCCGGGAGCGGGCTGTTGCGACGGGCGGTGGCCACGTCGAGGCCGAGCCGCTCGTTGACCGAGGTGCCGATGAGCGGCTCCAGCTCGTAGATCCCCGAGACGAGGACGAGGCCGGCGAGGCCGGACATGGTCGGGTCTGCGGTCGCGACCATGGCCGCTAGGTGGGCGCCGGCCGAGTGGCCGGCCAGGACGACCCGGTCGGGGTCGAGGTCCAGCCCGGGTGGCCGTTCGAGGAGGGTCGCCACGGCCCTGCGGACCTCTTCGACGATCGCGTCGAGGTCGGCGTGGGGGGCCAACGTGTGGTCGACCGCCGCATAGGCCCAGCCTCGGGCCAGGCAGGCCGTCGCCGGGAACAGGGACTCGGCGGCCGAGAGCTCCTGCCAGTAGCCGCCGTGGACGAAGGCCAGGACCGGCAGGGGTCCGGGGGNGTCGGCCGGCCGGATCAGGTGGACTGCGGGCAGGTCGTCGTTGCCGGGTCGGATCACGGTGNTGGTGGCACCGTCCGTCGTGGCCCGGGNCATGGCCTCGNCGCTGCGCTCCCGGTAGGCGTCGAGGAAGGGCTGGTAGCNGCCNCCGGGGAGGCGCGAGCTGGGGGAGTACTGCCGTTCCCGCTCCNCGTCGTCCATNGACCGCCACCGGANTCCCATGCNNGTTGACAATACATTCGTCTGAATCTATTGTCGAGCCCATGTCGACGACCGNCCCGGCNCGCACCGGCTTCCTGGACGGATACCTCCCGTACCTGCTCCGGAAGGCGGACCAGACCCTGTCTGCTCCCTTCTACGAGGTCCTGACCCAGGCCGGGGTGGCCCGTTCCGAGTGGAGAGTCATCGCGGTACTGGCCGAGTTGGGGGAGATGCGGGTGGCCGACCTCGCAGTCGCCGCGCTGAGCCCCCAGCCCACGGTGACCCACGCGCTGCGGAGGCTCGAGGAGAGGGGCCTGGTCTCCCGGACGGTGGGTGTCGACCGCCGCGAGCGCCTGGTGGCCCTGACGACCGCCGGCGATGACCTGACGGCCTCGCTGATCGCCGAGGCCATCCGACTAGAGGCCGAGGCCCTGGACGACGCCGGCGTCGCCCGGGGGGACGGGTTGGCCGACCTGGTGGACCACCTCCGCGACCTCACCGACTCTCTGGAAGCCCGCCTGATCGGGGAACCGGCATGACCGGGCACGCCCCGACCGACTGGGACCCCGACCCACGGGACCGACGACCGTTCCGCCTCGACGCCTGGATCACCGCCCATCGTCACGAGCTCGTGCCCCCGGTGGCCAACAGGCAGGTCTTCCGACAGGCCGACATGATCGTGATGGTCGTGGGCGGCGGGAACCAGCGGAACGACTTCCACGACGACCCCCGCGAGGAGTTTTTCCACCAGATCCGGGGCGACATGGACCTGGTCATCTGGCCCACCGAGGGCGAGGAGCCGTTCCACATGCCCATCCGGGAGGGCGAGGTCTACCTGCTGCCGGCCGGCGTCCGGCACTCGCCCCAGCGCCCCGACCCGGACTCGGTCGGCCTGGTCGTCGAGTACCAGCGGCCTCTCGGCGAGTTGGACGGCTTCGAGTGGGTCTGCTTCGAGTGCGCGCACCTCGTCCACCGGGTGGAGATCCAGGTCCAGGCCATCGACCGCGACCTTCCGCCACTGTTCGCCGCATTCGACGCCGACGAGGAGGTCCGGACCTGTCCGAACTGCGGGGCCGTGCACCCGGGCACCGGGGCTCGCCTGTGAACCGGACCGCCGAGGCCGGACCGGTCTCCGCTGCGATGACAGCCGCCGAGCTGGACGTCGCCGACCCGCTGGCCGGCTTCCGCCAGGAGTTCGAGGTGCCCGACGGCACCTACCTGGTCGGCAACTCGCTAGGCGCCCTGCCCCGGGCCGCCCGGGAGACCTTGGGCCTTGAGTTGGACCGGTGGGCCACCCTCGGCGGCGAGGCCCACTTCGACGGCCCACTGGGGTGGAAGGACTACCACGGCCTCCTCACCGGACCGATGGCCGACCTGGCGGGCGCGGGGGCCGACGAGGTGGTGGCCATGAACGCGTTGACCGTCAACCTCCACCTGCTGTTGGTCAGCTTCTACCGGCCCACCCCGGGCCGCCACAAGGTGCTGGTCGAGAACCACGCCTTCCCCTCGGACCACTTCGCCGTGGAGTCCCAGATCCACCAGCGGGGGTACGACCCGGCCACCTCGCTGGTCACCGTGGCCCCCCGCGACGGCGAGGAGCTGCTCCGCCACGAGGACGTCCTGGCGGCTATCGCCGAGGTGGGCGACGAGTTGGCTCTTGTGCTGCTGCCCGGCGTGCAGTACTACACCGGCCAGGTGCTCCCCATGGCCGAGCTGGCCGCGGCCGGCCACGAAGTAGGCGCGGTGGTCGGCCTTGACCTCGCCCACGCGGTGGGCAACGTCGAACTGTCCCTCCATGACTGGGGGGTCGACTTTGCCGTCTGGTGCTCCTACAAGTACCTCAACGGCGGGCCGGGCGGGGTCGGTGCGGCCTACGTCCATCGGGACCACGTGGCCGACCCGGACCTTCCCAAGCTGCACGGCTGGTGGGGGACCGACCCGGACTCCCGGTTCGCCATGGCCACCACCTTCGACGCCATCCCCACCGTGGAATCGTGGCAGCTCTCCAACGCGCCGATCCTGCCCATGGCCGCACTGCGGGCTTCCCTGGACGTCTTCCAGCGGGCTGGAGGGATGGGCCCGCTGCGCCGCAAGTCCGAGCTGCTGATCGCCTATCTGGACCGACGCCTCGACGAGGTACTGGCCGGTCGGGTGGAGAACCTCGCCCCGAAGGCGCTGGCCGAGCGGGGCTGCCAGTCGGCCCTGCGGATCGTGGCCGGCGACGGACCCCGGGTATACGAGGCGTTGAAGGCCGAGCGGGTGTGGTGCGACTGGCGCCAGCCCGACGCCATCCGTGTCGCCCCGGTGCCGCTCTACAACTCGTTTGCCGACGTCGACCGGCTGATTGAGGTGCTCGATGGGGTGACCCGATGAAGGGCCCGGTCGTCGTTGTGGGTGCCGGCCAGGCCGGGACGTTGCTCTCGATCTACCTGGCACGCGAGGGCCACGAGGTCGTCCTCTACGAGGGACGGCCCGACCTGCGGACCACCCAAGTGGCGGCCGGCCGGTCCATTAACCTGGCCCTGGCCACCCGTGGCGTCGTGCCTCTGGTCGACGTGGGCCTCATCGACCGGGTCGACGCCATCACCATCCCCATGCGGGGCCGCATGGTGCATCCGCTCCCAACCGGGGGTGGCGCCGACGGGGCCGCCCCGGAGCTCCAGCCATACGGCAGCCGGCCCCACGAGGTCATCCACTCCATCTCCCGGGCCGACCTGAACTCACTGCTGCTCGACGCGGCCGAGGCCACCGGAAGGGTCCGGGTCGAGTTTTCGGCCGAGTTGGCGGGGGTCGACCTCGACCGGTCCGAGCTCTCCTTCGTCGACGGCCGTACCGCTCCGTTCGGGACACTGTTTGGGGCCGACGGCGCCGGGTCGAGGATCCGGGCCGCCCTCGTCGACCACGGGACCTGCCGGGCCACCACCGATCGCCTGGACCACGGCTACAAGGAGCTCACGGTGCCTCCGGCCGCCGACGGCGGGCACCGGCTGGACCCGAACGCCCTGCACGTGTGGCCCCGCGGTGGGTTCATGCTGATCGCCCTGGCCAACCCCGGCGGCGACTTCACTGCCACCCTCTTCGCCCCGTGGGCCACCTTCGACGAGCTGGCCAACCCCGACGANATCCGCNGATTCTTCGAGGCAGAGTTCGCCGACTTCGNCGCTCTNGTCCCCGACGTGGCCGAGCAGTTCCTGGCCAACCCCACGGGGGCGCTGGCCACCATGCGGGCNACCGGCTGGAGCCACGANGGCCGGGTNGCCCTGGTNGGCGACGCCGCCCACGCCATCGTGCCCTTCCACGGNCAGGGCATGAACCTGGCCATGGAGTCCGTCCGGGCCCTCGACCGGCACCTCCGGACCCGCCCCGACGACCCGGCGGCCGCCTTCGCCGCCTACGAGGTCGAGCGCAAGCCGGANGCCGAGGCCATCGCGGACATGGCNCTGGACAACTACNTGGAGATGCGGTCCGGGGTGGTCGACGCCGACCACGTGGCCCGTCGACGCCTGGCCCTCGAGCTGGAACGGCGCCATCCCGNCCACCTGAGTCCCCGGTACAACATGGTCATGTTCTCGACCATGCCCTACGCCGAGGCCCGCGACCGCGCCGCGGCCCAGCACGAGATCCTGTGCCGGGGTGTGGCTGACCCGGCCCTCGACTTGGATGCCCTGGTGGCTGAGCTGCCCCCGCTGCCCGACCTGGACCCCCTGGCCCGGCCAGATGCGCNGTCCCTTGTGTGAGGAAATGGGGCATGAGGAATCGAGCATGAGCAACATCCCTGATCACGACCTGACCTACGGCTCCTACCTGCGGGTGCCTGAGCTGCTGTCCCTACAGCAGTGCCGGTCGGTCGATCCGGCCACCGGCCAGCCAGAGCACGACGAGACCCTGTTCATCGTCATCCACCAGGTGTACGAGCTCTGGTTCAAGCAGCTCCTGCACGAGCTGGACTCCATCGTCGCCCTACTGGACGGCGACGAGGTCGACGCCGCCCGGCACCGGCTCAAGCGGGTCCTCAAGGTGCTCAAGACCCTGGTCGGCCAGGTCGACGTGCTAGAGACCATGACCCCGGCCGAGTTCGCGGGGTTCCGCTCGTTCCTGGCGGCGGCCAGTGGGTTCCAGTCGGCCCAGTTCCGCGAGTTGGAGTTCCTGCTCGGCACTAGGGACCGGGTCCTCCTCGACTGGTTCGAGGGCGACGAGGTGGAGCGTCTGCGTCGCCGCCACGGGGCCCCGTCGGTTTGGGACGCCTACGTCCACCTGCTGTCCCGGGCCGGCTTCGACGTCCCGGCCACCGTGCTGGAACGCGACGTCCGCGGCCCCATCGAAGAGGACGAGGACGTCCAGGCGGCCATCGTGGCCTCGTACGCCGATCCCCGGTTCGCCGGCCTCGGCGAGACCCTCACCGACCTCGACGAGGGCCTCCAGGAGTGGCGGTACCGGCACGTGATGATGGTCCGGCGGACCATCGGCACCAAGCCCGGGACTGGTGGTTCCGACGGCGCTGCCTACCTGGCCACCACCCTCTTCCGTCCGGCGTTTCCCGACCTGTGGGCCATCCGGACCGCCTTCTGACCCCTCGAGCCGAGAGACGAGATCCCCGATGACGACGACCGACTATCCCGAGCTCCAGTTGTACGTCGACGGCGGGTGGCGGACGGCCGACGACCACCTACCGGTGGTCGACCCGGCCACCGAGGAGGTGATCGGCCGCGTCCCGGTGGCCGGCCCCGGCGACCTCGATGACGCGGTGAAGGCCGCGGTGCGCGGCTTCGAGGCGTGGCGGGTGACGCCGCCGTCGGAGCGGGCCGAGGTGATCTGCCGGGCTGCCGACCTGATGCGGGACCGCCAGGAGGAGATCGCCCGATCGATCACCCTCGAGCACGGCAAGCCACTGGTCGAGGCCCGGGCCGAGGTGGTACGCGGGGCCGAGTTCTTCGAGTGGGACGCTGGCGAGGCCGTCCGGACCTACGGGCGGGTCATCCCCAGCGGCCCCGGCGTGCGCATCACCGTGCACCACCAGCCCATCGGCCCGGTGGCCGCCTTCTCGCCGTGGAACTTCCCGTTCAGCCAGCCCGCCCGTAAGGTGGCCGGAGCCCTGGCGTCGGGCTGCTCCATCGTGCTGAAGGCCGCCGAGGAGACCCCGGCCGGCGCCCTCCACATCGCCCGGGTCTTCCACGACGCCGGGCTGCCCCCAGGGGTGCTCAACCTGGTGTTCGGCGTCCCGGACGAGATCTCCCGCCGCCTGATCGCCGACGAGGCCATCCGTCTGGTGGCCTTCACCGGTTCCACCTCGGTGGGTCGGCACCTGACCGGCCTGGCCTCGGACCACATGACGCCGGTGATGATGGAGTTGGGCGGCCACGCCCCGGTGATCGTGTGCGAGGACACCGACGTGGACGGCGCGGCGGCTGCCTCGGCCTTGCGGGCCATGCGAAACGCAGGCCAGGTCTGTACCTCGCCCACCCGCTTCTACGTGCACCGCGACGTCCACGAGCGGTTCCTGGAGGTCCTTACCGCCGGCGTCGAGGAACTGGTGGTCGGCAACGGCCTGGAGGACGCGTCCGACATGGGCCCGGTGGCCAACGACCGCCGTCTGGCCGACGTGGCCGACCTGGTGGCCGACGCGGTGTCGGTGGGCGGTCGCCTCACCACGGGCGGCAATCGGATCGGCACCACCGGCTACTTCCTGGAGCCGACGGTGTTGGCCGATGTGCCCGACGAGGCTCGGATCATGCACGAGGAGCCCTTCGGGCCGGTGGCCGTGGTCAACCAGGTGGCCTCGCTGGACGAGGCCATCGCCCGGGCCAACTCGGTGCCCTACGGCCTGGCCTCCTACGGGTTCACCAACCGGGCCGACTACGCCGAGCGCCTCGTCGACGGGGTGGAGGCTGGCAACCTGTCCATCAACACGCTGGAGGCCTCGCTCCCCGAGACGCCGTTCGGNGGNGTGAAGTCCAGCGGCTACGGCCGCGAGGGNGGGACCGAGGGCCTGCTGCACTANCTGGTGGTCAAGAACGTCATCCACCGCACCGANATCGGCTGAGGGGCGGTCGGACGTTGGACTACACGNGGAGCGACGCCAAGGCGCACGCCCGGACNGCCATGNCCGGCATCTGGGCGGCCGCCCTCATGCCGTTCACCGAGGACCTGGCCATCGACGAGGACGGCTTCCGGGAGAACGTCCGCCACTGGACCGAGGACCTCGGGATTGAGGGCATCTTCGTCAGCGGCAAGCAGGGCGAGTTCTTCTCGATGTCCGTCGAGGAGCGCAAGCGGTCGTTCGAGCTGGCCGTCGAGGCCTGCCGGGGGCGGGGCCGGACCATCATGTCGTGCTCCGACCAGAACCTGGACGTGGTGCTCGACCTGGCCCGCCACGCCGAGCAGGTGGGGGCCGACTACATCGTGGTCCACGCCCCGGTGCTGCACTTCGCCACCGAGCGGGACGAGACGGTGCTCGGCTACTACCGGACGATCGCCGAGCACGTCGACATCGGCATCGCCCTGTGGAGCCACCCGGACAGCGGCTACCTGATGTCGCCGGAGCTGTGCAACCGGCTGGCCGACCTCGAGACCGTGGTGGCCATCAAGTACAGCGTCCCCCGCGACCTCTACGCCGAGCTGACCTCCCTGGCGTCGGACCGGATCCAAGTGAGCACCGCCTCGGAGGTCGAGTGGCTGGACAACGTGCTGGACCTGGACTGGCGGCTCTACCTCTGCTCGTCGCCGCCTTTCCTGCTGCAGACGGCCGCCGACCGGCGGATGCACGAGTACACGCAGGCCGCCTTCGAGGGTCGGGTCGACGAGGCCCGGGCGATCAGCGCCAGCCTCGAGCCGGTGCGCGAGGCGCTGCGGACCACCCGCCCGCCGGAGAAGCCGCACGCCCACCAGAAGTACTGGCAGGAGTTGCTGGGCCAGGTGGGCGGTCGCGTCCGGTCACCCCTGCTGGAACTCACCGACGACGAAAAGCGCGTCACCCGCGAGGCCTTCGACCAGTGCGGCCTCCGGCCGTGAGTGCCGCGCCCGACCACACAGCCCTTCCCCAGTAGTCGGGGGCCGGCGTCAACGCCGGGACCGCACCCCTGGTCGCCCAGGCAGGACAGGACTCAGTTGAGGCGCTGGACCACCATCGCCATGCCCTGCCCACCGCCCACGCACATGGACTCCACGCCCCACTCCTTGTCGGCGTCCTCGAGGCCGTTGAGCAGCGTGGTCATGATGCGGGCACCGGTCATGCCGAAGGGGTGGCCGAGGGCGATGGCGCCGCCGTTGACGTTGAGCTTGTCGAGGTCGATGCCGACCTCGTCGGCGGACGGCAGCACCTGGGCGGCGAAGGCCTCGTTGATCTCGAACCGGTCGATGTCGTCGGCGGTCATGCCGGCCCGGCCGAGGGCCTGCTGGATTGCGCCGATGGGGCCGAGGCCCATGATCTCGGGGTTGAGTGCCGAGACGCCCGACGAGACGATGCGGGCCAGGGGCTTCACGCCGAGTTCGGCGGCGCGGGTGTCGCTCATGACGACCACGGCGGCGGCGCCGTCGTTGAGCGGGCAGGCGTTGCCGGCGGTGACGGTGCCGTCGGGGCGGAACACCGGGTTGAGCTGCGACACCTTCTCGTAGGTGACGCCGGGGCGGATGCCGTCGTCCTGGCTGACGACGGTGCCGTCGGGGAGGGTGTACGGGGTGATCTCGCGCTCGAAGAAGCCGCGGACCTGGGCGGCCTCGGCGCGGTTCTGCGAGGACACGCCCCACTCATCCTGGGCCTGGCGGGACACGCCCTTGTGCTGGGCCACGTTCTCGGCGGTCTGGCCCATGGCGATGTAGATGTCGGGCAGGCCGCCGGGGGCGGTCCACTCGTCGGTGCCCTCACCGGCCCGGCCGGCGGTGCGGGCCTCGGCGTCGGCAAAGCGGGCGTTGTGCGGCCCGGTGTCGGCGGCGCCGAACTGGAAGCGGCTGACGCAGTCGACGCCACCGGCGACGAACACGTCGCCCTCGTCGGCCTTGATGGCGTGGGCGGCCATGCGGATGGTCTGCAGCGACGAGGAGCAGTAGCGGTTGACGGTGACGCCGGGGGCGTCGAGGCCGGCCAGCAGGCCGACCACGCGGGCCAGGTTGTAGCCCTGCTCGCCGCCGGGCTGGGCGGTGCCCCAGATGACGTCCTCGACCTGGTCGCGGGGAAGTTCGGGGACCTTGCCGAGCACGTCGTCGAGGATGAAGGCGGAGAGGTCGTCGGGACGGGCCTCGACGAGGCTGCCCTTGCCGGCTCGGCCGATCGGGGTGCGGGCGGTGGCGACGATGACGGCTTCGGCCATGGTGGGGCTCCTGGTCGGTCGGCGGGTGGTCGGCCAGCGGGTCCGGTCGGTTACCGGCTGGTAGGTTCGGAGCCTACCGAGTGCGGCCCCCGTGCACCGAGCCGGGTCAGGGCATGGGTCAGGCGAGGCGGACCAGGTTGACGCCGTCGCCGACCGACAGCAGCACCGACGTCACCCGCTGGTCGGCGACGATCCGGTCGTTGAGTTCCCGCAGCGCCACGGTGTCGTCGTCGTCCGCCGAGGGGTCGAGCACCCGGCCCGACCAGAGCACGTTGTCGACGGCGATGAGGCCGTGCGGCGAGAGCCGTGGCACGAGTTCCTCGTAGTAGGCGAGGTAGCCGGTCTTGTCGGCGTCGAGGAAGGCGAAGTCGACCGCCTGGTCGTCGGGCAGGGCCCGCAGCGTGTCGAGGGCCGGGGCGATCACGAGGTCGATGCGGTCCTCGACGCCCGCCATGGCCCAGTGGGTGCGGGCCACGTCGGTCCACTCCTCGGATACGTCGCAGCACAGCAGCCGCCCGCCGTCGGGCAGCGCCCGGGCGATGGCCAGCGACGACAAGCCGGTGAAGGTGCCGACCTCGACGGCGAAGGCGGGCCGGACGGCGGCGACCAGCATCGCCAGCAGGGCCGCCTGGTCGGGGGCGACCGACATCCGGGCCCACGGCCCGAACGCCGCGGTGGCCTCGATGATCGACCGCTGCACGTCGTCCACGGCGGGGGTGTGGGCCTGGACGTAGTCGTGGAGGTCCGGGTCGAGGAAGAAGGAGCGGTGTGCGGACACGGGCGGATCCCCCCTCAGTGGCTGTCGGTGCCGCTGCGCAGCCCCCGCCCGGGCCGATGGTCGGTCAGGGCGCCGTCCGCCACCACCGGCACGCCGGCCACCAGCACGTCGTCGATGCCGCTGGCGCCGGCGTACAGCCGGGCCGCCCCGCCGGGCAGGTCGGCCCGCAGCGACACCGGGTCGGAGTCGACGACGTCCTCGTCCACGAGGATCACGTCGGCGTGGGCGCCCTCGGCGAGCCGGCCCCGCCCGACGAGGCCGTACAGGTCGGCCTGCACGGCGGTCATGCGGTGGATCGCCTCCTCGAAGGGCAGGAGGCCGTGCTGGCGCACGGGCTCGGCCAGCACCCGGGTCGGATAGTTGAACGTGGCCAGCAGGTCGAGGTGGGCGCCGGCGTCGGAGGCGCCGATCACGGCCCGCCCGTCGCGCCAGACGTCGACGCGGGCCTGCCAGTCCTCGCGGCTTGCGGGGGCGTCGGCGCGGCCGAACGAGGTGAGGAGGTCGTCGGCGAGGGCCACGTCGAGCAGGGCGTCGAAGGGGTCGCAGCCCAGTTCGGCGGCGATGTCGGCGACCGTCCGGCCGACGAAGCCGTCGTTCTCGGGGGCGACCGTGTCGAAGATGGTCATGGTTCCCCAGTTGGCCAGCCGGCGCAACGGGTGGTCGGACTGGGCCAGGCCGTCCAGGCGCCGCCGCTCGGCCGGGTCCGCCAGCACCCGCTTCTTCTCCTCGGGTGGGAGGAACATGACCTCGGCCCAGCCGGGGATGGCGTCCAGCACGAAGCCGCTGGCCAGCGACAGCCGGGCGGCGATCACCATCGGGATCGTGAGCGCCACGACCCGGCCACCCCGTTCGGCGGCGTAGTCGGACGCCGCCAGCTTCTGCCGGCACTCGTCGACGTTGTTGGCGGTGACCTGCATGACGTTCCAGTTGACCTGCCGGCCACCGGCTGCGAGGGACATGTCGCACAGCAGCGCCTGCGACTCGTCGTCGACGGGACCGCCGGCGGCGGCCAGCATCTCGAGGCTCGTGCCGGGGAAGTCGCACAGCACGGCGCAGAGGGCGAGCACCTCGTCGCGGGAGGCGTGGCGGCTCGGGACCGGCCGCCCCTCGGTGTCGTTGTGCGTGGTCGACCAGGTCGACGAGAAGCCCATCGCCCCCGCCGCCAGACCGTCGCGCAGCAGGCCGGCCATGGCCGCCACCTCGTCGTCGGTGGCCTCCCGCTCGGTGGCGGCCTCGCCCAGCACGACCCGGCGCAGCGCCGAGTGGCCGACCTTGAAGCCGGCGTTGATGCCGAGCAGCGGGTCGACGGCGTCCAGGTACTCGGCGGTCGTGCGCCAGTCCCACGGCACGCCCTCGCGCAGCGACTCGAGCGGCATGCCCTCCACCCGCGAGAGCATCCGCATCAGGTACTCGCCGTCGGCCGGGTCGTCCGAGAGCGGGGCGATGGTGAAGCCGCAGTTGCCGCCGATCACGGTGGTGACCCCGTGCAGCGGCGACGGGCTGAGCGTGCCGTCCCAGAACACCTGGGCGTCGTAGTGGGTGTGCACGTCGACGAAGCCGGGGCACACGGTCCGACCGTCGGCGTCCATCACCGTTGCCGCGTCGCCGTCGAGGTCCGGGCCGATGGCGCTGATCCGCCCGGCGTCGACCGCCACGTCGGCCCGACGGCGCTCGTCGCCGCTGCCGTCCACCACCCAGCC
>PBUO01000009.1 GCA_002727895.1 Acidimicrobiaceae bacterium | reverse complement strand
CTCGGCGGCCGCGGCCCGCACGCCGACCATCATCAGCGACAGCGCCGTCTGCTTTTCGGCCGGGGTGAACTTGGCCGCCACATCCAGCACGACGAGTCGGGTCGGTTCCAGCGACAGGCCCCGCCGCAGCGGAATGTTGGACACCACCCCGCCGTCGATGTGCAGCGTCCCGTCGCCGAGATCGACCGCTGGCAACACCCCCGGCACAGCGGCGGTGGCGCACAGAAGGTCGACCAGCGGTCCACTCGTCCACCATCTGACCTGTCCGGTCGAGGCGTCGGTCGTACCGACGTGGCACGGCACCACCGCATCGGCAAGATCGTCCATGGGCACGTGGTCGGCGATGACCGACCGGAGACGGTCGCCCGTATCGAAGCTGGGCCTCCCTCTGACGATGGCCGCCATGTTGCGCACCACGCTGCCACGGATGGGCTTGCGTTCGGCCACGTTGCGCCAGACGTCCTCAAGGCGCTGGGCCTGCTCCAGCGTCGGATCGGCGGCCAGGAACGAGGCGTTCAGGGCCCCGGCCGACACGGCCACCAGCGCGTCGGGCCGGACACCTGCCTCGAGTAGGACCCGGAGCATCCCGGCCTGGGCTGCACCGCGAACTGAGCCGCCAGATAGCACGAACACCGTCCTCGGTACCCGCACCTCCGCTGGCGCCTCCGGACGGGCCAGCAGCCGTCCGAACCACCGCCGGATCGTCCCCGCATCGGCTCCCCGTCGACCCGCCATGGGCTGAACGTAGTCCCGCGGATACATCCACCCAGAGGAGCCCCAGTTAGTTTCGGGCCCATGACCAATGACACGAGGCGTGATAGCGCGACCACCGAGTCATCTGTCGACCTGCGGACGGAATGGCACGCGTTCTGTGACCGTCTGAAGGACGGAGCCGAAGTGGTCCTCGACCCCGCCCGCCCAGGCGACGACATCGACCGGGCCGAGGGCATCCGGGCGCTGCTCCGGCGAACCGCCAACGAGGTCAGCCGAGTCCTGGAGGGCGGCGGGACCGAGCGTCCAGAACTGGCGTGGATCCACCCGTTCAAGAACGGGCAGGACAACCCCGACGCCCTCTACCAGATGGCCGAGTTGGACCTGTCCCGCACCTACCGCCTCTCGGGGTCCATCGGGACGGTGCGCTACCTCGGGATCACGGCCATGACCACCGATTTCGCCAAGGCCAACATCGAGCAGTTCCTCAACCTCAACGGCGACGACCTGACGGCCCAACCACACGGGGAGTTCGAGGTGTTCTTCGGAGCTGGACCGGCCCCCGATGGTACGCCGGACGACTGCTTTCTCGAGATGCCTCCCCGCCGCTGCAGCCTGATCGTCCGCCAGTTTTTCAACGACTGGGAGAGCGAGGTCCCCGCCGACCTTCACCTCGAGTGTCTCGACGCCCCGACCGAACCAGGCCGTCTCGACCCCGCTCGCCTCGCGGCCGAGATGCACCCGATGGCCGACCGGGTCGTCGACATGACGGCCTTCTGGGCCGGCTTCGGCCAGGCGCACCTTGAGCGCAACCAGGTCAACTCGTTCGATCACTCTTTGGGCCACGCCCGATCCGGCCATGGCGCCACCGCCGATCAGGGCGGCAGCCTCGACCAGGGTTACGGACAGACGTGGTATCGGATCGCTCCCGACGAGGCCCTGCTCCTTGAGGTCTACGTTCCGGAATGCGCCTACTGGGGCATCCAACTGGGCGACGTCTGGTACCAGTCCCTGGACTGGTGGAACCACCAGTCCAGCCTCAACGGCCANCAGGCGGTGGTCTCCGACGATGGCGTNTTCCGAGCCGTCATCAGCCATCACGACCCGGGGATCGCCAACTGGCTGGACACCACCGGCTCCAACGANGGCTGCATCACCTACCGGTGGAACCAGGCCACCAGCCAGCCNGTCCCCACCTGCCGACTCATNNCCTTCGCCGAGATCGCCGACCACCTCGACCATCGGTGGGCCCCCATCACGCCCGACGAGCGGCGCATGGTGCTCCGCAGCCGACGGCGGGGTGCCCTGCGGAGATTCCGTCGATGACGGCGACCGTCACCCGGCCGCCACTCCCCCACCTGTCGATCCAGGTCGTCAACTTCGCCGCCGAACCCTCCGGAGACTGGCGCAGGCTGTCCGACCACGCGGTGGCCGCCGACCGGGCCGGCGTGGACCGCCTGGCCGTCGCAGACCACGTGGCCTTTGGCGAAGACCTGTCCGCCTACGCGGACCCGAGGGCTGGGGGAACGGCCGGCGGACGCCAACCCACCGGTCCCGACGGCGCATGGCTGGAGCCTTTGACCACCCTGACGTGGCTGGCTGCCCGCACCGACCGCATCCGACTCCAGACGGGGATTCTGCTCGCCGCCCTGCGCCGCCCCGTTGTCCTGGCCAAGGCCGCGGCCACCCTCGACATCCTGTCTGGCGGCCGCCTCGACCTCGGCGTGGGCGTCGGCTGGCAGGCCGCCGAGTACGAGGCCGCGGGCCTCCCCTACGCGGACCGCGGTCAAATCCTCGACGAGTCACTGGCCGCCTGCCGGGCCCTGTGGACCCAAGACCGGGCCGCCCACGACGGCCCCACCCTGTCCTTCGACGGTATCCACGCCCAGCCCAAGCCGGTGGACCCCGCCGGGGTACCCATCTGGGTGAGCGGCACGGTGAACCGCCGGACCGCCCGGCGTCTGGCTGAGTTCGGCACGGGATGGATTCCGTGGGGCGACGACCGGGCCGACGTGGTCGGCGGCATCACCCGCATGCGGGACCTCCTANCCGACCTGGACCTGCATACCGACCTGGGCGGCTTCGAGGTCCAGGGAACGCTCCCGCTGGTTCGAGACGACGACGGGACTCCCGACCTGGACTGCACCATGGCCTCGGTCCCCGANCTGGTGTCCGCCGGGGTCACCGACTGCCGGATCTCCCTACCCGTCCCCGACGGCGTGGACGCTGCCACCGAGGTGCTGGCCGGAGTGGTCAAGGCCTTCCGGACAGTGGCCGGCCGCGCCCCGGCGGAGGACCGGCCGTGAGACTCGGCTTCTTCGGCGTCAACCACGGGGTGCTAGCCGAACCCGGGACCATGGTCTCCGTAGCCCGAACCGCCGAAGCGACGGGTTGGGAGTCGATCTGGACCGGCGAGCACGTCGTGGTGGCCGATCCGCAGCGACCCCCCTCGCCGGTGAAGTCCGATACCCACTTCGTGGACCAGGTGACNTCCCTGGCCCACCTGGCCGCCCACACGTCGACCCTCCGACTGTGCACCGGCATCGTGATCCTCCCCCAGCGCAACCCGGTGGTGCTGGCCAAGGAACTGGCCTCGGTGGACGTCCTGTCCAACGGTCGCCTAGAGGCCGGGTTCGGCGTCGGCTACGTCCCCGCCGAGTTCGACGCGGTCGGGGTCCCCATCGCCGAGAGGGGCACCCGCACCGACGACCACTTGGACGCCATGCGGGCCCTGTGGCGAGGCGAGGCCACGTTCGACGGCCGATTCACATCGTGGGACGGGGTAACCGCCCTTCCCCGGCCGGTCCAACCCAGCGGCCCGCCGGTCCACGTCGGGGGCGCCTCGGATGCCACCTGGCGGCGGGTGGCCCGACGCGCCCACGGCTGGTACGGCTGGAGAACGTCACTGGAGTCCACCGAGTCGGCCGTCGGGAAGATCCGCCGAGCGGTGGCCGACGCCGACCGCCCCGCGGAGCTCGGCGAGGTCCGCATCTCCGTGTCACCGACCGAGTCCGTCGACCGCGACCTCGTCCGCCGCTACGAGGATCTCGGTGTCGACCGGCTGATCCTGGTCCGCGACTACCGGGACTTGGCTGGGGGCCCACAGGCCCGGTGGGCCGAGGCCGTGCTGCGATTCCTGGAGGAGACGCCAGGCCGGCTCGGGCTGGCCTGACGGCCCCTCATCGTCGTTCGCCCTGCGGTGCGGTGTCTGGTCGGGTGTCTACACCGGCCGCGATCACAGCGCTGGCCGCGCCCACGAAGGCCAGCATCAGCATGACCCGGCGGGTCCCCTCCACCGGATCTGAGGTTCCCACGAGGAGGGCGACGGCGACGGCAACGCTGACCACGGTGCCCACCTCCTGCATGATCCGGTTGGTAGCCCCGGCCTGGCCGAGGGACGCCACCGGGACATAACGCAGGGCCAGCGAGGCGCAGTTGGCGTGGGCCAGGCCGATGCCCAAGGCGTAGACGGCGACGCTCGGGAACCAGAGTGTCAAGTCCGCCTCGTCGCCCACCCCAGCCCGGAAGGCCAGTGCCCCGACCACCATCGCCAGGCCACCCGGCACGATGAGGCGCCGGTGGCCAAACCGGTCGGCGAGGCGCCCGCTCACGAAGCTCATCGGACCGCCGATCAGCGGCACGATGGCCAGCGTGGCCCCGGCCGTCGACGGGCTCATGGCCCACGCCCCGGTCAGCAGGGCGATGAGGGCCAGGTAGGTCCCGGCGAAGTTCCCGGCCACCAGAAAGCCCAGCAGGTTGCCCCGGGCGAAGTAGCGGACCCGGTACAGCGACAGGTCGAGGATCGCGTCGTGCCGATCAACCGACCGGCGCACCAGCAGGCCGAGCGCGACCGGAGCGGTCGCCAGCGCCGCCCAGGTGCCGACACCGGTCCACCCCCACGAATCAGCTTGGACGATGCCGGTGGCCAGCGATGCCGCCCCGACCACCATTAGCAGAGCACCCACCAGGTCCGGGCGCGGCGGTGCTCCGGCAGAGTCCCCACCCCGCGGCGGCCCATCAGCCGGCAGGTACCGCAGCCCGAGCAGCACGGTGCCCAGCGCGATTGGCATGTTGAAGCCATAGGTCCAGCGCCAGCCCACCGCGTCGATGACCAGGCCGCCCACCACCGGCCCGAGGATCAACGAGATCCCGCCCAGGCCCCCAAAGGCGCCGACGGCGGTGCTCCGCCGCCCCTCACCGAAGGCGGCCAGCAGGATCGCCATGGCCGCCGGGCCCTCGAGCGCCAGCCCGGCCGCCTGCACGACCCGGGCGGCCACCAGCAGCAGCAGGGTCGGCGCCACGGCCACCAGCACCGAACCGACACCCAGCAGCGCCACCCCGGCCAGGAACATCCGTCGCCGGCCGTAACGGTCCGACATCCACCCACAGGGCACCAGCAGGGCGGTGAGCGTGATGGAGAAGGCGTTCAACACCCAGGAGGTGGCGGCCGGCCCGGTGCCGAAGTCCCGTTCGATCTCGCCGAACGACACGAAGGTCACTGAGTAGTTCATCGAGGCGGCGACCACCGAGCCGGCCAGCAGCGCATACGTCCGCCACGGCGAGAGCGAGGATGCCCCCCGTCCCGATGTCCCCACCATGGGGCGAGTCTCGCCGCGGACCCGCCTTGTTCAGGCATCCGCCNGCGTGGCCCAATGGTCNAGGCTGGGGGCAACGAGAANTATCTNGCCGGCGAGTTGGTCGNCTCCTACTTCCCCGANGANGCGATCGTCGAGGCCACGGCCTCGGTTCCCATCATCGCCTGATCCAAGGCGCCTCCCCTGTCGGGCGGCGACNCTCCGGACNGCTAGTCCTNCAGGCGATCGGCCTCGGCGCCGATAGTCGTGGANTCGCCGTGNCCGGTGTGNACCAGGGTGTCCCCGTCCAGGACAAACAGNCGCGACCGGATGCTGTCAACCAANACCCCCCGGTCTGAGAACGACCTTCCGGTGGCTCCCGGCCCCCCGTTGAACAGGGTGTCCCCGGAGAACACCACACCCAGGGTCGGCACGTGGATGCAGCAGCCACCCGGTGAGTGGCCGGGCGTGTGGAGGATACGCAGGTCGTCGCCACCCAGCGGAATCCCCATCCCGTCGCTCAGCGGATCGTCGATGCGCCGGTCGGGGTGGACNACGTCCCACAGCATCCCGTCGTCGGGGTGCAGCCAGATCGGGGCGTCGACCGNCTCGGCCAACTCCACCGCAGCGTTGATGTGGTCGTTGTGGCCGTGGGTGCAAAGCACCCCGCGGACCCGCCGTCCAGCCACTGCCTCGGCGATGGGCCGATGGTCGTGGGCGGCATCGACCACCACCACCTCGTAGTCGTCGCCGACTAGCCAAACGTTGTTGTCGACCTCGAAGTCCTCACCGTCCAGCGAGAAGATCCCGCTGGTCACCACCTGGTCGATGCGCAGGCCCATGCTCGGCTTCCCCTCNGATCCGGCCTANAGCACTACGACCGAGCGGAGCACCTCGCCACGCTCCATCCGATGGAAGGCCTCCTCCACCTGGTCGAGGTCGATGGTCTCCGACACGAACCGGTCCAGGTCGAGGCGACCCTGCAGGTACAGGTCGACGAGCATGGGGAAGTCCCGGCTGGGGAGGCAGTCGCCGTACCACGACGACTTGAGCGACCCGCCGCGGCCGAACACCTCGATCATCGGCAGGTCCAAGCGGGCCTCCGGGTTGGGCACACCGACCAAGACCACGGTGCCGGCCAGGTCGCGGGCCTCGAAGGCCTGCTGGTAGGTGACAGGCAGGCCCACGGCCTCGATGGCCACGTCCACCCCGTTGCCGCCGGTCACGGCCCGGATGGCCTCCACTGGATCCTCGTTCGACGCGTTCACGGTGTGGGTGGCCCCGAACTCTCGGGCCATCTCCAGCTTCCGGTCGTCGAGGTCGACGGCCACGATGGTGTGGGCGCCCGCCAGGTGGGCGCCGGCGATCGCCGCGTCGCCCACACCGCCGCACCCGAACACGGCCACCGAGTCGCCCCGGCCCACATTCCCGGTGTTGACTGCAGCGCCGATGCCGGCCATGACGCCGCAACCCAACAGGCCGGCCACCTCGGCCGGCGCCGACGGGTCCACCTTCGTGGCCTGTCCGGCGGCCACCAGGGTCTTCTCGGCGAAGGCGCCGATNCCCAGTGCCGGGGAGAGCTCCTGACCGTCGAGGGTCATCTTATGGACGGCGTTGTGGGTGGAGAAGCAGTACCACGGACGCCCCCGCAGGCAGGCCCGGCAGTTGCCGCACACGGCCCGCCANTTCAGAATCACGAAGTCNCCGACCGCCACCTCGTCGACGCCCTCGCCGACCTCGGAGACGATTCCCGCCGCCTCGTGGCCCAGCAGGAACGGGAATTCGTCGTTAATGGCNCCCTCGCGGTAGTGGAGGTCGGTGTGGCAGACCCCGCACGCCTTGACGTCGACGATGACCTCGCCGGGCCCCGGATCGGGCACCTCGATTGTCTCGACGGTGACCGGCTCCCCCTTGGATCGGGCCACCACGGCCCGGATGCTGTGCGGCATCGGATGCTCCCCTGCTCGGTTCCGAGACGACGGCCACCATCCCGGGGCGGCTCGACGGCGGGACACTAACAGAGGCCCTCCGGCCCGGTCGCCAAGCCGACCGGACGTCCTCAACGTCGCCGACCGGTCACCGACCCCGGTGGCGTTCGGCGAGGATGGCCACNCCGGCNGTCACNCCNGCGAGGACTAGGAGGAAGGCCACGGCGCTGGCGGCCATCACCCCGGTCGCCGCGGCNANGACGCCGAGGAGCACGACTGCCACGGGGAGCNTCAACGGGGACCGGGGGCCTCGGCGCACNGCGGCATCCTGTCAGACTGGACCGGTCNCCCTCGAAGAGATCCAGTCGAGGGGAGCCGACTGGAGGGGGATCCGGCATGCGGGTGGCCATCACGGGAGCGACGGGCCTGATCGGTTCGCACTGCACGGCACGGGCCGTGGCCGAGGGCCACCACGTCCGCATGGTGGTCCGCAACCCGGCCAAGGCCGCCCATGCCCTGGCCCTCCACGGCGTCGACGCCGACGCCGTCGAGGTGTTCGAGGCCGACCTGACCGACCACGACCGACTCGCCTCCTCTCTCGACGGCATGGACGGCCTGGTCCACGCCGGCGCGGTGTTCAGCCTCGACCCCCGCCAGGCCCGCGCCATGCGCGAGGTCAACCCGACTTCCACCCGAGTTCTGCTCGACGAGGCGGCCCGACGGGGCCTCCACCGGGTGGTCCACGTGTCGTCGATGGGCGTGTACGCCCCCGACCGGGTCGACGTGGCTCCGGGCAGCCCGGTGGGACCCGAGTGCGGCGCCTACACGGGCAGCAAGATCGCCGCCGACGCGGTGGCCGTCGAGCACCAGCAGGCCGGGCGACCGGTCGTGGTGGTGTGCCCGGGCGGCGTCCTCGGGCCCCTCGACCCCAGTCCCGAGCTCAGCGACTCGATGGGCATGATGCGCGACTGGGTGCGCATGGGCACCGTGGCGCTTCCCCGGTCGCTGCGCATCGGCTTCGTGGACGTCCGCGACGTGGCCGCGGTGTGCATCGGCTCCCTGACCGCCGGCAATGCCCCGGCCCGCCACCTGCTGGCCGGCCACCTAACCGGCATGAGCGACGTCCTGTCCACCTGCGCCGGTTTGACCGGACGACGGGTCCGGGTCCTTGGCAGCCCGGCCTGGCCGCTGCTGGCCATGGGCGGCCTCTGCGACCTAGTGGCCCGGACCACCGGCAACAAGATGCCCCTCACCGGCGAGACGGCCCGCCTCACCGTGGGCAACGCTCGGGCCGGCGGGCTGCGGTCGGTCGACCAGACGGGTGCGTCCGAGGCCTTCGGGTTCCCCGGCATCCCTCTCGAGCAGACTCTGGCCGACACCATCCGGTGGATGCACAGCGCCGGCCACCTCGACGCCCGGGCTGCCGGCGACCTGGTGTCCTGAGGGGCTTCCTGCGAGGAGCCGCCGGGGGGGAGCGACGCTAGCCCTCCACCCACCAGGCCGGCTCCTCGCACGACCACCCGTCCTCGGGCACCACCAGGTCGACCAGGTAGTCGGTAACGGGCAAGGTCAGGCACCAGGAGTGGGCCAGATAGGCACCGTGCCCCTCGGCGTCCGACCAAACCACCACGGCCGCCTCCAGCACGTCGGCCAGGCGACCGGCCCAGGTGGCCGGCGTGGCCGGGTCGCCCTCGAGCGCCACCACCAGCGCCGGCACGGCCAGGTCTGCGGGCCCCACGTGGAGGGGATCCGACGCCGGCGGGAGGGGATGGCAGCCCACCGAACCGAGGAAGGCCGGCCCGAAGCGGTCAAGGCTGTCGGCGATGGTTGCGGCCGCTGCNTAGACCTCGGCCGGAGGCGGACGCTCNGGATCGTCGGCGCAGTTCACGAGGAATCGGGCGTCATGGGAGTTGTCGTAGGTGCCGTCGTCGNTCCGACCCGNNAGGTCATCGCCCAGGCCCTGCANGCCGTGTGCCGTGCCGTNCGCGAGNACCTCGTCGAGGGCGNCNACCAGGAACGGCCAGGTTCCCGGCGAGTAGAGGGCCGANAAGACCCCNAGGTAGGCCTCGGCCTCGNTNACCGTTCGCTCCCCGGCANGCACCGGTTCATCCCGTGCGATCCGCAGAACCTCGTCGAGGGCCCGATCGGCACCACCGTGGGAGGCCAGCAGGCAGCCGGGATCCGCGTCGCAGTCGGCCCGGAAGGCCTCCCACGACGCCTCGAAGCCGTCGGCCTGGATCCGGTTGGGGCTGCTTGGATGGTCGGCCGGATCCACCGCGCCGTCCAGCACCATGGCCCGCACCCGGTCCGGGAACAGGCCGGCGTAGACCGCACCCAGCCGGGTCCCGTACGAGTACCCCAGGTAGCTGACCTGCTCCTCCCCCATGGCCCGTCGAAGCAGGTCCATGTCGCGGGCCACGGCGTTGGTCCCCACCCGGTCGACCATCTTCCCGCTGCGCTCCAGGCAGGTGGCCATCATCTCCTCGTGGTCGGTTGTCATCACCACGACGCCCTCGTCTGGCTCGATTCCCGGCTCGAGAAGTTCCCAGATGTCGTCTAGGTCCTCCTCACAGCGGACCGGCGCGCTGGCCCCGGCACCCCGGGGGTCGAACGACACGAGGTCGAACCCGTCCAGCAGGTCGGTCTCGGCCACGACCGGGCCGAACCAGTCCAGAAAACCGACGCCCGAACCGCCGGGGCCACCCGGATTCAGAAGCAGGACCCCGATCCGCTCCTCGTCGGCCCCCGGAAGGCGGGCCACGGCCATGTCGATGGTCCCCTCGCCTGGATCCGCGTGGTCGATCGGAACCGTGAGCCACCCGCACTCCAGCCTCCGGTCAGGGCGATCGAGAAGGTCGCCGCATTCACCCCAGGCCATGGGCTCGGGGACGAACTCCGCGACCCTTTCGCTGCCGCCACACGCCGACAGCGCCACCACCGCAACACCCGTCAACCACCGCGCTAGACGCCTCACCCGCCGCCATCACCCCGCGCCACGCCGAGACCGGCCAGGGCGTCCACCGCCCCCTCGGGATCGTCCACCGAGACGGTGAACGTTCGGCGCTCATCTAGGCCGAGCCGGAGCCCCGGGCCCGACCGGTTGGCCGCCCGGGCCCATCCAATCAGTTGGAGGCTCCCCTTGTAACCCAGCCCACCGCCCGACCACGCCGACAGGCGGGTGGTCGCCGCCGAGTCGAGCCGGGACAGGGCGAACGGCTGGCGGAGCAGTCCGGAGCGCCCGTAGGACACCTGCACCCCCGCCTCGGCCACCATGACCTCGATGCGGCCGAGGGGAAGCACGACGGCCGTCGACGCGATCAGGGCAAGCCCGCCCGGCCAGCCCGTCGGGACGAGGCCGACCAGCACCATGCCTCCGCCAGCCAGCACGAGGGCCAGCAGCCCCGGCCAGCGGGCGTTGGACCTTCCGACCCAGAGGACGCCGTCGTCGGTCGACGCGGCGTCCTCCGACGCGGTCACGACGGCCAGGCGTCCCGCACTCGGGCCCAGGAGTCGGCCAGCGCCTCGGGCAGGACGCGGACGTTGGCCACCGTGGTGGTGAAGTTCGTGTCCCCCGACCAGCGGGGCACCACATGGACGTGTAGGTGCCCGGGGATCCCGGCGCCGGCCGCCCGTCCCAGGTTGAGCCCGACGTTGACGCCGTCCGGCTGGAAGGCCACCTCGACGGCGGCCACCGCGTCGCGCACCGTGGCCCACAGCTCGTCGTGCTCGTCTGCTGTCAGGTCACCCAGGCCGGGCACGGCCCGTCGGGGCAGGACCATCAGGTGCCCGCTGGTGTACGGGTAGGCGTTCATCACCGCGAAGCAGTTCGTCCCCCGGTGGACGACCAAGGTCTCCTCGTCCGGAAGGCCATCTTCGGCCAGCACCTCGAACAAGGAGCGGCCGTCCGCTTCCGGGGTGGGCTCCTCATCCAACCCGGCGACGTAGGCGTGCCGCCAGGCGGCCCAGAGGCGGTCCAACCCGCTCAGGACTCCGACCCCTCCCCGGGATCCTCCGTCGGCCCGGCGACCAGCGCACCGGACTCGACGGCCTCGGCCATCCGAGACAGGAAGTCATCCAGCGGCAGGTCGCGCTCTGGACCGTCGGCCCCGCGCGCGTTGTCGCCCACCGTGGTGTTCGTTGCGTCGTCGTCGCCCACCACCAGNACGTGGGGAACCTTGGCCACCTTTGCGGCCCGNACCCGCTTGCCCAACGGCTCGTCGGCCGGATCGACGACGNCCCTCCGACCGTCGGCCACCAGCGCGTCGCGTACCGACTCGGCGTAGGCCTGGTGCTCGTCGGCCACCGGCAGCACGCGGACCTGCTCGGGGGCCAGCCACACCGGGAAGGCCCCGGCGTAGTGCTCCAGCAGTACCCCGAAGAACCGCTCGATGGAGCCCATGAGGGCCCGGTGGATCATCACCGGCCGGTGACGTCCCCCGTCGGCACCCACGTACTCCAGTTCGAACCGCTCCGGCAGGTTGAAGTCCAACTGGATCGTCGACAGCTGCCAGGGCCGACCGATGGCGTCGGTGACGTCCACGTCGATCTTCGGGCCGTAGAAGGCGCCGCCCCCCTCGTCCACCACGTAGTCCAGCCCGGCCGACTCCAGGGCCGAGCGCAGGCCGTCGGTGGCCAGGTCCCAGAGGGCGTCCTCGCCGACCGACTTCTCGGTCGGCCTCGTGGACAACTTGGCCTGGAAGTCGTCGAATCCGAAAGCCCGCAGCACGCTGAGGGTGAACTCCAGCAGTGAGCCCAACTCGTCGGGCACCTGCTCGGGAGTACAGAAGATGTGGCTGTCGTCCTGGGTGAAGCCGCGGCTGCGCAGCAGGCCATGGACGGCCCCTGACAGTTCGTAGCGGTAGACGGCGCCCAACTCGAACAGGCGTCGGGGAAGGTCCCGGTAGCTGCGCTGCCCGCTCTGGAAGATCGACACGTGGAACGGGCAGTTCATGGGCTTCGGGTAGTACGTGGCCCCGTCCAGTTCCATCGGGGGGTACATGCCNTCGGCGTAGAAGTCGAGGTGGCCGCTGGTCTCCCACAGCACCGACTTGGCGATGTGCGGGCTGTATACGAAGTCGTAGCCCCCGGTCTCGTGGCGCTGACGGCTGTAGTCCTCGATCAGCTTGCGGACCAGGGCCCCCTTCGGATGCCAGACGGCCAGGCCGGGACCGAGCGAGTCGGGCCAAGACACGAGGTCCAACTCGGCGGCAAGGCGACGGTGGTCGCGCTTCTCGGCCTCGGCCAGGCGGTGGAGGTGGGCCTTGAGCGCCTTCTTGTCGCCCCAGGCGGTGCCATAGATGCGTTGGAGCATGGGCTGCTTCTCGTCGCCCCGCCAGTAGGCGCCGGCCACCTTCTGCAGCGCGAAGTGCCCGAGACGGCCGGTGGACGGCACGTGGGGGCCGGTGCACAGGTCCACGAAGCCGTCGCCGTTGCTGTAGTAGGTGACCGTCCCGTCGGCGGTCGCCTCGCCNGACATCTCGACGTCGGCCTCGCCCGAGGTGACCTTCTCGATGATCTCCCGCTTGTAGCGGTGTCCGGCGAACAGGTCGAGGGCCTCCGCCGCGCCCGTCTCGTGGCGCTCGAATTCCTGATCGGAGGCGATGATCTCCCGCATCCGTACCTCGATGGCCTCCAGATCGTCGGCACTGAACACGCCGCCGTCCGGCAACTCGAAGTCGTAGTAGAAGCCGTGCTCGATGGGCGGCCCGATGGCGTGGGTGGCGCCGGGCCAGAGGTCCAGCACGGCCTGGGCCAGCACGTGGGCCGTGGAGTGCCGCAGAGTATGCAGCCCCTCGTCGGAGTCCGCTGTCACGATGGACACCGCGGCGCCGGCGTCCAGCGCTCGGTCCAGGTCGCGCCCCTCACCGTCGACGGTGACGATAAGCGCAGCCTTGGCCAAGCCGGGGCCTATGTTGGCGGCCAGGTCGGCGCCGGTGGCACCCTCGGGGAGTTTTCGCGACGAACCGTCGGGGAGGGAGATGGTGAGCTCGGACATGCGGTGCCGAGGCTAGCGAGCCGTCCCCGTCGGACGGGGCCGATGCCCCGGGTCAGTCATCGATGCCGGTCAGGCGGAGGGCCACCCGCGTCCGGTAGCGGTCGTTCAACTGGAGTAGCACGGCGGTGAACGCCTCGATNGCCGTGGCGTTGGACAGGCCCCCGGCGTCCAGGGGTCGGGCACCCGGGATCTCGGCGATAATCGCCGAGACCGTCTCGGTGGCCAACGGATGGTCCGAGCAGACCAGCACGTCGCTGGCCACCTCGTGGTTCAGGTTGCCCAGTTCGGTGGCCGGGACATGGTGGAGCGCCGCAGCCACGTAGGCGTCGGTCACTTCGGCCTGCACGCTGGCCGACACCGAGCCGCGGGGCGGCACCAGGGGCTGGAACTCGCCGGCCACCTGGGCTATGGCGTTGGACATGCAGACCACCACCTTGCGGTGCAGGTGGTCGGCCACCGAACGNGCTGTGGCCGCCGCGGCGTCCCAAGGGGTGGCGATCACCACCACCTCGGCGTCGGCCGCCCCGGCGTTATCGGCCGATCGGATGGCCAGGTCGCGGTCGGGCCAGCGTTCCATGATCTCGTCCCGGACCTCCATGGCCCGGTACTTGGAACGCGAACCCAGCACGACGTCGTGCCCCACCCCTGCGAGCCGGGCGGCCAGGGCTCGACCCGCTGGTCCGGTGGCTCCAAGGAGCCCGATCTCCATTCGGCGATGCTAGTCATTGGCAGGTTTCTGCTCCCAACCGATTCCCGACCCCCGACCTAGGATCCCCGGGCACCGGTCGATCTACGACCGGCTACATGGACGGACGGGACGAACGGAAGGCGAGACCGGCGTGGGACTCCTCGAGGACAAGAAACTGCTGATCACCGGCGTCCTGACCGACGCCTCCCTGGCCTTCTCGGTGGCCCGCCTGGCCCAAGAGGAGGGTGCCGAGTTGGTACTGACCGGCGCCGGGCGCGGCATGCGCCTGACCGAGCGGACGGCCCGCAAACTGCCCCGCGAGGCCGAGGTGCTCGAGTTTGACGTCACGTCGC
>PBUO01000073.1 GCA_002727895.1 Acidimicrobiaceae bacterium | reverse complement strand
CCCCGGTTGATCTTGGTCCAGTCGTCGGAGGTCAACTGGCCGTTGCGGATGGTGGTGGCGTCCACCCGGGCCTCCGAGCAGAGAATCCGCTGGCAGAGCTCCAACTGGCTCATCTCCAGCGAAAAGACCACCGTGGGGAGTTCCTCGCGGATGCCGACGTGGGCGGCGATGCCGAGGGCGAACGACGTCTTGCCCATCGCTGGACGGGCACCCACGATGATCAGGGCCTCGTCCTGGAGGCCAGACAGCATCTGGTCGAGGTCCCCATAGCCCGAGGGCGTCCCGGTGATGTCCTCACCCCGCTCGTAGAGGTCCTCGAGGCGGTCGAGGTTGGCGCTGAGCAGGTCGCGCATCTGGACCATGGAGTCGGTGACCCGGCCCTGCCCCACCTGGAAGACGAGGTTCTCGGCTTCGTCGACCGCCTTGACCACGTCGTCGGGATGGCCGTAGCCGATCTCGGAGATCTCGTTGGCCGCACCAATCAGGCTGCGCAGCGTGGCGTGCTCCTGGACGATGGTGGCGTACTTGGTGGCACTCGACGTGGCCGGTGTGGAGGCCTGGAGTTCCAGCAGCAGGCTGGGTCCGCCGATCTGGTCGAGCAGGCCGGCCCGGGTGAGGGACTCGGCCACGGTGACCGGGTCGGCCGGTTCGCCGGCCGAGTAAAGACCGCAGATGGCCTCGAACACGTGGCCGTGGGACGGCTTGTAGAAGTGTTCGGCGGACACCACCTCAAGCGCGTCGGCGATGGCGTCCCGGGACAGAAGCATGGCTCCAAGCAGGGAGGCCTCGGCGTCCAGGTTGTGGGGCGGGACCCGCATTGAGGAACCAGAGGCGGAACGTCCACCACGGTCACCGCTCCGGCCCCGTTCGGGAGTCGGCTCCCAGCTTGGCGGCTCCTCCCTCGGTGGCGGTTCCTCCATCGGTGGCGGCACGTCCATCGGGGGCGGACCGGAATCCGCCGCGCCGTCCGGACCGGCGAACGGTCCGTCACCCAGCTCCTGGCCCTCGATCGGCTGGTCGTCGGGTGGCGCGCTCATCTCTTCATTCCGGTCGCCGCGTCACCCATGAGGGGAATCATGCCGGTGGAACGCTGTGGGGAACCAGAAGGAAAAACTCTCGACTTCTCCCCATCGACCGGTCGGTCGGCGGGGAAAACCCTAGGGTGGTTGTGGACGGACGTCCCGCCGGTCCAATGCCGCGGACCGAACCGGCGGACGACCGCACGCACGGGCGGATCAGGCCTCGGCCTGCACCTCGACGGTGACCGGCACGGCCACCTCGGCGTGGAGCTCCACGGTGAACTCGTGGGAGCCCACGTCCTTGACCACGTCGCCCACCACCTGTCGGCGGTCGACCTCCAGGCCGACCTGGGCCACCAGGGCGTCGGCCACCTCGGCGGCCCCGACCGAGCCGAACAGCCGACCCTCGTCAGAGGCCTTGGCCGTGACGCGCACGACCACCCCGGCGATCTGAGCGGCGGCCGTCTCGGCCTCGCTGCGGTCGGCGGCGGCCTTCAGGGCCCGCTTGCGCTGCATGGCCTCGGCCTGGGCGGCGACGCCCGGCACAGCCTCGATCGCCAGGCCCTGGGGCACGAGGTAGTTCCGGGCGTAGCCGCGGGCCACTTCGACGATGTCGCCCGTTCGGCCCACGCCCTCGACGTCGGAACGCAGGAGGACCTTCACGACTCCACCTCCTCGGTCTCCACCACCTCGGTCTCCACGGCATCCGCCTCGACGGCGGCAGCCACGTCGGCGTCCTCAAGGACCTCCTCGCCACCGGCCTCGGCCTCCGACCCGGGCGGCGGACCGCTGGGACGGGGCGGCGGACCGTCGGCCCGCGGACCGCGCTCATCGTTGCGACGCTCACGGCGCTGGGTGGTGACCCGGTTGGTGTAGGGGATCAGCGCCATCTCCCGAGCATTCTTGACCGCCCGGGCCACCTCGCGCTGCTGCTGCTCGGAGTTGCCGGTGATCCGACGGGCCTTCAACTTGGCCCGCTCGGACACGAACTTCCGGAGCAGTTCGGTGTCCTTGTAGTCGACGTAGTCAACCTTGCCGATGGTCAGCGCGCTGACCTTCTTCTTGCCGCGACGGCCGGCGTCACGGCCCTTCGCTCGTCGGGGAGGGGTACGTCGTGCCATCAGAAGGGCTCCTCATCGGGGAAGTCGGGGGCAGGGGCGGCCTGGCCACCAGCGGTGGACTGCGTGGCGGACCCACCGCCCTCGCCGCCTCGGAACTCGTTGCGGGTGACCTCGGCCGAGGCCCACTGCAGGCTCGGACCGATCTCCTCGGCCTGGATCTCCACCGCGCTTCGCTTCTCGCCCTCCTGGTTCTCCCAGGAACGATGGTCGAGTCGACCGGTCACGATGACCCGGGCACCCTTGGTGATGGACTCGGCCACGTTCTCGGCCAGGCTCCGCCAGCAGGTGACGTTGAAGAACATCGCCTCCTCCTCGCCGTTCTGCTTGCGCAGGTTCCAGGCGAGACCGAAGGTCGCTATCGCATGACCCCCCTGCGTGAACCGCAGTTCCGGGTCGCGGGTGACGTTGCCGATGATCGTCAGGGTGTTGTTGAAAGCCATGTCTGTCTCTCCTGTGGTCAGCCGGCCTCGGCCGGCGCCGCCTCGCCGGCGAGGCCGCGGCGCTCGGCCTCGGCATCCGGGAGCCGGATGATCTTGTGGCGGACCACCTCACTGCGGTCCGCGAGTCGGAGGATGCGGTCGGTCGAGTCGAGGTTCCCCGCCTCGGTCACCACGTCGAGGACGACGTAGACGCCCTCCCACTTGTGGTTGATCCGGTAGGCGAAGCGACGCCGACCCCACGGCTCGGAGTCCTGGACGGACGCGATGCGCCCACCCTCGGACTCAATGTTGGTGGTGACCTTGCCGAGACTGGCCGAGACGGCCTCCTCGTCGAGGTCGCCGTCGAAGATAATCATGAGTTCGTAGGCCCGCATGGCAGGCACTCACCTCCTCTGGACTCGGACGTCACCCACGGTGCGCCCGGGGCCCCACGGTGGGGCAGGGGGAACGGATTGTCAGCACTCCGGACCCGACGGCGGACCGTCGTCCCGTTAGGCCCGAGAGGCTACTGGCCCATCGGATTCCTGCCACGGGGTCTTGCCTCCGGGTCTGGCCGGCGATCTCCAAATCCACAACCCGATCATGGCGACCGGGTGTGACACCCCTCTCGCACGGCACCCCCTGAGAGAGACCCTGAAGGGCCTCTCGGGCGGCGGCGCAGAGCCCCAGGGCCTCAAAGGTAGCGACGGGAGGCCGCCTTGTGAGGGGCCTCGTGACGGATGCCAACCGGTGCCCCGAGGCAGGTCAGGAGGCGGAAACGGGGTCGCGGAGGGTTCGTCAGCCGCGGCCGAGCGAAGTAATCCGGACCAGGTGGTTCCAACCGCAGGCCGCGCACACCTCGACCACGTACCCGGTCAGGCGGGCTTGTCGGGCGTCGAGCCGAACCAGCTCGCCGGGCGTGGAGATGCACCGCCCGTGAGCGGGCAGCCGTGGACCGAACACGTATGTCACGTGGGCCAGCTCGTGGTCCTCACATACTGGGCAGGTCTCCGACGAGGGNGTGCCGCACTCCACCGCGTTGCGACGCAGCATGGGCTGGGCGTCGCACACCACGTCCCGNCCGATNGACCCGCGCCGCCAGCCGTCGAGCGTGNTCTGGCGTGCCAGACGGTAGTCGACATCGGCGGGGCGCCGGGCGGGCAGCAGGCCGATGTCCACCTGCCTCGCCTCGCCGGTTCGCCGACCTGCCACGCCCACACCCTAGGCCACCGGGCGTGCGGCCCTGGCGGCCACCCCCGGGACGATCAGCGGCCCCACCGGTCGACCATCCGCCGCTCCACCTCGTCGACGGGCAGTCGACCCTCGACGATTCGGAGCTCGACCAGCCAGGCCAGCACCTCGCCGACCTCGGGCCCCGGGCCCAGGCCGAGGCGCTCCATCACCGTGGCCCCGTCCAGCGCCGGTCCCATGTCGTCCAACTCGCCGTCGGCCCGGAGACGTCCGACCACCCCGGCCAGCGCGTCCGATGCCTCGTCCGACAGGTCACCGACCAGGCCGGCGAAGGCCACCACGTCTTCGAGTCGGTCCCCGCAGGACGCGGTCAGACGCCGCACCGTCACGTCGTCCGGCGAGCCGACTAGGCCCGAAAGGCGTTCCGCCCCCTCCACCAGCAGCCGGACCGCGGCGGCATCCCGGCCCGAGAGCCGCAGCGAACCCACCCAACCCGAAACCGTCTCCGCTCCACCGGTCGCCCGGGCCAGGACGGCCAGGCGGACCACCGGATCGGATGGTGCGGCGGCTACCTCGGACACCACCCGGCTCCACGACCGGTTATCAAGGGCGGCCACCTCGGGCAGGACCGTCGGCAGCACGCCCATGGCCTCCAAGAGCCCGAACCCCCGGGACGGGTCCTCCACGGACAGGAGGCGAAACAGCTCGTCGCGGATCCGCTCCACCGACACGATCCCCATCCGGTCCACCAGAGACCGGGCGGCCTCCACCAGCCCGTCGGCGGCCGTCAGGTCGTAGCGGGCCAGGAACCGGGCAGCGCGCAACATCCGCAGGGGATCGTCGGAGAACGACTCGACGGGATCCAACGGCGTCCGCAAGATCCGGTCGGCCAGGTCGAACCGGCCGCCGAACGGGTCGTGGAGGACCTCGTCGACCACGTCCACCGCCATGGCGTTCACCGTGAAGTCTCGCCGAGCCAGGTCATCTGCGAGCACCGTGGTGAATCGCACCACCGGCTTGCGCGAGTCGCTGGTGTAGGCCTCGGCCCGGTGGGTGGTGACCTCCATGGTGGTGTCGCCCACCCGGACGCCAATGGTCCCGAACCGTTCGCCCTGAAGCCACACGGCGTCGGCCACGTCGGCCACCAGCTCCCGTATCCGGTCGGGGGTGGCGTCGGTGGTGAGGTCGTGGTCGGGCGTCCGGTCACCGCCGAGGAGTCGGTCGCGGACCAGACCACCCACCAGGTAGAGGCGGTGTCCGGCCGTCGTGAAGCGTTCGGCGACCGGCCCGACGTCGGCCAATAGGTCGCGGAACGTCCCCGGTGGGACGGCTCCGGTCACCGGGTCAGCCGGTCTGTCCACCGTCGACCTCAGGCCACGCCGTGACGTCTGGCTAGGGCGTCCAGGAGGCGACGGGGCTCGGTACCCGCCGACCCGGAGGCCGCTTCGGGTCGGTGGTCGACGTCGAGCAGGGCAGCCACCGACGCCCCCGCGGAGTCGGCCAGGGCGCCCAGGTCGTAGCCCCCCTCCAGGAACACCACCAGGCGGCCCCCCGGCACCAGACCGGCCAGGGTGACCATCAGGTCGGCGTAGTCGCCCGAGGTCAGGCCCAGGTCGGTCAACGGATCGGCTCGGTGGGCGTCGAATCCGGCCGACACCAGCAGCCAGTCGGGAGCGAAGCGTTCCACCACGGGGCCGACGAGGGCGTCCATGGCGTACCGGTAGTCGTCGCCGGCGGTCCCGGGCGGCACCGGCACGTTGACCGTCGTCCCCTCGCCGGACCCGATCCCAACCTCGTCGGCGGCTCCCGTCCCCGGGTAAAGGGGCCACTGGTGGCAAGACACGAACAGCACCCGGTTGTCGTCGTAGAAGACGTCCTGGGTGCCGTTGCCATGGTGGGCGTCGACATCCACGATGGCCACCCGCTGGTCGGCGTCGGCCAACGCCATGGCCGTCACTGCCACGTTGTTCAAGAGGCAGAAGCCCATCGACTCGGTCCGGGTGGCGTGGTGCCCGGGGGGCCGCACGGCGCAGAAGGCAAGCTCAGCAGTGCCCTCCCGGAGCGCCTCGACGGCCACCAGACCGGCGCCTGCGGCCAGGCGGGCCGCCGTCCACGACTCAGCGTTCATCACCGTGTCGGCGTCGATGCGACCACCCCCCGCTGCGTCGACCTCAGCAAGGCGGTCCAGGTGAGTCGCCGGGTGCACGGCCAGCATTTCTTCCACCTCGGCCATCCGCGGCTCGGTGCGGACCAGGGCCTCACGGAGACCGGCCGCCTCCAGCCCGTCCCACACCGCGGTGAGCCGGGCGGGCTGCTCGGGATGGCGGGACCCGGCACGATGGTCCAGGAACCGTTCGTCGGTCACGAGGAGCATGGACACCCGCCGAGCGTAACCCCGCCTCACCAACCGCTCCCGGGTGGGGTGGGANCGAGCCGTACCCTGTCAGCATCGACATCCTGACCGATCCTGTCGTGACCCGCGGCCACCTCGGCGCCGTGCTTCGGATCACCCCGTGGCATGCCGTGCCGCGCGCCGCCCAGCTGGTGGCCGTGGCCGGTCCGGGTCCAACGGCCGACGAGGTGGCCGACGTGGTCGACGACCTGGGCAGGCGGGGGGTCCGCACCGTGGTCACCTCGGCACTGGCCGTCGTCGACCAGGCAGCCTTCCGGTCGGTCGGATTCGTCGACCACGAGCACCTGTTGCTGCTCCACCGGACCATCCACGGACACCTCCGAGAACCTCTCGACGGAACCCGCAGACGAGGGGTCGCCCGGAGGACGCGATCGGTCCGGGCCGACGACCACGACGACGTCCTAGTCCTCGACCGGCAGGCCTTCGCCGATGCGTCGGCCGTCTGGCAGGTCGACCACGATGCCCTCCTCGACGCCGCCCGGGCCACGGACGAGCATCGGTGGCGCCTCGTCCGCCGATCGCCGACCACCCCCGGGCCGGCCGGACACGCCCTGACCGGACGGACGGGCAGATCCGGGTTCCTCCAGCGCCTAGCCGTCCACCCGGCTGCCGAGGGCCGCGGCGTGGGCTCCCTGCTAGTAGCCGACGCCCTGCGCTGGCTGGTCCGGTCCGGAGCCCGCCATGCCTTCGTCAACACCCAGCCCGACAATCATCGGGCGCGGACCCTCTACGAACGCCACGGCTTCACCGTCCTGCCCGACGGCCTGGACGTCCTGCGCCTGGACCTCAGGGGCACCCCGTGAGGTCCCTCACACGCCTGCGACGGTGGCTGGTGGCCACCGGCCTGGTCGCCGTGCTGGCCACGCTGGCCCCACCGACCGCCGTCCTCGCCCAAGCCGAACACGAGGAGGCCCGGGCGGCGGCCGGCATCGGCCTGATCGCCCAGTCACCGTGGATCGCCGACGACGGCGACCTGGCCTTGGAGTTACGGATCACCGGCGATGCCGACGGAGCGGTTCTACGGGTCGGCCTCCACGAGTCCGTCGACCGGCGGGACCTGGCCGGCCTCCACGCCGAAGCCCCGTCCCGACCACTGGGCCAACCCGTCGAGGTGGACCTTGACGCGACCCTCAACTCGGCGGGAGTCGCCTCCCTCGTCCTGACCGTGGGGCCAGAGGGCCAGCTCCGGTCCCGGCCGGGCGGCGTCTATCCCCTCGTCGTGGAACTGGTCGACGGGCACGGCGTCCTCCTGGACCGCCTGACCACCCCGCTGGTCCACCTGCCCGTGGTCCCGGCCGGCGAGGCCGCCTCGCACCGACCCCTCCTCGTCGGACTGTCGGTCGACGTGATCGGACCTCCAGCACTCCGGCCCGACGGTCGGACCGGGGTCGACAGCTCGACGGTCCGCCAACTCGAAGGCCTGGTCCGGGCCGTCCTGGAGCACCCGACCATCCCGGTCGACGTCGGCCTGCCCGCCTCGACGATCGACGGCCTGGCCCGCTCTGACGACCTGGCCCACGCCCGCCTCCTGGCCGACCTGGTCCGGGCAGCCGGAGCGCAGCGGGTCCACCTCCGCTCGACGCCCTACGTGACCGCCGATCCGACGGCGTGGCTGCGGGCCGACCGGGCCGACGTCCACTACGAACTGCTGGACCACGGCGACCGAGTCCTGGCTGACCACCTCGGGACCACCCCCGACCGCAGCGTCGCCCTGCTCGGACCCACCGCGGTCCCCGAGACCCTCGACCTGCTGGGTCGGCTCGGCGCCGAACACCTCGTCGTGTCTGCCAACCACCTCGACCCCCGACCGGTCACCGCGTCCCACGGGTCCACCCACCCGGCCCGCCTCATCGATGGTGGAGGCGAGGCCCAGGCCGCCCTCGTGGCCGATCCGGACCTGGCCCGACACCTCGTCGACCCCCAGGGAGCGGTCTCCGCCGCCCAGTTCCTCCTGGCCGATCTGGCGTTGCTGGCCTGGGCCGACCCGACGGTGACCCGGTCGGCCGTCGTCACCACNCCCCCGGGGCTCCCGGTCGACGGAGACACCCTCCATCTGGTCATGGGTGCCCTCCGGGACGCCCCNTTCCTCCGCGTACGGCCNCTGCCCGATNTGTTCGACGACATGNAGGCCTTCGACGCCGCNGCGGCTGTCACCTACNAGTTGTGGCCNGAACCGGTCGTGCCGGTAGAGCGTCGGGCCACCGACCGGAGNCTGGCTGAGACCGCNGTGGCCGCCTACACCGCGATGCTGGGAGGCCCCCATCCCGACGCCGCGTCCCTCNACGACCTCCTGGAGGTCACNGCGGCCGCCGAGCTCGACGCCGACGCTCTCGGCGCCTACCTGCANGCGGTGTACGCCCGGGTCACGGCGGTACTGGAGGCCTTCACCACCCCCACCGACCAGGACGTCCGCCTGACCGGGCGGCGGGCCGAAGTCCCGTTCACGGTTCACAACGGGTTGGACACCCCGGCCCGCGTAGTGGTGACCATGGAGAGCGACGGTCGCCTCGAGTTCCCTGAGGGGGATGCGCTGGAGGTGGTCCTGGATCCCGGACGGAACCGGATCGCGCTGCCCGTAAAGGCCCGGACGTCGGGAGCGGCCCGACTCCAGGTCACGATCCGGTCGCCCGACGAGGCCCGCCTCCTGCAGCTCCGATCCACCGACCTAGTGGTGCGGACCACCAGCCTCCCCGGCGTTGGGGTGGCGCTCTTCGTAGGGGCCCTCGCCGTACTAGCCGTCTGGTGGGTCCGGGCCACGCGGATACGATCCCGCGGGTCAGTCCAAGGGGAAAGGCCGTCCCAGGAGGAACCATGACCGTCCGGATCGTCACAGACAGTGCCTGCGACCTGAGCGCCGAGGAGTGCGAGGCCCACGGGATCGACGTGGTCCCGCTGAGCATCCGCTTTGGCGACCAGGTCTTCCTCGACCGCAACGAGTTGGGGGTCGACGACTTCTACCGGCGCATGGCGTCCAGCGAGGACCTGCCGCAGACCGCGGCGCCGGCGCCGGGAGCCTTCGCCGAGGTGTTTCGCCGGCGCCTCGCCGAGGGTGCCGAGGCCGTGGTGTGCATCAACCTGTCCAGCGGCGTCTCGGCGACCATGGAGTCATCCGAGTTGGCCCGGCGGGAGGTCGAGGGCGACGTCCGCATCGTGGACAGCCGGTCGGTGACCGGCGGGCTGGGCACCATGGTGCTGNCCGCCGCCGAGGCGGCCGCCAGAGGGGCCTCGGCCGACGAGGTGGTGGCCCTCGTGGAGGACATGCGCGCCCGCACCCGCGTCTACGGGGCCATCGACACCCTGGAGAACCTCAAGAAGGGCGGTCGGATCGGCAACGCCCAGGCCCTGCTGGGCTCGGTGCTGGCCATCAAGCCCCTGATCGACATCAGCAGCGGCGTGGTGGAGGAGGCGGGTCGCCAGCGGACCCGACGCAAGTCCCTGGGGTGGCTCCGGGACAAGGTGGCCGAACACGCCGACGAGATCGAATCGCTTGCGGTGATGCACGCCCAGGCCGACGACATCGACGACCTGATGTCCATGCTCGGCGAGCTGGTCGACCCGTCGTCCATCCGGGTCGGGGTGATCGGCCCGGTNGTGGCCAGCCATGGCGGCCCGGGCGTCATAGGCCTCTGCTTNACGCTTTCCGCCTGAGGATCCCTCCACCNCCGTGCACCGCCGGACCGGCGNCGGAGGGCGATCGGTAGGCTCGCCNCATGAGTTCCATTGACGGGAGTTCCATCGACAGGGATTCCGGTGGTGGGAGATCCCGTGGTGAGCCGGCTCCGGCCGGGGACTGGGCCACCCGGCTCGTCGACCGCTTCGTCGAAGGCGTCGAATCGGTCCGTCGGGCCGCTACCCGGCCCGTCCTGACCGCGGCCCGCGCCCTCGTCTACGGCCTGGTGGTCGTGGCCTGCGCGGTGGCCGCCCTCATCCTGACCGGCATCGGGCTATTCCGCCTCCTCGACGTCGTCCTGCCCGGATCGAGTTGGTCGGCCCACCTCGTCCTNGGCGCCGCCTGCTGCNCCCTCGGCGGCCTCCTGTGGTCCCGCCGGAGCGGCTGAGCCGACCCCTGATCGACNCCACCTGAGNTACNNGGAGGAACCGTGTCCCACCACGAAGTCGTAATCATTGGATCCGGTCCGGCCGGGCTGACGGCCGCCATCTACACCGCCCGTGCCGATCTGGCTCCGCTGGTGATCGAGGGAGAGCCGTCGTCGACCAGCGACCAGCCGGGTGGTCAGCTCATGCTGACCACCGAGGTGGAGAACTTCCCCGGCTTCCCTGAGGGGATAATGGGCCCGCAGCTCATGACCGACATGCGCGNCCAGGCCACCCGTTTCGGAGCGGAGATCGTCACCGCCAAAGTGTCCCGGGTGGACCTCGGCGAGCGCCCATTCCGCATCTGGGTCGGCGACCCGGAGGTCCCCGAGCCGACGCANACCGCCGACGCGGTCATCGTCTCCACCGGTGCCCGGTCGGTCATGCTNGGCCTGGAGGCCGAGCAGCGCCTGATAGGACACGGCCTGTCGACATGCGCNACCTGCGACGGCTTCTTCTTCCGGGANCAGGAGATCGCCGTGGTAGGAGGNGGNGACTCGGCACTCGAGGAGGCGGGCTTCCTGACCAAGTTCGCCTCCAAGGTGANCGTCGTCCACCGACGCGACGANCTCCGGGCGTCGAAGATNATGCAGCAGCGGGCCTTCGACAACCCGAAGGTCGAGTTCGCCTGGAACACGGTGGTCGACGACGTGCTCGGCGAGTCGAAGGTGGAGGGACTGGCGGTCTCCGACACCGTGACCGGGGAGNCCCGCACGCTGCCGGTGACCGGCGTGTTCATCGCCATNGGGCACCGGCCCAACACCGANCTGTTCGCCGGTCAGCTGGACATGGACGAGGCCGGCTACCTGGTNACGGGAGCCGACCGTTCGACNACCAANGTCGAGGGGGTCTTCGCCTGNGGCGACGTCCAGGACCACACCTACCGGCAGGCCATCACCGCGGCGGGATCGGGCTGCATGGCCGCCATCGACGCCGAGCGCTGGCTGGAGAGTCGCGGCGACTGACNGCGCCTACGATCGTGGGGACACGTCCTCCGGCCGCGGGCTGACCTCCCGGTCCAGCGGTCGACGGCACAAACGATCGTCCCCCGCGGGACCCGAGAGAAGCGAGAACCCATGGCCGGAGCCATCAGCAACCTGTCCGANACCACCTTCGACGAGGAGGTAGGTTCGGCATCCGAACCCGTCCTNGTCGACTTCTGGGCAGAGTGGTGCGGTCCCTGCAAGATGATCGCCCCGATCCTCGAGGAGATCGCGTCGGAGCAAGAGGGCACCCTAAAGGTTGCCAAGGTCAACGTCGACGAGGCTCCCGAGTTGGCCCGACGCTTCGAGGTGATGAGCATCCCCACGCTAATCCTGTTCAACGAAGGCCAGCCGGCAACCCGCATCGTCGGGGCCAAAGGCAAGCCCCAGCTCCTCCAGGAACTAGCACCCCACCTCTAGGCCGGACCCTTCCCGGTCCTATCTCCGGGCGCCGTCCGGTCAACCAGCGTCGGGCCCGGTCAGCCTCGCCGATCCAGCCATGTACAGTCCCCGACCCGGTGACAGGGGAGCGTCCGTCCGGGACCTCCATCGCCGCCTTGACGAGGCCGGCCACCGGGTCGAAGCGCGCGAGACCGATGCCGCCGAGTTCGGACCCGACACCACCCGNGCACTCCTGGCCTTCCAGGCCGAACGNGGCCTNNACCAGCACGGCCTGGTCGACGACGGGACCCACAGCGGCCTCGTGGANGCGGGCCTCCGACTCGGCGACCGCAACCTGTATCTCCACTCCCCCATGTTCCGNGGTGACGACGTGGCTGACCTGCAGNTACGTCTGGGCAGCCTCGGNTTCGACGCCGGCCGGATCGACGGCATCTTCGGACCCGACACGGCGACGGCGCTGGTCGACTTCCAGCGCAACGTCGGGCTGGCCGTCGACGGCATCGCCGGCCCTGGCACGGTCCGCAGCCTCCGCCGCCTGCTCGGACGGACCGCCGGGCGTCGCCCGGTGGCCCAAGTCCGGGAGTTGGACCGCCTCCGCCAGAGCAGTTCCGAGTTGCGGAACCAGCGGATCGCCCTCGGACACTTCGGCGGCGCCGCGACCCTGACCTCAGCACTGGGCCGGCTCCTCNGGGCCGCCGGTGCCCACGTCGTCGAGTTGGACCATCCCGACGAGGACGTCCAGGCCGCCACGGCCAACGAATTCGAGGCTGGGTTGTACCTCGGCCTGCGTATTGAGACCCATTCCCATTGTCAGGCCCTGTACTTCGCCACTGACGGATTCCAGAGCGAGGGCGGCCTCCGGCTGGCCCACCGCTGTGCGGATGCGTTGGACCAGGTCCTGGGCGCTGGACGGGCGGGTCGGCACGAGGGCCAGCATGGGGGTCTAGCCGCCGCGGGCCGGGCAGAAGACCACCCCCGCGGGTCGGGGCCAGCCTACGTCCTCACCCAAGCCACGGCAAGGGCGGGCCACCGTGCCACCGTGCTCCGGCGGACACGCATGCCCGCCGTGCTGTGCATCCTGGCTCCACCTCCGGCCATCGTTATGGCCACGGCGGAGATCGCCGGCTCCCTTGTCGAAGCCATCGCCGGTTGGACAGCCGACCCTGCTGCCGATCCCCCTGCCGAGGGGACCTGACCAGGAGACTCAGGCCGAATCGAGGGTTTCAGGCCGGCCGGGACTAGATCAGCCGCCAAGTAGCTCGAAGAGTCGCTGCAGGTCGTCGCGATCGGCGAACTCGACGACGATCCGCCCCTTCTTGCCACGCGACTGGACCCTGACCGTAGTGCCGAAGCGCTCGCCGAGGATACGTTCGACCTCCAGGAGTGCGGCGTCACGGGTGACGGTGGGTGGCGTGGGCGGATCTTCATCCGCTGTCTCGCCCACCTCATCGATCGACCGGACCAGATCCTCCACCTGGCGGACCGACAGGCCTTCCTCTGACACCCGACGGGCGAGTCGCTCGACCAGTTGTCGGTCGCCCAGACCGGCCAGGGCACGGGCATGCCCCGCGCCGAGGGTCCCATCCATGATGCGCTCCTGGACCGAGTCCGGCAGGTGGAGCAACCGGAGGCTGTTGGCCACCGCAGGTCGGCTCCGGCCGACCCGAACGGCCACCTGGTGCTGGGTGAGCCCAAACTCGTCCATCAGGCGGTGGAACGCGGCGGCCTCCTCCAACGGGTTGAGGTCGTCCCGATGGAGGTTCTCCACGATGGCCTGTTCGAGGGAATCCCGGTCCTCGCCCTCCCGGACGAGAGCAGGGATCGTGGTCAGGCCGGCCCGCTTTGCTGCACGCCACCGGCGTTCGCCGGCCACCAGCTCGTAGCCACCATCCGTCTGACGGACGAGGATCGGCTGGAGGACACCTACCTCCTGGACCGACAGCGTCAGCTCGGCCATCTTCTCGTCGTCAAAGAACCGCCGAGGCTGGTACTGGTTGGGGAGGACATCGGCCACCGCGATGGTGGCAAGACGGGCGTCCGCTGCCATCGAAAGCCCTGACGACGGGTCCCCGCCCTCGTTCGGGACCGGAACCTCGGGAGCGGCTGTGGCTCCAGACTCCGGAATGAGCGCGGAGAGGCCCTTGCCCAGACCTCCCTTCTTCATGATGTGATCCTGTTCATGATGCGACCTCCTCGGTCGACTACGGGGCGGAAGCCCCGCGCTCGAGCACCTCACGAGCCAGCTCTCGGTAGGCCACCGCGCCCCGACAGGTGGGGTCATAGACGGTGATCGGCTGGCCGAACGACGGGGCCTCGGACAGGCGAACCGACCGGGGGATCACCTGCCGACACACCCGATCTCCGAAGTACGAGCGGACCTCCTCGGCCACCTGCTCGGAAAGCTTGGTCCGGGCGTCGTACATCACCAGGGCGATGGTGGAAATCTCCAACCCCGGATTGAGGTTGGCCTTCACCAGGTCGACGTTGCCGACCAGTTGCCCCAGACCCTCCAGGGCGTAGTACTCGCACTGGATCGGAACGAGGACCTCCTCGGCCACCACCAGTGCGTTCACGGTGAGGAGTCCGAGTGCCGGCGGACAGTCGATCAGGATGAGGTCGTAGTCGTCGGCCACCTCGGCCAGGGCCTTCTCCAGACGATGTTCGCGACTGAATGCCGTGACCAACTCGATCTCCGCCCCAGCCAACGAGAGGCTGGACGGCAGCACTTCGAGGTTCGGTACCTCCGTGGTGCAGAGGACTTCGGCAACGGTCGCCCGCTGCAGGACCACCTCGTACGCCGAGCCGGTCAACGATCCCCAGTCCGGTGGTGGCGTTGGCCTGTGGGTCCAGATCGACGATCAGGACCCGCTGCCCCTGCTCGGCGATCGATGCGCCCAAGTTGATGGTCGTCGTCGTCTTTCCGACACCACCCTTCTGGTTGGCGACAGCGATGACGCGGGCACGGTGATTCTGGAGGACCATTCAGAGGATCATGGTGGACTTTTCCACAGAACACAAGGACCCCTGTGGAATAACCCGCCGTTGGCCCAAAAATTGTTCCACGTGGAACACCTGGAGGATTCGCTGGCCTGATGTTCCACGTGAAACACAGCCAGCGAGTTTCTGTCAGCTGAGGTCGCCGTCAGTGATCCAGAGCGGATCGTCGGCCTGGCGGTTGAACCGCCGGGGAAACCGGTCTGGACACTCCTCCACCCGGCACAGGGCCCGGTAGGTAGCTCCTTCCGACCGCCAGTTCCCGACATCCCAGAGGCCGAGGTCAGCAAGTCCGTCGACCGGCCATCTCGACGAGGAACTCACAAGGTCATCCTGAAATGGCGGCTCGCTGACCAGCAGAAACCCGCCGATTTCAAGCAAGGGGGCGGCACATTCCGCAGTCAGCGCCGGTGGAGCGAACCCCCGCGCCGTCACCACATCGACGCACCCACGAAGGGGCCCGCGCGCCACCTCCACCGCGTCCTCATGGAGCACTTCCACCCGATCATCCAACCCAAGTTTCCGAACCGCCCAACGGAGGAAGGTCGTCCTCCGCTCCCCCCGCTCCACCAACGTCCACCGCCACGCCGTCCGAGTAGCCAAGACCAGGCCGGGAACCCCACCCCCCGTCCCCAGGTCGACGGCGCCGACCTGGGGATCATCGCTCCGCGGCAGGTCCGAGAACGCGAGGAAGCCCGCGCTGTGCGCGGGCCCCTCCATCGCGGCCGCTGGGGTCAGATACCCCTCGGCCGTCGCCGCATCGATAATCTCCTCGACGGACGTCATGCCGCCGGTCGCCTCGTCAGTCAGAGGTCACCGAGATGACAACCCGGCGGTCGCTGTCGCTGCCCTCCGAGGTCGTCGAGAGCCCGTCGATCTCNGCNATGGTGTCGTGGACCACCTTCCGATCCGCNGCACCCATCGGCTCAAGGGCACGCGGACGGCCGTCGTCGAGGACCGCCTCGGCCTGCGTCCGGGCGAAGTCGGCCAAGAAGGTCCGCCGGCGCTCCCGGTAGCCACCGATGTCGACGGTCAGCGAACCTTCGGCCTGGCCGTCGGAACTCCGCTGGACCAGGGTCCGCGACAGTTCGGTGATGGCACGGACCGTCTCGCCCTGCTGGCCGATGGCCAGGCCGAGGTTCAGACCCTGTGCCTCGACGGTCAGTCGATCCTCCTCGATGGTGCTGGCGACCCGAGCCTCCAGCCCCATCTTGTCCAGGAGGCCCTGGACGAATTCCTCGGTGATCCGTGCCTGCGTCTGCAGATCCATGGCCTCCACCTCAGCCCTCTCCCGGCCGCTCCCACGACCGTTCTCCCGGACCAGCTGGGTCGCCGATCCCTTCTCCCGGCCACCACGACCGGACGCCTCATTCACCTTCTCGGCCGACNTCTCNCCGGCCTGCTGTCCTCCACCGGCNCTCCCGCCGTCGCCACGACCGCGGCCACCCCGACGGGATCGCCCCTCCGACTGGTCCTCTCCCGACCTTTTGCCCTTACCACCAGCCTGCCTACCGGACTGCTTGCCGCCCTGNCCACCGGACTGGCGACCCGCCTGCTGGCCATCGCTTCGGCCCCGGCCCTTCTGGCCGTTGCGGCCCTGACCCTTCTGGCCGTTCCCCCGGTTCCGATCCCGACGCTCCACCTTCCGACGGGGGCTGGTCGGTCGAACCCGGGCCCGGAGCCGGGCCTCGGTCTTCCGGAGGCCGAACATCGAGCGGGATCCCTCGACCAGGACCTCCACCTCCATCTCGTCCTCAGCCACGCCCAGGCGATCCAGGGCGCGTTCCTTCGCTTCGTCGAGCGTGGNTCCCGTGGTCTCGATCCACTCCATGCTCACTTCCTCCTCTTCTTCTTGGCGCTGCGCGTACCGGCCGTTCCCGGGGGCGTCGTCCGCCCACCGCTCGAACGTCCGGCCGGCGGCCGCTTTTCACTGGTTGCAGGCTCGTCGGACGCCTTCCTNCGTCCACGACGATCCGCCTTCTTCTTCGCCGGGGANGCTGGCTTCGCTGCCTTCCGGTTCCTCGAGCCCTTCGAGCTCCGAGTTCCGGATCCACCCTGGTCGGGTGCCTCCTCGTCGATCTTTTGAGAACGATTANTATTNGCGCCGGCCGTGGTCCGCCCGGCCTTCGTCGACCCACTCGAGCCCTGGCCTGCCGCCTGGCCCGACNCCTTGCTCCCGGATCCCCCCTTGGGCCTGTTTCCGGTGGACGCTCTCTCGGAGGACGCGCCACCCTTGTTCTTCCCGCTTCCCTTGTTCTTCCCGTCCTTGGCGGACTCAGCACGCTCTGGGATGACCACTGCCGGCTGCTCGCGCCCCGGGCCGTAGAGCGTGCGGGTGATATAGGCCTGCTGGCCGATCCGGTACAGGTTCGAAACTACGAAGTACAGGACGAGGGCCGCGTCCAGGCTGAAGGAGATGACCGGCAGGAAGAACGGCATCACCTTCATGATCATCTGCTGCTGCGGATTGATCGTCGCGTCGGGGTTCCGACCCCGGATCTGGCGCTGCTGGTACCAGGAACTAACGAACACCACCAACAGCAGGAAGAAGTAGGGGAGCGCAGCGCCGATGCCCTCCGACAGGGCCCGACTGGCCGTTCGCGACAGATCAACGCCGAGGAACAGCATCTCGGTCTCCGACGCCAGGTCCCGGAAGAGGTTCGAACCCTCGTCCACGTATGCCGGGTAGAAGACCTGCGGGGCGTCACCGGCACCGGTGAGGACACCCTCCTCGCCGCCACCNAGGCGTCCNGCCACCCAACCGGCACCATCCCCCAGGTCCGAGAGCCGCCGGGTCATGCCCCGCAGNACGTTGTAGAGGACCATAAACACCGGCGCCTGGATCAGCAGCGGCAAGCAGCCACCCATCGGGTTGATGTTGTTGGCCTGGTAGAAGGCCATCATCTCCCGGTTCATGGCCTCCCGGTCACCCTTGTGCCGGGTCTGAATCTTCTTCATCTCCGGCTGGAGGTGCTGCATCTTGATCATCGACCGCGTCCCCTTGAGGGTCAGCGGCGTCACGATCACCATTACCACGAGGGTGAGCATCACGATGGCCAGGCCGAAGCTGGGGACCAGGTCGTAGAACCAGGACAGGACGGAGGCGATCAGGTCGAACATGGGTTCCTACTCGTGGATTGCGTCGGCATTCAGGACGCTTTCGGGGTGGGCGGAGGAGGCTCGGCGGGGAACCGGATCCCAGCCCTGGCCCCCCCACGGATGGCAGCGAGCCAGACGACGGACGGTGAGCACCGTGCCCCGGAGCGCCCCGTGGCCCTCGACAGCGTCGAGGGCGTAGTTCGAACATGTCGGCAGGTAGCGACACGGCGTGGGGCGACCGTCGACGGCGCGCTGGTACGCACGCACGCCTCGGAGCAGGAGTCGGGCGAATATGCCTAGGTCAGAGGGGGTTTTCGTCATGGTAAGGAAGNGTCGAGAGTANGGTTCGTCGCCCGGTCCGCNAGGGCGTCCAGAGCCTCGGCGACCAGGGAATCCAGCTCCGCATACGACGAGGTCGCCGCAGCCGGCGAGACCCTCACGAGGTAGTCCCCCGTGGGCACTCCACCGGGCCGGCGATCCCTTTCGACGAGGATCGCCCGGAGTCGACGACGGATCCGGTTGCGAACCACCGCCGAGCCGACTGTCCGGGGGATCGCATAGGCGACCCTCGTACCGGNATCCGGCCCGGCTCCAGTCGCACAATGGACCAGGCGGAGCGGACCCCGTCGGACCGTCCGCCCCTCCCGACGCAGGCGTCGGAAGTCGTCGCGGAGTCGGAGTCGGCCAATCAAGCCGACAGGCGGGCCCGGCCCTTCTGCCNCCGCGCAGCAATGATGGCCCGGCCNGCACGGGTCTGCATCCGCTTGCGGAAGCCGTGCTTGCGGGCCCGCTTCCTGGTGTTTGGCTGGTACGTACGCTTCATCGAAGCACTCCTCTCGGCCACCCTGGCGTCATCAGGAGGGGGAGCGCCCGGGGTGCCGTCGATTTCATGGGTTCGCGCCGACCCGTTCGCTCCCGATCGTTCGAGGCGATGCTCATCGGCCACCGTCTTCTGCGACGGTGGGGTCGACGTCGCCGTCGACCCGGGGCTCCTCCCATCACCACCATGGTTTGGGCGTCGACGGATGGAACCTGGCCCTCAGGCTACGGCCGATGCGGGGGACGCGCCAACCGTCGGCGACGACCGCCCTCACGGATAGCCAGGACCCGGAGCTCCGCTTCCGAGTTATCCACAGTGTCCACAGGCTCTCCACTGGTTTCAGAAGCGATCCATCTCGTCTCGAGGTCGATCCCGACGACAGGGCCACCGTGCGCGCGTTCCGCGCGAAAGCAAGGATGAACAGGCGCGACGCGACCCCTTTTTCGTCCTTGCGCGCGGTCATCCACAGGCTGCTACGTTGCCCCGCCCATCGAGAGGGCGGAGTGGGCCACCAACGGCCGTTTTCCGCGTTCCGGCAATTCTTCCACAGGTGATTCCACACCCGTGGAAAACCCGAACGGAGGCAAGACGATGGCTGATGCGACGGTCCTGTGGGAGGCCTGTGCCGCGGCGATCCAGGAGAAGGTCTCGGACGTCATCTGGCAGATGACGTTCAGCGCGGCGGAACCGGTTTCCGCCGACGAGGAGACTCTGACCATCTCGGTCCCGAGCGTGGTCACGCTCGACCGCATCGAGGGCCGCTACCACGACATGGTCCACCAGGCGATCTCCGAGGTCAGCGACGACCAGCTCATCCTCAACATCGTGGTTCGCCAAGACCCGGACCCGGTCGACGACGTGATCTCAATGACCGCCGCCCAAGCGATGCCGGCCCCCGTGGGAACGACCCCGCCTACCACAGGTCCGTCGTCCAACACGTTGCCAATTGATCCGACCGACCACTCGCCTGGATCGGGACCCAAGTCCGTTCCGGCCAGCGACATCCCTCTCGCCGGCCGCCTCACCTTCGACGACTTCGTCATCGGCCAGTCCAATCGATTCGCCCACGCCGCGTCGCTGGCCGTGGCTGAGACGCCCGGCCGGGTGTACAACCCGCTGTTCATCTACGGCGACGCCGGCCTGGGCAAGACCCACCTCCTCCAGGCCGTTGGGAACTACGTCAACAACCACTATCCGACCCAGCAGGTCCGCTACGTCTCCAGCGAGACGTTCATGAACCGCTTCGTCGAGGCCATCAAGAACAAGCAACTCCACGAGTTCAAGGACCGCTACCGCCGCAATGACCTCCTACTGGTCGACGACATCCAGTTCATGGAAGGCAAGGAGGGTCTCCAGGAGGAGTTCTTCCACACCTTCAACTCCATCCAGGAGGACGGCGGCCAGATCGTCCTGACCAGCGACCGCTCGCCGGACTCCATCCCAACACTGGAGGACCGCCTCCGGAGTCGGTTCAAGATGGGCCTGGTCACCCATATCCAACCCCCGGACGTCGAGACCCGCCTGGCCATCCTCCGGATGAAGGTCGAGCGGGCCAAGCCCACCGCACCGGTTCCCGACGAAGTCCTGCTCTTCATTGCCGAGAACGTCGCCGAGAACATCCGGGAGTTGGAGGGCGCCCTCACCCGGGTAATCGCCTACTCAAGCCTGAATCAGATGCCTTGCACCCTCGATTTGGCCATCACCGTGCTCGACGACCTGATCACAAATGCGGCACCACTGGTCATCACCCCGGACCTGATCTTGGACCGGACCTCGCAGTTATATGGCTTCACCCGAGAGGACCTAGTAGGCGCCAGTCGTCGGCGTCCGCTGGTCACCGCCCGTCAGGTTTCGATGTACGTCTTCCGGGAGCTCACCGACCTGAGTTATCCCGCCATCGGCCGGGAGTTCGGAGGCCGAGACCACACCACGGTCATCCACGCCGTCGACAAGATCACCAAGCTCATGCCGGAACGACGGGAGATCTACGACCAGGTCTCGAGCCTGGTCTCCTCCATCCGGTCTGGCGACTGATCCGGATCACCCCAGCCAGTCATGCTGTGGACGCGACAGTGGATCACCTGCCGGAATCACGGAACTTTCCTGTGGACCGACCGGGGAGGACGGATCGAACGTCCCCACCCCTCTGGGACCACCTCCAACCCCCTGTGGACGCGCGGGGACGACAGTGGGACAGACATCGTCACCCTGACCTGCGAAGATGGGCGATACTCCACAATCCACAGCACTTATTGCTGCTATTACCTGACCAGAAGAACGACATGTCGAAAGTGACCGCCCTGTGAAGTTCCGTTGTGAACGCGACGTCCTCGACCACGCCTTCTCCATCGCCCGGAGGGCCGTGGCAGGTCGGGGAGGAACCCTTCAGGTCCTGTCCGGCCTCCACCTCACGGTTGAGGGAAATTGTCTGACTGTGGTGGGCAGTGACATGGACCTCACCGTCCGGGTCGTCGCCGAAGTCGGAGGAGCCGCGGATGGTTCCGTGGTCCTGTCCGCCCAGCTGGCCGCCGAGATCGTGAGGGCACTGGACAGCGGACAGGTGGAGTTCTCGGTGAACGAGGACGGAGCCAGTCTCGTCTCCGGTCGGTCCGATTTCAGCCTGCGGACCATGTCGGCCGAGGAGTACCCAAAGTTCGAGGTACCAGGTGGGGAGTCGGTCACCCTCGATGCCCGCTCGGTGGCCGACGCGTTGGACCAGGTCACCAAGGCGGCCAGCGTGGACGACACCCGCCAGGTCCTGACCGGCGTGCTGATGGCTGCCGAGGCCGACGGGCTGCGCCTGGTGGCTACCGATTCGTACCGACTGGCTGTCCGCGACCTCCCGGGTACTTCGGTCCTCGGGCGGGACCAGACGGTTCTGGTTCCGTCGCGGGCCCTGGAGATGGTGGGAAAGATCCTCGGTGACGTCGACGAGCTCACCATCCGCCTCGGTGAGCGCGACGCCGTTTTCGAGGTGGGCGACGTGCAGGTGGAGACCCGGCTCATCGAAGGGGAGTTCCCGAACTACGGCGGCCTGATACCCGATGACCATCCCAACGCGCTGGTCGTGGACCGCGTCGCCCTTCAGGAGGCGGTCCGACGGGTGAGGATCCTTGCTCAGGAGGCCACGCCGGTGCGCCTGGCCATGTCCGCGGACGGTCTCGAACTGGTTGCCATCACTCAGGACGTGGGCCAGGCCCGAGAGACCGTGGACGCCGAGTACACCGGTGAGGACCTGACCGTGGCCTTCAACCCGCAGTTCCTCCTTGACGGCCTGGAGGTCAGCCCCGGTGACGAGGTTCGCCTCGAGACCAGCGAGGCCAGTCGGCCGGCCGTGTTGCGTTCCATCGGCGACGAGCAGTTCCTTTACCTCCTGATGCCGGTCCGGGTGTCCTGACCCGACGACGGACGACAGCCTCGCCGGAGGTCGACCGCCGTGACCATCTCCCGCCTCTGGCTGATCGACTACCGCAACCATCGCGAGGTCGACCTGTCCCTCGAGCCGGGGGTGACCCTGCTCATGGGGCCCAATGGTTGGGGGAAGACCAATCTCCTGGAGGCCATGGCCTGGCTGTCTCGTGGGTCGTCGTTCCGGGGGGCGCCGACCGAGGCTCTTGTCCGACAGGGCGCCGAACGTGCCGTCGTCCGGGCCGAGGTTGATGACGGTGGAAGGGTTGTCCTCCTTGAGGCTGAGCTCTCGTCCACCGGACGCAACCGGATCCAGGTGAACCGTCAGCGGGTGACCCGGCTTCGGGACCTCCTTGGCCACTTCCGGACCACGGTCTTCTCACCCGACGACCTGACCCTCGTCAAGGGATCGCCGGGGGAGCGGCGCACCTGGCTCGACGACCTTCTGGTCGACCTGCATCCGCGGAACCACGGCCTCCGGGTCGAAGTCGACCGGGTGCTGCGTCAGCGCAACGCACTCCTCAAGCAGGCCCGGGGTCGGCTGACTCCGGACGTGGCGGCGACGCTAGAAGTGTGGGACGCCAAGTTGGCCAAGGCTGGCGAGGCCCTGGCCGCAGCGCGGACCGAGGCCTTGGTGGCCCTCGAGCCCCTGGCCGCCGTGGTCTCCGATCGCCTGACCAGCGGCCGGAGCACGCTGACCGCCACCCCGGTGGCCGACTGGACGGCTGAGGGCCTGGCCGCGGCCCTGCACCGAGTCCGGGACGACGACCTCCGCCGGGGGATGACCACCGTCGGACCGCAACGCGACGATGTGAAACTCACCCTGGACGGCATGCCGGCACGGACGCACGCCTCGCAGGGCGAACAGCGGTCGGTAGCCCTTGCCCTCCGCCTGGCCGGGCACCGCCTGGTGGCCGAACGGACGGGGACCTCTCCCATGGTGCTCCTCGACGACGTGTTCTCGGAACTCGACCGGGAGCGGGCCGAGGCTCTGGTCTCCCTGGTCCCCGATGCGCAGGTGGTGGTGACGGCTGCCGCCGCGGTGCCCGACAGCGTCCGGTTCGACGCGGTGATGGACCTCGTCGTCGGCTCGGGGGTCGGTGGATGAAGCGCCCGACGGGACCAGTGCCCCTTCGGCGGACCCTTGAGCGCCTCCTGGCCGGCCTCGGAGCAGCGGACATCGACAGCACGACGCTGATCGTCGAGCGGTGGCCCGAAGTGGTCGGCGAGGATCTGGCCGCCCACGTCCGGGCCGTGGCGGTCCGTGGTACGGAGCTGGTGGTCGGCGTCGACGACCCGGCCTGGGCCAGCCAGGTGGCGTGGCTTGAGGCCCGCCTCCTGGAGCGGCTCGACGCCCTTGTCGGACCGGACACCATCACCGCGGTGAAGGTGCGGGTGGAGCCCCGGAACGGGCCCTGAGATCCGTGGCCGCGGTACCCTGCGCTGGTAGGCTGGGCGGACCGTGAAGATGCCCTCTGACCAGCGGTTTTCCACCCCAACGGCACCTTTTCCGAGCGGGCTTTCCCTCCCGGCGACGACGCTCCTGGAGGGGATCCGATGACCAGGACCGAGACCTCCTACGGGGCGGCCGACATCACCGTCCTGGAGGGGCTCGAAGCCGTCCGGAAGCGGCCCGGGATGTACATCGGATCGACTGGCCCGACCGGCCTCCACCACCTGGTCTGGGAGGTCGTCGACAACTCCGTCGACGAGGCCATGGCCGGCTACTGCACGACCATCGAGGTCACGCTGCACGACGA
>PBUO01000072.1 GCA_002727895.1 Acidimicrobiaceae bacterium | reverse complement strand
CAAGGTCATCACCGACGGCTACACCGACCAGGGCGCTGGACTCGGCAAGTTGGCCCTGGTGGGGTCTATCATCGGCGCGGGCCTGACCGTGCCCGCCTCTGGCCTGCTCGGGCTCGATGAGCAACGACGCTGGAGGTGGAGCGCCGCGGTGGCGGCGGCCGGTGGAGCTTTGTCGCTCATCGGAATCATCTGGGTGGCCAGCCTGGCCAGGGTGTCCGACCTGAACGTGGTGACAGGGGCGGGTGCGTTCCTCACCATGTTTGCCGGGGCCATTCTGGCGGTGACCTCAAAGAAGATCCTGCTGGAGTTCCGGCGGAACAAGACCTACGACGACCTGCAGACGGCCGCGGCCTGATCCCGGTGATCCGGTTCCGGCCCCCGGTGACCGCCCGCGGCGAAGCGCCGGGGGTCGTAGCCTTTACCCACGTGCGTCGGCCAGCCCGCCACCCCGCCCCCTCGGCGGTGACGCCAGACCCCGGAGGAACCAGAACCTCGTGACCGCCACCGCCGAGNCGTTCGAGCTGGTGACCTCCGTGGAGCCGGAGATCTCCCGGCTCATGGCTGACCACCGGGAGCGCCGCCAGCACTGGTATGCCCACGAGGTGGTGCCGTGGGAGCTGGGGCGGAGCTTCCGCGACGAGCCATGGGACGAGTCNCAGGCCTCGCTGTCGCCCGAAGTCCGCACCGCCCTGCAACTGAACNTGCTGACCGAGGACAACCTGCCCTACTACCACGCCAAGATCTCCGGCTCGTTTGCCGAGGGCTCGCCGATGGTGGAGTGGTCCCGGCAGTGGACAGCCGAGGAGGGCCAGCACTCCATCGCCATCCGCAANTACCTGCTGGCCACCCGCAACTGCGATCCGGCCAACCTGGAGGACGAGCGGNTGGCCACGGTGACCAAGGGGTGGCGGTACGACTCGCCGTGCCCGGTGGAGGTTTTCGCCTACACGTCGGCCCAGGAGTTGGCCACGCGCATCAGCCACCGAAACGCCGGCGTGAAGGCCGACTGCGAGATCGCCCACGAGGTGATGAGCCGGGTGGCGGCCGACGAGAACCACCACTTCCTCTTTTACCGCGGTGTCACCACGGCCATGCTGCGGGAAGCGCCGAACTTGGTGCTGGATGCCATCCACCGCGTGCTGGCCGACTTCAAGATGCCGGGCACCGGGATCCCCAACTTCAACCGGCGGGCCGTGGCCATCGCTAGGGCGGGGATCTACAACCTACGGATCCACGCCGAGCAGGTGGTCCGTCCGCTGATCCGNCACTGGCGCATTGCCGAGATGGAGGGCCTCGACGCCCGGGCGTCGGAGTTGCAGGAGAAGATCATGGCCATCCCCGACGCCCTAGTGGCCCAGGCCGAGGCCTTCGAAGCCCGCTTGGCCAGGAGGGGTGCCCGGGCCGGCGCCTGAGCAGCCTCGTCAGGAACCGGGTCAGTCGCCGGCCGCCGCGCCCCGGATCCGGCTCCGCAGGTCGGCCAGGTTGGCTTGGAGGCCCGGGGCCTTCTGGGCTAGCGACCCGAGGTCGACCGCGGAGCGGATGGCCGTGCGGGCGCCCATGGCGTCCATTGCCCTGTAAACCCACCGCTTGTTCAACTGCAGCAGTTCGTGGGGGATGGTCGCCATGCGCTCTGCGGTAATCAGCACAGCGTCNTCCAGCTCGGCGGCCGGGTACGCCCGGTTGGCGTAGCCGACCCGGACGGCCTCGTCGGCGGTCACCGCGTCGCCCGTCAGGACCATCTCCAAGGCGTTGCGGAGGCCGACCAGCCAAGGATGAACGGCGAAGTCCGGCGTGCCGGCCACACGCAGGACGGGATGGGAGATGGTGGCGTCGTCGGCCAGGTAGACGAGGTCGCAGGCAGCGGCCAGNTCCGAGCCCCCGGCCATGGCGTAGCCGTGGACCTGGGCGATGACCGGCTTGGCCAGGTCCCATAGCGACAGCCAGCCCTCTGTGGCCTGGCGGGGCCACGAGCCGTCGCCGCCCGCAGTGTAGGTGGGCCGATCGGCCGACAAGTCCGAGCCGAGGTCGTAGCCCGACGAGAAGCAGGGTCCAGCGCCCCGCAGGATGGTCACGTGGATGGCGTCGTCCACGTCGGCGGCCCGGAGCGCGTCGAAGAGGGCGGTCCGCAGCGCGTTGTCCAGGGCGTTGCGCTTCTCCGGCCGGTTCAGAGTGAGTCGGCGCACCCCGGGACGGGGGTCGTCGACCAGCAGGTTGGGGCTGGCGTCGTCCTGAGGGGGCGTCACGCCCTGGATCGTAGGTGGCCTCCCACGGGGTGCCAGCATGCACTGGTGACTCTGCCGGATCTCGCCCCCTCGATGGACGGCATCTCGAACTTCCGGGGGATNGGCGGGTTGCCGACCGTCGACGGGCGGTCCACGGCCGGGGGCCTGCTGTGGCGGTCCGGCCACCTGGCCGATGCCACTGATGCCGACCTNGCCCGCCTTGAGGCACTTGCGGTGCGGACGGTGGTCGACCTCCGGGCCGACTCCGACATCGCTGTCGACGGTCCGGACGTGGTACCTGTCGGCGTCGACCAGGCGCCCGTCCCCATCCCCGACGATGCCGGGATGGGGGCCGAGATCCGGGCCATTTTGATGCGGGGAGACGAGGACGAGATGCGGTCCGTGTGGTCCGACGGGCGGGCGCTGGCCATCACCGTGCACGGCGCGGAGAGGATGGCCACGGACCCTCGGCGGGTGGCCGCCTTCGCCGAGGTGTTCTCGGTGGTCGGTGACCCGGAGCGGTGGCCGCTGGTCTGGCACTGCTCGGCCGGCAAGGACCGGGCCGGGTGGGTGGGAACGGCCCTGCTCCTGCTGCTCGGCGTCGAACGCGACGCCGTGGTGGCCCACTATCTGGAGAGCAACCGGGGGGCCGAGGACCGGTTGGCCGGCCTGGTGGCGGGGGGTTGGGCCACGCCGGGTGCCGTCGAGTTGATGCGACCCTTCCTGGAGGTCGATGCCGAGGCCGTCACCGCCCAGATGGCGGCCGTCGACGACCACTGGGGTGGTGCCGAGGCGATGTTCCGGGACGGTTTCGGCATCGACGACCGGCGGATCAGCGAACTGCGGAACCGACTCCTCGACTGAAGGGGTGCCCGAAACGGGGGCTCCCAGCGACCATCTTCCCGGCAACGGGGCCTCAGCGGGCCCGGGGGAGCCCCAGGTGCCGTTCGGCGACGTTGTTGCGGTTGATCTCGGTGGTCCCGCCGTAGATGGTGGTGACCGGCGAGTGGCGGCCGTCGTAGTCGATCCAGCCGTCGGCTGCCGCACCGTCCATGCCGAACGAGAGCAGGCCTTCGGCGCCGGCCATCTGCTGGAACCAGCCGACGGCCTGCTGGTAGCGCTCGGTGGCGTACAGCTTGGCCATCGAGCCCTCCAGGCCGGGCAGGCCGCCGGTGGCGGCGATCCACGCTGCCCGCAGGGTGAGCAGCTGCGAAACCTGATTGGCCATGGCCGTGCGGGCCATCCGCTCTTGGAGAAGCGGATCGTCGGCCATNCTGCCCCCGTCGGGCGACGGGGCCTCTGCGGCCCAGGCCCGGACATGGCGGAGCAGGGGCACGGCAGGGTTGGTGCCGCCCATGACACCCCGCTCGAAGGCCAGGGCCACGCCCATGACCGCCCAGCCGCCNTCGACCTCGCCGAGGCGCCACTGGTCGTCCACCCGGACGCCGTCGTAGAAGGTGGCGTTGGTCCGCTCCGAGGCCATGGTCGGCACCGGCTGCACCTCGATGCCCGGGGTGTCCATGGGGACCAGAAACATGGTCAGGCCCTTGTGCTTGGGCACGTCCGGGTTGGTGCGGGTGAGCAGGATCACCCAGTCGGCCTCGTGGGCCATGGTGGTCCACATCTTCTGGCCGTCAACCACCCACTCGCCGCCGTCGCGGACCGCCTTCGTGGTGATGGCGGCCACGTCGGAGCCGTGGTCGGGCTCGCTGTAGCCGAGGCAGCAGTTGGACCGCCCGGTCAGCAGCCGGGGGAGCACGGTCTCGCGGTGGAAGTCGGTTCCCACGGCGTTGACAACGCCGGCCACCAGCATGCTGACGGCCAAGCCGTCGTAGGGGGCGCCGGCCTTCTCCAGCTCGTTGAACAGCACGTAGAGCTCGATGGGATCGCGGTCGCCGTAGCCGGGGATAGCCCCGGCCAGCAGGCCGGCCTCGGCCATGGCCCCGTTGAAGTCCTTGTCGTTGAACGTGCCGGTGGCGTGCATGCGTTCCACCACGTCGGCGGTGAGGTGCTCGGCCAGGAAGGCCCGCACCTCGTCGCGGAAGGCCTCGGCCCGATCGCCCAGGGAGAAGTCCATCAGGTGGCCTCCGACCCGTTACCGGGTGCCGGGAACATCCGGGCCAGGCGACGGCACTCGGCGGCCGGGTCGCCCAGCACNTAGGCCAGGGCCCGGGCCCGCCGGTAGTACAGCTGCACGTCGTACTCCTCGCTGAAGCCGTAGCCGCCGTGCACGTGGAGGCTGCGGTCGGTGGCGAGGCCGGCCGCTTCGCCGGCCGCGACGAAAGCCATGGCAGCCAGGGCGCCGAAGTCGGTCACGTCGTTGGCGTCGACGTCGAGGACCCCGGCGATGCCCCGCGACGCGCTGTCGCCGGCCCAGGCGGCCTTGGAGGCCAGCAGGTGGGCTCCGTCGACCAGGCCCGGCAGGTCGGCCAGGAGGTGCTGGACGGCCTGGAAGCTGCCCACCGGTCGTCCGAACTGCTCGCGTTCCATGACATAGGCCACGCCGAGGTCGGTGGCGGCACGGGCGATGCCGACCAGGGTGGCCGCGGTGAGGGTGCGCCACTCGTCGACGGCCCGGGCGTGGGCGGCCACCGCGTCGGGTCCGGTGGCCAGAACCTCGGCCCCGGCCAAGTCGCGGTGGGCCAGCGGCAGGCAGCCGTGGTTGGCCAGGAGTCCGGCCGACGGGTCATCGACGGGTCCGTCGAGCACGAGGCGGTCGCCGTCGAGGGCCACGATCCGGTGGGCTGCGGCGCCGGTCGGCGCGGTGCGGGCCACGCCGTCGACCGCCGGACGCAGGGCCAGGCCCACGATGGTGGTGCCGGCCAGGACGCCCTCGTCGAGGGTGCCGTCTTCGCTGCCGATCCCAAGGCCGGCCAGGAGGCGGGCCGCCACGGCGTGGTCGACCAGGGGCAGGGGGGCGATGCGGGCGCCGGCTTCGGTGGCCACCACGACCAGGTCGGCCAGCGAGGCCCCGCCCCCACCGGCGTCCTCGGACACGCCCATGCCGGGGGCACCGGTCTCCAGGAGGCGCTCCCAGGCGGCGGCGTCGACGCCGAGGGGCTCGGCGGCTCGGGCCCGTTCGGGCCCCGTCTCGCCGTCGAAGAAGGCGGCGAAGACCTCACGGATCGTTTCCTGATCCTCCGTCAGATCCAGGTCCACGGCCGGACCCTACCGACGACCCGGCCCGCCTCCCCGGTTCACCGGACGAGGCCCGCCGGACGAGACCCACAGCCCGGGCCCGACCTAGCGTCGGCAGGCATGGGCGATGACCAGGCAGGAGACGGGGCGGAGGACCAGGCGGAGGACCGGGAGCCACGCCGGCACGAGGGGGCCGACGGCCTGCGGGTCGACCGGGACGGGACCGTCGTCATCGTCACCATCGACCGGCCCGAGGTCATGAACGCCATGACCGGCACGATGTTCGCCGAGTTCGGGCGGATCATGCGCGACCTGAACGCCGATGACACCGTGCGCTGCGTGGTGGTCACCGGGGCGGGCGGGAACTTCTGCTCGGGCGCCGACGTGGGCGGGCAGTCGAAGCGGGCCACCGGGGCCGTGGCGGCGAAGCCGGCGCTACGGAACCTGCGGATGATCAAGGCGTCGGCCCAGGCCCTGCACGAGTGCCAGCACCCGGTGGTGGCCAAGGTCCGGGGCATCGCCGTGGGGGCCGGCCTGAATCTGGCCCTGGGCTGCGACCTCGTCTATGCCTCCGAGAATGCCCGCTTCTCGGAGATCTTCGCCCGTCGGGGCATCAGCCTGGACTTCGGCGGCTCGTGGGTCCTGCCCCGACGGATCGGCCTCCACCGGGCCAAGGAGCTGGCCCTGCTGGCCGAGGTGATCGACGCCGCCGAGGCCGACCGCATCGGCCTGGTGAACCGGGTGCTGCCCGACGACGAGTTGGACGCCCACGTGGACGACGTGGTGGCCCGCATCGCGGCGGGGCCGCCGCTGGCCCTGTCGATGAGCAAGGCCCTGCTGAACCACGGGGTCGAGACGTCGATGTCGCAGGCCCTGGAGGCTGAGGCGGCCGCCCAGGCGGCCAACTTCGGGTCCGAGGATTCCCGGGAGGCCGGCCGGGCCTGGATCGAGAAGCGCGCCCCCGAGTTCAAGGGGCGCTAGGCGTCCAGAAGGCTTTCCGGACCCGAGGGTCTGAGCCGGGCCGTCACGAGTCGGCGGGGTGCACCGCCTGGGTCTGGGTGGTGAGGGCGGCCCGCTTGCCGTCGTTCCGCAGCACCTCGGTCTGGACCACGATGGTGGTGCGGCCCACGTGGACCGGCGTGGCCACGATGGTGGCCATACCCTCCATGATCGGACGCAGGAAGTTCGTCTTGGACTCGATGGTCGACGTGCCAGCCCCTTCGGCCAGGTTCTGGGCCGCGCACAGGGCGCCGACCGAGTCGGCCACGGCCATGACGTAGCCGCCGTGCAGGCCACCGAACACGGTGGTGCGCTCCTCGGTCCACTCGACGGTGGCCTCCACCCGGTCGGACGAGGCGCTGACCACCGTCAGGCCGAGCACGTCGCAGAACGGCATGATCCGCCGGATCAGGGCGGTGTACTCGGCGTCGTGGCCCACCGAGCCTCCCTCGCTGGCCTCCCTCACTGGCGGTTCCCCCCGGCCAGGTCCAGCCCCCCGGGCAGGGCAGGAGTCGGCCTCCGGTTCAGGGCAGGGGCTCGAAGCGGTCGAGGTCGAGGGTCCACGGGCTCAGGTTCTCACACCCGTCCTCGGTGACCAGCACCTGGTCCTCCAGCTTCACGCCCTGGCCGCCGGAGCGGGCGCCCACGTAGGCCTCCACGGTCAGGACCATGCCCGGCTCCAGGACCCCGTCGTAGCCTGACGCCTCCCAGGCGCTGGGGAACACGATGGACGGGTACTCGTCGCACTGGCCGACCCCGTGGAACAGGCACGAGTAGTGGCGGTACTCCTCCTCGGGCGGGAACCAGGCCCGGTGGCAGATCTCGTGGAAGGTGGCACCGGGACGGACCAGCTCGATGTTGCGGGTCAACTGCTCGACGGCCAGCTCGTGGGCGTGTCGGGCCTCCGGGGTGGGCGGGGCGTCGCCGCATGTCCAGGTGCGGGAGATGTCGGTCATCATCCCGTAGGCGCCCACCAGGTCGGTGTCGAAGGCCACCACGTCGCCGTCGGCCACCTGGTAGCTGCTGCACTCCTGGAACCAAGGGTTGGTGCGCGGGCCGGCGGCCAACAGCCGGCACTCCATCCACTCGCCGTGGCGGGCGATCATCTCGGCCCACAGCACGCCCCAGATCTGGTTCTCGGTCATCCCGGGACGCATTGCCTCGAACATGAGGCGGCACGAGGTGAGCGTGGCCTGCACCGAGCAGCGCATGGCCTTCAGCTCGTCGGGGCCCTTGACCTTGCGGGCCTCCTCCATGACCCGGGTGCCCTCGACCAACTCCAGGCCCTCGTCGAGCAGCGACGTGATGCCCAGCGTGGTCGACGAGTCGACGGCGACGCGGCGGGTGCCGGCGCCGTGGGCCCGGACCAGGTCGGCCACCTCCTGGGCGAAGCCCTTGGCCTGCTCCTCCATCCGGNCGCCGGTCAGGAAGTAGGTGAAGTTCCGGGCCTGGCGGCGGTCGGACACGAAGGGGTTGTGGGCCGACAGGAACTCGGAGTTCGGGTAGTCGAACAGGACGAGCGTCCCGTCGGCGCCCACGAAGGCGTAGCGGGCCTGGTTGTGGAGGATCCAGACCTGCATGTTGGGGGCGTACGTCACGTACATGACNTTCATGGGGTCGAACAGGAGGATCCCGTCGAGGTCGCGTTCGACCAGCTGGGCCACGGTCCGGTCGAGGCGGTACCGCATCATGGCCANCTCGTCGGGCAGCTCCAGGCCGGCGGCCGCCCACTCGGACAGGGCCGGCTCGCCGGGCCCCATGGCCATCCGGTGGCCGATGGTGGCCGCCCGGCGCACCATCGGGTCGTCAGGATNGTCCCGGACGGGCACGGGTCCTGCCATCTCGTCCTACCCCNTCATCCGCGACCCCGAGGGGTCGAACAGCGGCTCGTCGCGGCGGGTGGCGGCCCGTCGCACCCCGAGCACCTCGAGCTCGAAGCCGTCGCCCGNCGTGGCCGGGTCGGCCAGCGCGGTGGGCACGTAGCCCAGGGCGCACGAGGCCTCCGACCAGTGGGCGTAGCCGCCCGACGTGGCCCATCCCACCACCTCGTCGCCGTGCCAGATCGGCTCGTCGCCCAGCACGTCGGTGCCGGCCCGATGTCCGGAAGCAGGCCGCCCGGTGGGCACGCCCCCGTCGTCGAGGGTGAACAGGCAGAGGCGCCGCTCGGGGCCCGAGGCCCGCTCGGCCACCACGGCGTCGCGGCCGATGAAGTCTCGGTCGGTGCCGTCAGCGGTCGTCAGGGCCACGAAGGGGTCCATGCCGGCCTCGCCCGGGGTGTAGATGGGCCGGTACTCGCTGGCCCAGGCGCCGAAGCCCTTGTCGAATCGCATCGAGTCGAGCGCCCGGAGGCCGAAGGGCCGCAACCCGTGGGGTCCACCGGCCTCCACCAGGAGGTCGAACAGGCGCTGCTGGAGCGATGCCGGGACCCACATCTCGTAGCCCAGGTCGCCGGTGAAGGTGATNCGCCCGACCAGCGTCGGGACCATGCCGAGGTCCATGCGGCGCACGTCCCGGAACCGGAAGCCCTCGCTCGAGACGTCGGCGTCGCCGGCCACCGCGGCCAGGACGTCTCGGGCGGCCGGGCCGGCTAGGGACAGGCCGGCCAGCTCGTGGCCCAGCGGCCGGTAGGAGACCGGCTCGCCGTCCGTCCCGGTGGCCTCGGCGACCTGCTGGAGGAACCAGCGCTGGTGGTACCCCTCGGCCACCCCGGAGCCCAGTACCAGGAAGGTCTCGGCCCCGTCGAAAGGGTCGGCGAGGCAGGCCACGGTGAAGTCGCCGATNAGGCGGCCGCCGTGGTCGAGCATGGGGGCCAGGGCCATGCGGCCCGGCGGCGGGATGCGGTTGGCAAGGACCCGCTCCAGCAGGTCCCGGGCGCCGGGGCCGGTGAACTCGTGCTTGGCGAAGCCGGTGGTCTCGATGAGGCCCACGCCGGTGCGCACGGCGCGGACCTCCTCGGCCACCACGTCGAAGGCGTTGGACCGGTGGAAGGTCACCTCCTCGACCGGCTCGGCGTCGGGCCGCTGGAACCACAGGGCGGTCTCCAGCCCGTACGACGACCCCCACACGGCGTTGCAGTCCGACAGACGTCCGTGGATGGGCGACGTGTGCATTGGCCGCCCGGCGGGCAGCTCTTCGTTGGGGAACGAGATGGAGAACCGACGGCTGTAGTTCTCCATGACCTTGGCCTTCGTGTACGAGGGCGTGGTCCAGTCGCCGTAGCGGGACACGTCCATGCCCCACACGTCGAAGCCCGGGTCGCCGGTGGTCATCCAGTTGGCCATGGCTAGGCCCACGCCGCCGCCCTGGCTGAGGCCGGCCATCACGCCGCAGGCCACCCAGTGGCCCCGCTGGCCGCGGATGGGGCCGATGAGCGGGTTGCCGTCCGAGGCGAAGGTGAACGGGCCGTTGATGACCTGGCGGATGCCGGCATCGGCGTAGATGGGGAAGTGCTCGAAACCGACGGCCAGCGACGGGGCGATCCGCTCCAGGTCAGGGGTGAGCAGCTCGGAGCCGAAGTCCCACGGGGTCTCGCGGACCGACCACGGCACGCAGGCCTTCTCGTAGGTGCCGAGCAGCAGCCCGCCGGCCTCGGCCCGGGTGTAGATCTCGCCGCCGAAGTCCACGGCGCCGATTCCGTGGCCGTCGGTGGCGTCCAGCCACGGCTGGATCTCCGGCAGCTCCTCGGTGAGCAGGTACATGTGCTCCATGGCCAGGATGGGCAGCTCCAGGCCGAACATGCGTCCCACCTCGCGGGCCCACAGGCCGCCGCAGTTGACGACGTGCTCGCAGGTGATGGTGCCNCGNTCGGTGACCACGTCCCACTGGCCGTCGGGNCGGTGGANNACGTCGTGGGCCCANGTGTTGCGGTGGACCTCGGCGCCGGCCATGCGGGCCGCCGCGGCATACGCGTGGGTCACGCCCGACGGGTCGACGTGGCCGCCCACCGGATCCCACAGGGCGCCCACGAAGTGGTCCGGGACGATGAAGGGGATCTTCTCGGCGGCCTCGGCCACCGAGATGACCTCGGTCTGCATGCCCAGGTAGCGACCGCGGGCGTGGGCCATGCGCAGCCAGTCCATGCGGTCCTCGGAGTCGGCCAGCATGACCTCGCCGGTCAGGTGCAGGCCGCACGACACGCCCGACTCGCNTTCCAGGTCCTCGTACAGCTGGACGGTGTAGCGCTGTAGGGCGGCCACGTTGGGGTCGCCGTTGATGGTGTGCATGCCGCCGGCCGCGTGCCAGGTGGATCCGGCGGTCAGCTCTCGGCGCTCCAGGAGGACGACGTCGGTCCAGCNGGCCTTGGTGAGGTGGTAGAGCACGGAGGCNCCCACCACGCCGCCGCCGATGACGACGACCCGTGTGCTCTCGGGAAGGTCGGGCATGTCTCGGAGTCCTCCGGGCCTAGTAGTCCGTCTCGACGCCGCCCTCGGCGACGCGGCGGGCCACGAAGTCGTCGAGGGCGGCCCGGCGGTCGGGGTCCATGGGCGGTTCCTCGTGGGCGGCGATCAGGGTGCGGGCCAGCGCCTCGGCCCGCTGGTGCGACTCGAGGCGACCGCCCTCGTCCCACGCCTCGAAGTTGGTCCACGACGACACCATGGGCTGGAAGTGCTCGGTGGTGTACCGGTCCTGGGTGTGCTGGGTGCCGAAGAAGTGGCCGGCCGGGCCGACCTCGGCGATGGCCTCGACGGCCAGGGCGGCGTCGTCGATGGTGACCGGCTGGAGCATGGCGGTGACCATGTTCAGCAGGTCGGCGTCGATGACCATCTTCTCGAACGAGGTGAGCAGGCCGCCCTCCAGCCAGCCGGCGCCGTGGAGGAGCAGGTTCACGCCGCCCATCACCGCGCCCCACACGGCGATGGCGCTCTCGGTGGCCGACTGGGAGTCGACGCTGTTCGAGGCGTTCACGTTCGACGACCGGTAGGGCACCCGGTAGCGGCGGGCCAGCTGGCCGCCGATCAGGCAGGCCTGCCAGTACTCGGGGGTGCCGAAGGCCGGCGAGCCGGAGCGCATGTCGACGTTGGAGGTGAAGCCGCCATAGATGACCGGCGCCCCGGGGCGGACCACCTGGGTGTAGGCGATGCNGGCCAGGGCCTCGGCGTTCTGGAGGACCAGCGCACCGGCCACCGTCACCGGGGCCATGGCGCCNGCCAGGGTGAACGGGGTGATGACGATGCACTGGTTGCGGGCCGACATCTCCTGGATGCCGTGGAGCATCACCGTGTCGTAGCGCAGCGGGGTGCTGGCGTTGATGACCGAGTAGAGCGACGGCTCGAAGGACATGGTGGCGTTGTCGACGCCCCGGGCCAGGCGAGTCATCTCGATTGCGTCCTGGTTGCGCTGGCGACTCAGGCTGTAGACGAACGGCACCTTGTCCGAGAGCGTCAGCATGTCGTGGGTGGCGTGGAGGTGGCGTACCGACGGGTGGAGGTCCATGGGTTCGACGGGGTAGCCGGCCACGGTGTGGACGGCGTTGAGGACCTGCCCCAGCTTGAGCAGGTCGCGGTAGTCGTCGCGGTTGCCGTCGCGGCGGTCGCGGCCCAGNCCGGTCACGAACGGGGGGCTTGCCACGCTGGTGTAGGTGAGCACGTCACCCCCCAGGTGGAGGTGGCGCGCCGGGTTCGGGGCGTGAAGGGTGAACTCGGCGGGGGCGGTGGCCACCAGCGACATGACCAGCTCGGGGTCGAAGCGGACCCGGTCGNCGTCCACGTCGCAGCCGGNGTCGGCCAGCTGGCGCCGGGCGGCGTCGTCGAGGAAGTCAATGCCGGTCTCGGCGAGCACCCGCAGCGAGGCGAGGTGGATGGCCTCCAGCTCGTCCTCGGACACGGCCCGCATGGGCTCGAAGCGCAGGCGCGGCTGCTGCCACGGCGGCTGTTCGGCCACCACGTCGCGGACCTTGGAGCGGCCACTGCGGCGGCCCCGGCGGGGTTCGGTCATCGGGGGGTGGGGCTCATGGAAGGACGGGACCCTCGGGGACGGGTCTCATCGGGGCTGGTCCCACCAGGGCTCGTCGTCGGTGGNGCGGTCCGGGCCGCCGAGGCCCTCGGCGAAGCCCATGGGGGCCTCCTCGGGAGCCAGGTGGAGCTCGTCGCCGGTGTACGGGTGGGCCCGGGCCACCTCCTCGTCGAGGACCACGCCCAGGCCCGGTTCGGTCGACGGGACGACCATGCCGTCCTCCCACCGGATGGGGGTCTCCAGCAGGTCGGCGTGAAAGCCGTCCCANCGGTCGATGGACTCCAGCACCAGGAAGTTGGGGCTGCAGGTGGCCAGGGCGATGTTGGCCGCGGCGACCACCGGGCCGCAGTAGCAGTGGGGGGCCAACAGGGCCTGGTGGACCTCGCCGAGGCTGGCGATCTTCTTGCCCTGCAGGATCCCGCCGCTGCGCCCCAGATCGGGCTGGAGGATCGAGGCCGCCCCGGCCCGGAGCACCGCGGCGAACTCGGTGACCGTGGTGAGGCGCTCGCCGGTNGCCACCGGGATGGTGGTGCCGGCGGCCACCCGGGCCATCCCCTCGAGGTCGTCGGTGGGGACCGGCTCCTCGAACCACAGCGGGTCGTACTTTTCGATTCGGCGGGCCAGACGCAGTGCACCCGACGGCGTGAACTGGCCGTGGGTGCCGAACAGCAGGTCGGCCCGGTCGCCCACCGCCTCGCGCACGGCCCGCACGTAGCGCTCCGACAGGTCCAGGCGCTCCAGCGAGGGCTGGCGGCCGTCGTAGACGGTGTAGGGCCCGGCGGGATCGAACTTGATCGCCGTGAAGCCCATCTCGATGGCCCGTACGGCCGCTTCGGCGGCCAGGTCCGGGTCGGTGTACAAGTTCGGCGCGGCGTCCTCCCCGGGAACGGGCGTGTCGTAGGCGTCGCCGCCCTCAGGGTAGAGGTAGGTGTAGGAGCGGAGCCCCTCGTGGACCCGGCCGCCCAGCAGGTCGTACACGGGGCGGCCCGTGGCCTTGCCGACGATGTCCCAGCAGGCCACCTCCAGCGCGCTCATCACCCCGCACAGGGTGGGGTCGGGGCGCAGGGCGTAGCCGCTGCCGTAGGCCCGGCGCCAGAAGGACTCCACGTCGAACGGCCGGTGGCCCACCAGNTGGCGTTCGGCCACGTCGACGATCATGTCGGCCACCAGGTGGGGGCCGACGGTGGCCACGTAGGCCTCGCCGATGCCGTCGATCCCGTCGTCGGTGGTCAACTTGACGAAGATGAAGTACCGGCCGCCGTGGCGGGGCGGCGGGTTCCCCACCACGAACGTCTCGACGTCGCGGATCAGCAAGGGGCCGGCTCCCCGTTGGGAAGCACCACGGTGCGGAGCACGTCGCCGCGCCACGCCTCGTCGAAGGCCTCGGCGATGTCGTCCAGGCCGTGGGTGGTCGACACCATGCCTTGGAGGTCGAGACGTCCGTCCCGGTGGTGCCCGATGAGGGCGGGGACGTCGTCGGCGACGCGGATGGTGCCCATCTTGGAGCCGAGGATCGACTTGTTGGCGGCGGCCAGCCAGCTGGGAGCCACCTCCATGGTGACGTCGTCGCCGGCCATGCCGACGATGACCAGGTTGCCCATGGGCGCCAGCAGGTCGATGGCGCCGTCGAGGGCGGCCGGGGCGCCGGTGGTGACCAGCACGTGATCGGCCAGGCGCCCGCCGGTGGCCGAGGTGATGGCCGCCCCGACGTCCTCGGCGACCGGGTCCACGGCGTGGGTGGCGCCGAAGCCGAGGGCGCTGGCCCGCTTGTCGGGCGACGGGTCGACGGCCACGATGGGATCCGCGCCGACGATGCGGGCCGCCTGGAGGGCGCCGGTGCCCACCCCGCCGCAGCCCACGACGACCACGGCGTCGCCGGCGGCCACGCCCGCCGTGTTGGTGACCGCCCCGGAGCCGGTCAGGACCCCACAGCCCAGCAGGGAGGCGGCCAGCGGGTCGACGTCGTCGGGGAGGCGGACCACCTGGGAGCGGTGGACCACCACCTGCTCGGCGAATCCGGCCACGTTCAGGCCCTGGGCGATGGGGTTTCCGTCTGCGTCGGCCAGCGGGCTGCAGTCGTTCAGGGCGAGGTCCCCGGTGCAGGCCACGTCGTGGCCGCGGTGGCACGCCCGGCAGTTGCCGCACGTCCGGACCAGGGTCACCACCACCGGGTCGCCCACGGCGAGGTTCCCGGCCGGGCCTCCGGGGTGGTCCCCGGTCGGCTCGTCACCCAACTCGAGCACGCGGCCGGCCGCCTCGTGGCCGAGGACCAGGGGGAACTCGGTGGCCCAGGTGCCGTCCAGGTAGCTCAGGTCGGAGTGGCAGACCGCGCAGGCCGTCACCTCGACCCGGACCTCGTCGGGTCCGGGCGCGGCGAGGTGGAGGTCCTCGATGCTCGGCGGGAGGCCGACGCCGCGGCTCACCGCCGCACGGATGGTCGCCCCCCGGCCCGTCGGCACGGCGCGGAAACTACACCCGCCCGACGGGTTTTGGACAACCGTTCAGTCGCGGAGGAGGTCGATTGTGCGGCGGAGTTGGTCGGCCGAGCGGGGGGCCACGTTGAGCATGGTCACCGGGCTGTCCTCGAAGGCGGCCAGGCGGTCCCGGATGCGGGCCGCGGTGCCGACGAGCGAGATCTCGTCGGCGAACTCGTCGGGCACCGCGGCGACGGCCTCGTCCCGCCGGCCCTCCAGGAACAGGTCCTGGACCCGTAGGGCCTCGGCCTCGAAGCCCATCCGGGCCATCAGCTTCGTGTGGTAGTTCTGGCCCTTGGCGCCCATGCCGCCCACGTAGAAGCCGAGCATGGCCTTGATGGGGGCCAGTGCGGCGGCGAGTGCCTCGGGGCCGTCGTCGTCGGTCTCGGTGACGACCACGTTGAGGGCCACCTCGAAGTGGTCGGAGGCGTGGGCCAGCTGGTCGGCGTACACCTCCTGGCGGTACGGCGAGTAGTAGAGGGGGAGCCAGCCGTCGGCGATCTCGGCCGTCTGGGCCACGTTCTTCGGCCCCTCGGCGCCGATGAAGATGGGCAGGTCGGACCGCAGGGGGTGGACCATCACCTTCAGTGGCTTGCCGAGGCCGGTGGAGCCCTCGCCGACGTAGGGGNGCTGGNGGAACTCGCCGTCGAAGGCCAGGTGGTCCTCGCGGCGGAAGGCCCGGCGGAGCACCTCGACGTACTCGCGGGTGCGGGCCAGCGGCCGGTTCGACGGACTGCCGTACCAGCCCTCGACGACCTGGGGGCCGGACACCCCGAGGCCCAGGATGAGCCGACCGTTCGACAGGTGGTCGAGGGTGACGGCGTGCATGGCCGTGGCCGTCGGCGTGCGGGCCGACATCTGGACGATCCCGGTGCCCAGCCGGATCCGTTCGGTCTGGGCGGCCAGCCAGGCCAGCGGGGTGAAGGCGTCGCTGCCCCACGACTCCGCGGTCCACACTGCGTCGTAGCCGAGGCGCTCGGCCTCCTGGACGAGGGGGGCGAGGTCGGTGGGGGGCTGGGCTCCCCAGTAGCCGAGGCTGAGGCCGAGTTCCATCCCGGGATCGTCCCAGCGGCCGTGCGCCGGCGCCAAGGCGCGAGGCCAGCCCCTTCGCTCGCCCTTCCGGGGCGGGGCCTATCCTCCGGGCCGTGTCGAGTGCGTCCGTCGAGAGCTTCCCCCGACAGCACGCCCGGACCCGTCGGTTCACCTGCGGCGCCCCCCGCGACGTCCGGGTGTCCGACGACGGCGCCCGGGTGCTGTTCCTGCGGTCGTCGGCTGGGGACGATCCGGTGCATGCCCTGTGGTGCATGGACGTGGCCACGGGGACGGAACGGGTGGTGGCCGACCCGCGTGACCCGGCGTTGGCCGCCTCCGCCGGGCCGGGAGGCGCGGTCCCGGCCGAGGAACTGGCCCGGCGGGAGCGGGTGAGGGAGTCGGGGTCGGGGATCGTGGCCTACGACGCCCCGGCCGACCTGTCGCGTGCCTGCTTCGTGCTGGACGGCCGGGTGTGGTTGGCCGAGGTGGGCGACCCGGGACGGGTGGTGNAGCTGCCGTCGACCGGCGACGCCTTCGATCCCCGGCTGAGCCCCGACGGGGCCTCGGTGGCCTACGTGTCGGGGGCCGGCCTGCGGATCACCGGTGCCGGCGGCGACCGCCACNTGATCGGTGGATCCGCGGCCTCGGGGAGCCACGTGTCCTGGGGGTCGGCCGAGTTCGTGGCCGCCGAGGAGATGGGCCGGAGCCGGGGCCACTGGTGGTCGCCGGACGGTCGCCGCCTTCTGGCCACCCGGGTGGACGTTTCGCCGGTGGCCGAGTGGTGGATCNCCTCGCCGGTGGATCCCTCGGCGCCGCCTCGGGCCGTCCGCTACCCGGCCGCCGGGACGACCAACGCCGAGGTGGGCCTGTTCCTGGTCGATCCGACGGCCACCGATCCCGAAGCGGTGACGATGGCCGTGGACTGGCGCCGCGACGACGGGTTCGAGTACCTGGCCCACGTGGCCTGGCCGGAGTCGGGACCGCTGCTGGCCGTCCAGACGCGGGACCAGCGCACCCTGGCCGTGCTGGAGGTGGACCCGGCCGATGGCTCGACCACCGAGCTCCACCGCATCACCGATCCCGACTGGGTCGACCTCGTCCCCGGCACGCCCGCGCGGTGGGCCGCCGGCCCCGGGTCGGGCCCCGAGGAAGCCGGCGCGCTGGTCACCGTGGAGGCCCACGAGGGGACCAATCGTCTGTGTCGGGACGGCGTGCCCGTCTCGCCGCCCGGCCTGCAGGTCCGCTCGGTGGTCGGCCCCGACGACTACGGGAACCTGGTGATCCTGGCGTCGGCCGACCCCCTCGACGTCGACGTCGTTCGGATCGCCCTCGACGGCACGGCCACCCCGATCGCGTCGGCTTCCTCGGCTGGGGTCGGGGCTGGAGCCGGCGGCGTCCACGGCGCCGCGGTGGGCGGTGGCACCTTGGCAGTGCGGTCGAGCACCATGGAGGGATCCTCGACCCGGGTGCTCCCCGCGGGGCATGTCCTGGACGACCGGTCAGAGGCGCCGTCGGTCGACGCCGCTCCGACGTTCCACGTGGTCGGGGACCGGGATCTGCAGGCCGCGGTGCTGTTCCCCGCTGACCACGACGGGTCGCCGCTCCCGGTCCTGCTAGACCCCTACGGCGGCCCCCACGCCCAGCGCGTCCAGCGGGCCCGCAGCCAGTACCTGACCTCCCAGTGGTTCGCCGACCGGGGCTTTGCCGTCGTGGTGGCCGACGGTCGGGGCACGCCCGGACGGGGTCCTGACTGGGACCGGGCGGTGAAGGGCGACCTGGCCGGGCCGGTGCTCGACGACCAGGTGGACGCACTCCACGCCCTGAGCGACACCGACCCCCGTCTGGATCTGGCCCGGGTGGCANTCCGGGGTTGGTCCTTCGGCGGCTACCTGGCGGCGTTGGCCGTGCTGCGACGGCCCGACGTTTTCCACGCCGCGGTGGCCGGAGCTCCAGTCACGGAATGGCGGCTCTACGACACCCACTACACCGAGCGCTACCTCGGCCATCCGGACGTCGAGGCGGAGTCCTACCGGGCCAGCGGACTGTGTGATGCGTCGGATTGGGCGGCCCGGGGTGGCGGCGGCCATCCGGATCGCCCGCTGCTGCTGGTCCACGGCCTGGCCGACGACAACGTGGTGATGGCCCACACTCTGGCTCTGTCGCGGGCCCTGCTGGAGGCCGGCCGGCCCCATCGGGTTCTGCCCCTGTCGGGGGTGACCCACATGACCCCGCAGGAGTCCGTGGCCGAGAACCTGCTGCGTCTCCAGCTGGACTTCCTGGCCGGAGCCCTCGGCATGGAGCCGCGTCCCGAGTAGTTTCCGGGCCGGCGTGGTCCGGCTCCTCAGGTGGTCCGGGCCGAGACGGTCGCCCAGCGGTGCACCCACGGGCGGGCCGCCTCGAGTTGGCCGGCCAGGGCCAGGGCATCCCGGTCCAGCAGTGGATCGGTCATCCGGGCGGCCTCACCGGATGGCTTCACCGGATTGCGTCATTGGGCCGTCCAACCGCCGTCCACGTAGAGGACGGAGCCGGTCAGGTACGACCCGGCGTCCGACGCCAGGAGCAGCAGGGCGCCGTCCAGCTCGTGGGCCTGACCGCCCCGTCCCATCGGCGTGCCCGACTCGACGTAGGCCCGGCCCGCGTCGGTGTGGAACATGGCGTCCGCGTTCATCTCAGTCTGGAACCACGCCGGGGCGATGGCGTTCACCCGGATGCCCCTGCGGGCCCACTGGACGGCCAGCTCGCGGGTCAGGTTGTGCAGGCCACCCTTGGCCGCCGCGTAGCCGGGGATGCGGAGGCGACCGCCCGAGCCAGCGCCCATGACCGAGCCAAGGTTTACCACCACGCCGGGATGGTCGTGGTCGATCCACCAGCGGGCGGCCCGGCGGGCCAACTCGTAGGGGGCGATGAGGTCGACGGCCAGCTCGTGGCGGAAGTCGTCGAGGTCGTCGTCGACGGCCGGCACCACCCGGGAGATTCCGGCGTTGTTGACCAGCACGTCGATCTGGCCATAGTGGTCGACGGTGGCTTCCACTATGGCCTGNGGGCCGTCGTCGGTGGCCACGTCGGCGGTGACGGCGAGTGCGTCGTCTAACTCGGCGGCCAGGGACTCGATGCGATCGGTCCGCCGGGCCACCAGGACGAGCCGGGCGCCGACGCCAGCCAGCACCCGGGCGAAGCGTTCGCCGAGGCCGGAACTGGCCCCGGTCACCACTACCACCCGGCCGTCGAGGCGGAACCGGTCCAGGGCGGCCTCGGGCGGGTGCACGGGCGCCGGGTCGGGGGACGTGCCTTCGTCGGGGGTGGGAGCCACGGGGCGACCCTAGGGCCGGCCGTCGGCCACGATCCGACCGGATGACAGCTCGACCGCCCGGTCGGCCAGGCCGGCCACCTCGTCGGCGTCGTGGGTGACCAGCAGGGTGGCCGGGCGCCCCCGGCCTCCGGAAGGGTCCTGATCCCCGAGGAGCCCGTGGATCCGCCGGCGCGAGTCGGCGTCGAGCGCCGTGGAGGGCTCGTCGAGCAGCAGCACGTGGGGCTCGGCGGCCAGTGCCCGGGCCACGGCCACCCGCTGGGCCTGCCCGCCGGAGCACGCCGACGGCCGCCGGTCAGCCAGCCCGCGCAGGTCGAGGCGGTCCAGCAGGTCAGCCACCACCTCGGGGGTGGCCCGGGGGCTGAAGCCGACGTTGTCGGCCACCGTGAGGTGGCCGAACAGCAGCCGCTCCTGGGGGACCCAACCCACCCGGCGGGTCGCCGGGGGCACGAAGCCACCCGTCGTGCCATCGTCGACCACCCGGCCGTCCAGCTCGAGGCGTCCGGCATCAAGGCCCACCAGCCCGGCCACCAGGCGCAGTAGCGTGCTTTTGCCGGCACCGTTGGGGCCCACCACGGCCACCAACTCGCCGTTCGCCACCTCCAGTGGTTCCTCCTCCGGGACTTCGAGGCGCAGGTCGCCGAGGTCCAGACGACCGTGCAGGTGGAGTGCCGGAGGGGTGGTGGCGGGCCCGGTCATCGCGCGGGGAGCCAACGTTCGCGGGTGGGGACCAGTACCAAGAGCGACACGGCCAGCAGGACGAGGCTGAGGGCCAGAGCCGCCTCGGGGTCGGACTCGAGGGCCTGGAATGTGGCCAGTGGCAGGGTGCGGGTCCGTCCCGGGAGGTTGCCGGCGAAGGTGATGGTGGCTCCGAACTCGCCGAGAGCCCGGGCCCAGGCCAGGGCCAGACCGGCGCCCATGGCCGGGAGCAGGCGGGGGAGGGTGACGCGGCGCAGCACGGCGACGGGTCCGGCGCCCAGAGTGGCGGCCATCCGTTCGTGGTCGTCGCCCATGGTGTGGAGGGCGCCTTCCACGGTGACCACGTAGAAGGGGAGGGCCACGAACGTGGCGGCGACGATCGCCCCGGTGGTGGTGAACGGGAGGGTCAGGTCGAACCACTGCTCCAGCCACTGGCCGACCAGGCCGCGCCGGCCCAGGGCGAACAGCAGGGCCGTGCCGCCGACCACCGGCGGAAGCACCATGGGTAGTAGCACCAGGGTGCGGACGAGCCGGCGCACCGGGAGGTGGCCGAGATAGACCTCGGTCCGGGCCAGCACCCAGGCCAGCGGGGTGCCGAGGACGAGCACCACGGCGGCGGCGGCCATGCTGACTAGGAGTGAGACCCGGAGGGCGTCGAGGACCGCCCGGTCACCGAGGAGGCGTCCGAGGCCGGTCCACGGGGCCCGCTGGAGCAGGCCGACCAGTGGCAGGGCCAGGAAGGCCACGGCCATCCACGCCACGGCCACCACCGAACGGGGCGCACGCTGTCGCCTCATGGACGGGGCTCACCGGCTGGCGATCCCTCTCCCGCCAGGATTCCGCTGGCGAAACCGTGTGTTTCCAGCACCGCTCGGCCCTCGGGGGAGGCGGCGAAGTCCACGAAGGCCCGCCCGTCGGGGGACAGCGCGGCGGCGGCGTAGTCGACGCACGGGCAGGCCGGTTCCTGGGGCCAGGCCGACACCAGGTCGGGGTGGGCCACCACGTCGGTGGCGTAGACGACGCCCAGGTCAGCCTCGTCGAGCAGCAGGCGGGCCACCGTCGCCCGGGCGCTCGGCTCCAGGGAGTCGACCGGGAGGTCCCCGAAGCGGGCGACGGTGGCCGCCCCGCAGGGGACTTCCGGCGCGCAGGCCACCAGCACCAGGGCGGGGTCGTGGAGGTCCGCGGGTGAGCGCTCGGGTGCGGACGCGTGCCGGGCCACGACCAGGTGGTTCCGGGCCAGCTCGAGGACCGGATCGTCGGTGAGGTGGCCGAGTTCGCCCAACTCTTCCCGTAGCCCATGGAGCAGCGTTTCGTCCGCGGACAGGAACGCGTCGGCGGGGGCGCCGTCGCGGACCTGGGCGGCCAGGTGGTTGGAACCTCCCGGCACGACCTCCACGGCCCGGCCGGCCTCGACGGTCCAGCGGTCGGCCAACTCCCCGACCGCGTCGACCAGCGACGAGGCGACCAGCACCCGGAGGGGCGAAGGGCCGGATCCGTCCCGGAACGCCGTGAGCCACAGCACCATGCCGCAGGTGGCGATGCACAGGACGAGCATGAGCAGGCCGTCTCGGTCAGGGGTCATGGAAGGGGTCGGGTGGGGGCCAGGGTGCGCGGGTCAGCGCGGCCGTTCGACGACGACGTTGGTGGCCTTGACGGCGGCCACTGCCAGGACGCCGGGCTCGAGGCCCAGCTCCTCGACGGCCTCGGCTGAGAGCAGCGACACCACCCGGTGGGGTCCGGCCTGGATCTCCACCTGGGCCATCACACCGTCGCGCACCACCCGGGTGACCAGCCCCGAGAACCGGTTTCGGGCCGACAGCGAGGCCCCGGAGCCTCCACTGGAGGGGTCGGCGCCGGGTCCCGCTTCGGCCAGCTCCTGGGCCAGGCGGGCCAGCTCCACGCCGGCCACCATGCGGTGTCCGCCGGCCGTGCGCCCGGTGGCCAGGCGTCCGGCGTCGGCCCAGCGACGTACCGTGTCGATGCTAATTCCCAGCAGTTGCGCTGCTTCACCCATCTTGAACTCGTCCATGCAAGGAAAACTATGCAAATTCCATGTATCTGCGCTACTCGAGATGTAGGCCCAGCAGCCTGCCTAGGATCTCGGACATGAGCATCCCTGTGGCCGCTGCCGACGTCCCCGGGCGCCTGGCCGAGTACGGAAGCAACCCGTTTATGGTCACCACGTCGGCCGACGGGACGGCCAAGGTGGTTCACGTGGCGGTCCTGTGGGACGCGGACGCCGCCGCGTTCATGTGCGCCCCGGGAGGAGGCACTGTCCGGAACCTGGGCGCCCCTGATGGGAGATCTGCAACGCTGGTCTTCCCGGGGCCGGACCCCGACACCCACAGTTGGCTGGTCGACGCCACCGGCACGGTCGACCCGGACGACGACGGCTGGGTGGTGTTGGCCTACGACTCCGGCGTGCTCCACCGCCCCGCCCCGGACGTTCCCGGCGGCGAGGCGCACTGCTGATGGCTACTCCGTAGAGGCCCTAATCCTCAGCAGCCCTATTCTTCAGCCACCAGGTGTCCGGGCTCGACTTCGACGTGGGTGACCACCTCGGGGCCAGCGCCGGCTGGCCACACCGGGCTGGGGATCTCGCCGGTCAGCAGCGCCCGTTCGGTGCGCTGCCGGGGGTCGGCGATGGGCACCGCGCTCAGTAGCCGCTTGGTGTAGGAGTGCCGGGGATCCCGGAACACCTGCTCGCGTGAGCCCAGTTCGACCACCTGACCGAGGTACATGACGGCCACCCGGTGGGCGATGCGTTCCACCACGGCCAGGTCGTGGCTGATGAACAGGTACGACAGGCCGAGTTCCTGCTGGAGTTCCAGCATCAGGTTCATGACCTGGGCCTGGACCGACACGTCGAGGGCCGACACGGCCTCATCCGCGATCACCAGCTCCGGGTTTAGGGCAAGGGCCCGGGCGATGCACACCCGCTGGCGCTGGCCGCCGGAGAACTGGTGGGGGTAGTTCTTCATCATGATGCGCTGGAGGCCCACCAGCTCGAACAGGCGACCCACCCGTTCCTCGGCCTCCTCGCCCCTGCAGATGCCGTGTACGGCCAGCGGCTCGGCCACCGACTTCCCGACCCGGACCCGGGGGTCGAGGCTGGCGAAGGGGTCCTGGAAGATGATCTGCATTGTCTGACGGTGCTCGCGCATGGCCTTGCGCTTAAGGTGCGCGATGTCTACGCCCTTGACTAGGACCCGTCCGTCGTCAGGCTCCAGGAGGCGCATGACGAGGTTGGCCAGCGTCGACTTGCCGCAGCCGCTCTCGCCGACCACGGCCACAGTCTCGCCGGCGTGGACGTCCAGCGACGCCTTGACCACCGCGTGAACCCGGGCCCCGCGGTCCGCTGCGAACTGCTTGGACACCCGGTCGACTCGCACCAGCGGCATCGGACCGCCTGCGTCGGAACCGGACATGGAGTCCGCAGGGGAGATCGTGGCCTCCGTGCTCACTTCAGGCTCCCGGCGAGGTGGAAGGGCTCGGGCTCGGACTTGCCGGCCATGGATCCCAGTTGGGGCACGGCGCTCAGCAGGCCCTGGGTGTAGGACTCCTTCGGATCGTGGAAGATGGTGTCCACGTCGCCGGTCTCGACCACCTTGGAGCGGTTCATGACCACCACGTGGTCGGCCGACTCGGCCACCACGCCCATGTCGTGGGTGATGAGCATCACGGCGGTCCCGGTGTCGACCTGGAGTTGTCGGATCAGGCCGAGGATCTGGGCCTGGATGGTCACGTCGAGCGCGGTGGTCGGCTCGTCGGCGATGAGCAGGCGGGGATTGCAGGCCAGGGCGATGCCGATCATGACCCTCTGTCGCATGCCACCCGACATCTCGTGCGGGTACTGGCCGATGCGCTTGTCGGCCTCGGGGATGCGCACCAGGTCGAACATCTCTCGGGCTCTGGCCATCGAAGCCTTCTTGTCAACACCGTGGTGAATCCGGACCGCCTCAGCGACCTGGTCACCTACCGGGTAGACGGGGTTAAGACTGGTCAGGGGCTCCTGGAAGATCATGGAGATCTCGTTGCCTCGAATGTGACGCATCGTCTCCTCGTCTTGGCGGAGCAGGTCAAGACGGGAACCGTCGTCGCGTTCGAATTCGATGCTGCCCGAGGTGACCTTGGCGCGGGTGCCCAACTCGACGAGGCGCATGATGGACAGGGCGGTGACCGACTTGCCCGAGCCGGACTCGCCGACCACGGCCAAGGTTTTGCCAGTTTCGATGGCGAAGGATGCCGAGTCGACGGCAGTGAAGTCGTCGAACTTGACCGTCATGTCGGTGACGGTGAGGAGAGCCATAAGTCCTACCGTCCCCGCAACTTCGGATTGAAGGCATCCTGAAGGCCGTCGCCCATCATGGAGATGCTGAGCACGGTGAGGAAGATGGCGATGCCGGGGAAGGTCACCGTCCACCAGGCCTCCAGGATGAAGCCCTGGTTCTTGCCGATCATTGAGCCCCAACTCACGACCCGGTTGTCGCCGAGGCCAAGGAAGCTGATGCCCGCCTCGAAGAGGATGGCGATGCCCACGGTGAGGGCGGTCGCCACAATGAGCGGAGGCATGGCGTTCGGAAGGATGGTGCGCAGCATGATTCGCAAGTCGCCTGCGCCGATAGTTCGGGCGGCCTTGACGTACTCCAACTCGCGGATCTAGAGGAATTCGGCCCGGGTCAGGCGTGCGGCAGCCGGCCACGACACGAGTCCGATGGCCAGCGCCACGGTCCGTGACGAAGGACCCATGAGGGTCAGCAGCACCATGGCGAAGAGCAGCGCGGGCAGCACCTGGAAGATCTCGGTGAG
>PBUO01000071.1 GCA_002727895.1 Acidimicrobiaceae bacterium | reverse complement strand
CGTCGCGTGCCGCCTCGCCGACCACGCCGGCCGCCTCCAACTCCCGGGCCATGGCCAACTCGAGCGGTCGGGCGTGCAGCGTCGAGGCGCCGTGCTCGGCGGCCAGTCGGGTGACCTCCCGGTGCTCCAGCGAGTTCTGCCAGATGAGGCGGGCCACGTGGAGGACCCGCTGGCGCGGCGTGTCGCCGTCCACCGGGGTGCGGGCCACCCGGTCACCGTGGCGGCGGATCGCCGCGGTGACCAGGTCGTCGCGGTTGCCGACGTGCCAGTAGATGGAGGTGGTGGCCACGCCCAGTTCGGCGGCTAGGCGACGCATGGTCAGGGCCGCCGCGCCCTCGGCCTCCACGAGGGCCAGGGCGCGGTCGAGGATGTCGTCGGCGTCGAGCCCGGCCCGCCGACCGGTGCCGTTCCCGTTGGCCATGTCGCGCCTCCCTTCCGGCCCCGTGCGTTCCCCGTGTCGGGCCGCCCGGGTTGCCTTCGGGCGGATTCTCTGCGACAGTGTACAAGAGATTATGTGACGGTGTCCAAGGTAATCCCGACCGGGGATCCCCGAGGAGCCGACTGACGAGGGAGCCATCCGCCATGGAGCGAGAGGTCAGCACCGGGACCGAGCCGTACATCGTCGTCTCATCCGACACGCACGCCGGCCTGCAGTGCGAGGAGTACCGCGAGTACCTCGACCCGGCCCTGCACGCCGAGTTCGACGACTACGTGGCCGAACGCCACGAACATCGCCGCGTCGCCGAGGAGCTCAACGGGGAGTTCGTCGAGCAGTGGGAGCGGGAGAACGAGTGGGGCCTCCAGGGCGCCTACGACCCCGAAGTGCGCGACCCCGTGCTGGACGCCGACGGCGTGGCCGGAGAGATCATCTTCGCCGACGGCGACGCCGTCACCGGCCAGGAGTCGCCGCCCTTCGGCGCCGGCCTGGCCGCCGGGCAGATCACCGACCCCCGCCAGGCCTTCGGCGGCGCCCGGGCCCACAACCGATGGCTGGAGGAGTTCTGCGCCACCGATCCGGTGCGGCGGGCCGGCGTGGCCCTCGTGCCCGTGGTCCACGACGTGGACGAGGCCGTGAAGGAGGTCGAGTCCCTGGCCGGCAAGCCCGGCATCCGCGGCGTCATGGTGCCCACCCTGTGGCACGACCACCCGCCCTACGGTTCCGACTACTACGACCGCTTCTGGGCCGCGTGCGCCGACGCCGGCCTGGTCGTCCACACCCACTCCGGCGAGGCCGACTTCGACGCCTACGACGAGAACGTGGCCATGTACATCTCCGAGGTCCCGTTCTGGACCCACCGGATCCTGTGGCAGTTGCTGTTCTCCGGGAAGTTCGACAAGTACCCGAACCTGCGGTACGCGGTCGTGGAGTGCGGCTCGTATTGGGTGGGAGACCTGCTGTGGAAGGCCGACGTCAACTTCGGGGCCAGCTTCAAGGTCAAGAAGATGGGCTCGCGGATGAAGGGCCTCATCTCCCGGCTGCCGTCGGAGTACTTCGGCGACAATGTCTTCATCGGGGCCTCGACCATGTCCCGCGAGGAGGTTCGCCGCCGCCACGTCAACGGCATCGACGCCCTCATGTGGGGTACCGACTACCCGCACCCCGAGGGGTCGTGGCCCAATACCCGGGCCCGGCTCCGGAACGACTTCCAGGACGCCACCGTCGAGGACACCCGCCGCCTGCTGGGCCTGAACGCCGTGGACTGCTACGGCCTCGACGAGGCCGGCCTGCAGGCCGTGGCCGACCGCATCGGCCCCACCCCGGAGGACCTGGGCCAGGCGCTGGACGTCCGCACGCCGGCCGACGCGGTGCGCACCGCCCGCTGGTGGCTGGACGAGTACGGCTGTGAGATGCAGTACGGGTGAGCCGGATACCAAGACGAGAGGGAGACCGATGAGCGAGCATCACGTTGTCATCTCGGCCGACACCCACTGCGGGGCCGGGCTGTGGGACTACAAGGAGTACCTGCCGTCGAAGTACCACGAGGACTTCGACGTGTGGGCCACGGGCATCGAGGAGGGCCAGCGCCGCACCGCCGAGGCGTTCAAGGACGCCGAGCGCTCTCCGCTGAACGTGGGCGTCGACGGCGACCCGGTCGTGGACGGCAACCGCAACTACGACTCCGACCGGCGCCTGCGCGAGCAGGAGGCCGACGGCGTGGTGGCCGCGGTGCTGTTCCCGAACACCCAGCCTCCGTTCGCCCCGGCGGCGGCCAGCCAGTTCGAGGCCCCGGCCTACAGCGACGAGATGGACCACCGGTGGGCCGGCCTCCAGGCCCACAACCGCTGGCTCCTGGATTTCGTGTCCCTGGCCCCCGAGCGGCGTGCCGGCATCTGCCAGATCTTCCTCGGCGACGTCGAGGGTTCGGTGGCCGAGATCGAGTGGGCAGCCGAGAACGGCCTACGGGGCGGGATCCTCGTACCCGGCACGCCGCCCGACTCACCGTTCGAGCCGCTGTACGCCAAGAAGTACGAGCCCATCTGGGCGGCTGCCGAGGCCTGCGGCATGCCGCTCAACCATCACTCCGGTGGGGCCACGCCCGACTTCGGCAACCACTTCCCAGCCTCGTTGGCCATGTTCATGCTCGAGGTCACCTGGTGGAGCCAGCGGGCGCTCTGGCACCTCATGTTCTCCGGCGTGTTCGAACGCCACCCCGACCTCCAGTGGGTCAACACCGAGAGCGGCACGGCCTGGGTGCCCGAGACCCTGGCCAAGCTGGACTCGTTCCACGAGCGGATGAAGTACTCCGAGTACGGCTCGGAGGCCATCTTCGGGGGCATGGCCGTCGCCGGGATGTCGCTCACGCCCAGCGAGTACTGGCAGCGCCAGTGCCACGTGGGGGCCAGCTTCCTGCGGCCCAGCGAGACCGAGGTGGTGCGCGAGATCGGCCTCGACAAGGTCATGTGGGGCTCTGACTACCCGCACATTGAGGGATCTAACCCCCACACCGACGAGCACCTGCGCCTCACCTTCGGGCGGATGACCGAGGACGAGGCCACCAAGCTGCTGACCACGAACGCGGCCGAGCTCTACCGGTTCGACGTGGCCGCCCTGCAGGCCCTGGCCGATGAGCACTGCCCGACCAAGGCCCACGTGGCCTCGGGCATCGACTACGCCGAGGTGCCAGACACCGGCAAGGGCTGCCCGGGCATGGCGCCGCAGAACCAGGTGCCGCCGGTCCCCATCGTGGTTGGCTGATGTCCGGAGACGCTTCGGCAACGGACGGCGGAAGTCTGGCGCCCCTGGAGGTGGCTGGCTCGGTTGCCGTGGTCACTGGCGGTGCCAACGGCATCGGGAGGGGCATCGTCCGGGCGCTGCTGGAGGCCGACGCCACGGTCGTGGTGGCCGATGTCGAGCAGGACGTGCTCGACACGACGGTGGCCGCGCTGTCGGCCAGCCACCCGGGACGGATCAGCGGTGTGGTCACTGACGTGTCCGACGACGACTCGACCGACGCCCTGGCCGACCACGTCTTCGCGGCGCACGGCCGGTGCAACTTGCTGTTCAACAACGCTGGAGTGGGGTCCGGCGGCGGCGGGCGCATGTGGACGCACGAGCCCAACGACTGGCGCTGGTGCTACTCGGTCAACGTGTTCGGGGTGGCCAACGGGATCATGTCGTTCGTGGGCCGGATGCTGCAGTCCGGCGAGCCCGGCCACGTGGTTAACACCTCGTCGGGCGACGGCGGCTTCGCTCCGGTCCCCAACGCCGGCGTGTACGCCTCGTCGAAGGCAGCCGTCAGCTGCCTCACCGAGGCGCTGGCCCACCAACTGGCCGAGGACTCCGACCTCGTGGGGGCGTCGGTCTTCTACCCGTCGGGCGGCCTGATGGACACCGGCCTGTTCACGTCGCAGCGCAACCGCCCGGCGGAACTCGAACGGGTGCGGGGCGGCACCGGGCGGTCGTCAATGACCTTCCAGCAGATGAAGGACCTCCTCGAGAAGGCCGGCCGTGACGTGAAGGTGGCCGACCTAGACGAGATGGGTCGCTGGGTGGTCGAGTGCACGGCCCGACGGCAGTACCTCATTGGACGCGACCTGGAGTCCACAGTCGACCTGCTACACCGGCGGGCCAACGCCATCGGCGCCCTGGACCTTCCGCCCCACCACCAGATGGGGCTCTGAGGCCAGAGTCCTCCAGATCGGGCGTCCTTCAGCGGTTCCTGATCAGCGGGCATGCGAACCCGACAGCCCGGACTCCAGGCCCTCGTCGTTGGCGGGGCGGCTGCGGGACAGGAACGCCCCGGCGTCGGCCAGGACGAACTGTCCGGTCACGCACCGGGCCAGGTCGCTGGTCAGGAATACGGCCATCCGGGCCAACTCGTCGGCGTTGACCATGCGGCGGAGTGGGGTCGACGCCACCAGGGCGGCCACCCGGTCCTCGGTGAACGCCGCGGCCACCGTCTCGGTCAGTGTGGTGCCCGGCGCCATGGCGTTGACACGGATCCCCTCGGGGCCCAATTCGACGGCCATGGTCGTCACCAGGTGGTTCAGAGCGGCCTTGGCCGCCGCGTAGACGCCGTTGTAGGGCGCCGGCCGGGTGGTCTCGCCCGACGTGACGAAGAGGATGCAGCCGTCCCCGGAACCGTCGCTGGGCCGGTCCCCGGACCGGGCCAGCATCGCCTCGGCGGCGGCCCGCCCGCACAGGGCGGCCTGCACGAGGTTCTGGTCGACGATGTCGCGCCAGTCGTCGCCACGGGTGTCGGTGAACGGACGCGGTCGCCGACCCTTCGGGAGCATGCCGACGTTGGCCACCATCACGTCGAGGCCCCCGAGGCGATCGGTGGTGGTCGCCACCATGGCGTCGACGGCCCCGTCGTCGCGGCAGTCGGCGGGTACGGACACCGCCGAGCCGGCCCCACCAGTGGCCCGGACCTCCTTGGCGATCTCGGCCGCCACGGCATCGGCCCTCTCGGCGACCAGGTCGTTGACGGCCACCGCGGCGCCGGCACGGGCCAGCCAGCGGGCCACCTCCCGGCCGATGCCGGCTCCGGCACCGGTGACCAGTGCCCGGTGTCCCGCGTGGTCGATGGGGATGCTCACCGGTTGGCCCCGGTCGGCCCCGTGCTGGTCAGGAGCGTCAGGACCTCGTCGACTACGCCGTCGGCCCGGCGTCGGATCTCGTCGGGCTCGACGCCGCCGATGGGGTGGGCCACCGACACAACCCGGAGGTCGGGCAGCCCGAGGTTGTTGGCCGTCTGAGTGGCCAGCTCGCTGAGGGCGCCGGTGGCCACCAACACGGTGGGCCGGCCGGCCTGTTCGAGGTGGACGGAGTCGTGGACACTCCACGACGTGCAACTCCCTCAATCGGCGGTGCCGGTGAGGATGACGTCGACCTCTTCGGCCAGCAGGCCGAGCACCTGGTCCTCGCAGGCGATGGCCGCGTTCTTGGTCGCCGTGTGGACGACGGTGGCCCCGGTCCGCTCCACCAGGCGCTCGGCGAGGCGGTCCAGCAGCACGTCGGCGTTGGGCTTGCGGTTGTCGAGGATGCCGATGCGTCGCCCGGACAGCACGGGCGGCGACGGGGCGAGCTCGGCCGGCGGCTGGGCGACGCCGCCGTCGGGTCGGTGGATCAGCACGATTGGGGTCCTGCTTCCTCGAGGGGAACGGTCACGGAACGGGTCATGCCCCAGCTGGGGACTACCGAGCTGTGCTTGCCCGGTCCGCCCACCACCATGATCCGAACGTTGTCGGGGTGCTCGGTCATGGGCACCGCCTCGTCGTCGGCCAGGCGGTCCATCCACGGTGCCCAAGCCCGCAGTTTGAAGGCCTGCTTCAACTCGGCGGCTGGCAGACGGGCCTTTTGGAACAGGTAGGACGAGACGTCCCGGCGCGACCAGCCGGCCGCCGCGCAGGTGGCAGCGTGCTCCGGGCACAGCAGCACCAGGTATTCGCCCTGGCTGATGCAGGCGTTGTTCTGGGCCGTGGTGGCCATGGCCGAGGCCACCTTGTCGAGGATGCGGGCCGGGTCGTCGGACTCCATGTCGTGAACGTTGTGGGGGGCCTCGCTGCAGTGGACGGTGACCGCCGAGGGGGCGTCCACGCCGACGGCCGACGGGTAGGCGGGCCACGGCGAGGCGTCGGCGTTCTCGGCCACGCACAGCCCGTACTTGGCCGGGCCACCCTGGGTGGAGGCGTCGCCGTCGCCGGGGGTGGCCCCGGCCACGTGGAGCAGTACCAGGCGCAGGGCCCGGCCGGTGGTGGCGTTGGCCCGGTTACCCGGGCCGAGGGCGCCCAGCCCGCCGTGGTAGCCGGCGGTGCGGGCCACCTCTCCGTGGACGACCACCAGGGGAGCGACGCAGTGGGTGGTGGCGTTGACGCCGCGCAGGTTCACCTCCGGCCGGGCCAGGGCCCGCACGGCGGCCACGAGGACCGGGAGGTGCTCGGGCCGGCAGCCGGCCATCACCGCGTTGATGGCCAGGGTGCGCCGGGTGGCCTCGCCGAACCGGGGCGGCAGGACGGCCACCACCTCGTCGGGGTCGCTGCCGAGACAACTGGCGAGCATGGCCTCTACACGTTCGGGGGTGGGGGCGACCAGGGGCAGGCCGTCGCCCCAGCCGTGCTCGGCCAGCGCGTCGACGAGGTTCTCGCCGTCGGTCACGTCGAGGAGGTTGCCGGGCAGGTCCGTCGGCGGAGTGTCTACAATCATTAGACATAAGCCTGACAGATGTTGACATAGGGCGCAAGGCCCGGTTGAATCGACGGCCATGGCGGCACGACGCGGCGTCACGATCGGACAGGTGGTCGATTTCGCTCTCGACCTCCTCGACGAGGCCGGTCGAGTCGACGCCGTGCGCCCCGGGCCGGTGGCCCAGCGGTTGGGCATCCGCAGCCAGTCGCTCTACGCCCACGTGGACGGCGTCGACGGCCTGCGTCGCCTCCTGGCCCTGCGGTGCCTTGACGAGCTGGCCGAGGTGGTCACCAGGGCCGCCGTCGGCCGGTCGGGGCGCGACGCCGTGGAGGCCATCGTCCGGGCCCAACTCGACTTCGCCCTCGCCCACCCCGGTCGGTCCGAGGCCACCCTCCACCCGCCGGGCGACGACCCCGAGCTGGGGACGGCCATCGACCGGGCCGGGGGACCGCTCCGGACGGTGCTGGCCACCCTCGGCCTCGACGAGGAGGCCCGGGTCCACTGGGTACGTTTGCAGCTGGCCCTGACCACCGGCTACGCCACGCTGGTCCGCGGCGGCCACCTCACCCTGGCCCCCGACCCGTCGGCCACCCTCGACACCCTGGTGGCGGCTCTCCTCGACCAGTTGCCCGATCCATGGCCCGCCACCCGGGGCGGGACGCCTCCCGGGAAAGGAACCGCATGACCGCCGAAAGGACCCCCCGTCCTTCCCTGCCCGTCGACGCTGCTGGCCGACCCGTTCGTCATCGACGGGCCCACCTTCGATGCCACGATCGACGCCCTAGTGGCCGCCGGTGCCGACGGCGTGTCGTGGTGGACCCTCCACGAGCTGCTGCTGGCCAGCGAGACCCTGGCCTCGATGTCCGGCTGGGCCGTCCCGCTCTTCCAGGCCTGCGACGCGGGCTCCGAACCTTGGGACGACCCGATGGCCGAGTGCATGGCTGCCCGCCTCCTGCCCGGGGAGGGCGAGGTCGACCTCGGACATCTCCTCGGGGTACTGGACGACATCGGGGCCGTGCCCATGGTGTGCCCGGAACCGTTCAACCCGGGCATGGTGACCGACGTCGGTGTGGACGAGGCGGCCCGGCGGATGGTGGAGGCCACGAGGGCGGTGCTCGCCCGTTCCTGACCGGTGGGTTGAAGTGCATCGGCCTGTGATGGATTGGCTCTGGGACCGCGTCTACCGTCGCGCCGGAATGACAAGTTCGGAGGCGACTGGCCGAGGGGGGTTGACGCCATGCGTCGGGTGACGAGGACTTTGGGTGGTGCGCTGCTGGTGCCCACCTTGGCGGTACTGGCTCTGGTGGCAGGCGCCTGTGGGGGCGGGGACTCGGCCGAACCGATGCCGACCACCGCCCCGACCACGACGGCCGNCCCGACCACGACGGCCGCCCCGACCACGACGGCGTCACCGGCCACCACCGAGGCCCCCGACGAGCCGCTGGCCACCACGACGACGGCCGCCCCGGTCGAGACCACGACTACTACCACGACCATCGTGCTGACCGACTCCTTCCGTGGCGTCACCGCCGAGACCATCAAGGTTGGCTTCGCCTCGATCGACTTCGAGGGCTTCAACGAGACCTATGGCTTCAACCTCACCTACGCCAACTACGACGACACCGTCGACGTGTACGTCGACCACATCAACGCCACCGGAGGGATCCTCGGTCGCATGGTCGAGTTGGTCCACGCGCACTTCCTGCCTGTCGGCCCGGTGACCGCAGAGGCGGCCTGCATCGAACTCACCCAGGACCACCGGGTGTTCGCGGTGATGAACGGGTTCGCCGGACCAGGCGTCGAAAACGTCAACTCGTGCTTCGGTGCCACCTACGACACGATCCTCGTGGGTGGCAAGCCAACCCCCGAGCAGTTGGCCCAGACCACCGCCCCGTGGATCTCCTACGACATCAGCCTCGGCCGGCGCGGCCGGGCCTTCGTCAACCTGCTTGAGGAGACCGGCGAGTTGGACGGCCTCGGGCCGATCATGGTGCTGGGTGCGAACCTCGAATACGAGCCGATGATGGCGGACGTCGAGGACGCGCTGACCACGGCTGGTGCCGAGGTCCCCATCTCGGTGGCCAACCCCAACACCGGTGACCAGGCGGCTTCCATCGCCTTCCTCGAGGTGCTCCTTGAGCGGGCCCGTGGCGAGGGGGTCGAGACGATCTTCACCGTTGGCGAGGCCGCCTACGCCCTGCAGTACCTGTTCACCCTGGGCGACGAGTTCACCGTGCTCATCCTGAACGGTGACTCGCTGAACCGCTGGGCCACCGCGCCACCGGAGGGGGTCGAGCGCTCGGGCCGCCTGCTCACCAACAAGTCCTTCGAGTCGCGCGACGACGCCAACATGGCCGACTGCGTGGCCATCGTCGAGGCGGGCCTCGGCCACGAGGTGCGATCTCCCGACATGCTCGAGGAGGGCGAGAAGAACTTCTGGGCCGCCCTGCAGAACACCTGCAAATCTTTCGAACTGTTCCGCCACATCGCCACGGCCGCCGGGCCGGACCTGACCAACGACTCGTTCCGGGCCGCAGCGGAGGCGCTGGACACCTTCTCGTTCACCGGGACGCCGTTTGCCTCGTTGGGCCCGGACAAGGCAGACGCCCGCGACACCCTGAGCCTCGCCGAGTGGGACCACGAGGCCGGCGACTGGGTGGCCCTCTCACCGCCGGTCAACGTGCGCTGAGCCCGGAGTCGGCCCGGAACGCGTCGACGCCCGGACCGAATGGGCCCGGGCACCGATCAGATGGCGGAAGGTNTGGGATTCGAACCCACGGTGACCCGGAGGCCACAACGGCTTTCGAGGCCGCCCCATTCGTCCGCTCTGGCAACCTTCCACCGACGAGGCTACTGAGGTCCNCCGGACCGGCCAACCGAGTTCGGGTCCGGATGGGNCGGGCGNGTNGGGNTCAGCGGCGCTCCGCGAAGAAGTCGGTGAGAAGCGCCGCACACTCCTCGGCCCGGACGCCGACCACGGTCGGGACCTCGTGGTTGAGGCGGGGATCGGCACCNAGTTGGTACAGGCTGCCCATGGCNCCGGCGTCGTCGTTGGCCGCCCCCCAGACGACCCGACCCAGGCGCGACGCCCAGGCGGCGCCNGCGCACATNGGGCAGGGCTCGAGCGTCACCACCAGCGTGGCCGTGTCGAGGCGCCACGAGCCGACGGCCGCCGTGGCGTCGCGCAGGGCCAGGACCTCGGCGTGNGCGGTGGGGTCGCCGGTGGCCTCGCGCTCGTTGTGGCGGCGGGCCACCACCTCGCCGTCGACCACNACCACGGCCCCCACAGGTACTTCGCCGTNGGCACCGGCGGCNGCGGCCTCCTCGAGGGCCACGCCCATCCAGGCGTGCAGGTCGTCCCGATCGGGNGCATGGTCCACGGTGCGACGATAGGCCCGNGCGCGGAGGCACCCGTCCTCGAGCGTGGCGGCCAGGTGATCTGCGGCACTCCGGNGATTCCGCTGAGAGCTGCTGCCTTCCGGCCCTGACTCGGTTCACGGGCCCCGGTCGCACAGGACCCGACCGCCACACTCCAGAACGGGTGCCCAGCAACGATACCCTTGGCGCCCGGATCCCGGCCCCGGCCGGGTCCCGGAGGGATGCGAGAGCGGACGATTCGGCACGCCTGGAACGCGTGTGTGGCTTCACGGTCACCGTGGGTTCGAATCCCACTCCCTCCGCCGCCCGGTCCCCGTCATGTGTCCGTTAGGGGCTGGCGCCAACGAGAGGTCGTGGCTCGGTTCCGGCCAGCGGCCGCCGTTCGACCTCGGCTGTAGGGTCGGCCTGTGGCCTATACGTCCCTCTACCGCCGGTACCGACCCCGCCGGTTCGCCGAGATGCGGGGTCAGGAGCACGTGGTGGCCGCCCTGCGCAACGCGGTGGCCGACGACCGGGTCCTGCACGCCTACCTGCTGAGTGGCCCCCGGGGTACCGGCAAGACCACGGCGGCCCGGATCCTGGCCAAGGCATTGAACTGCACCGCACCCGAGGGGGGCGAGCCGTGCTGCGCCTGCTCGTCGTGCGAGGCGGTCGACGACGGCACCTCGTTCGACCTCCACGAACTGGACGCGGCCTCCAACAACAAGGTCGACGACATGCGCGACTTACTGGCCAAGGTGGCCCTGGGCACTCCGGGTCGGACCAAGGTGTACCTGCTGGACGAGGTCCACATGCTCACCTCGGGAGCCGAGAACGCNCTGCTCAAGACGCTGGAGGAGCCGCCCGACCACGTGGTCTTCGTCCTGGCCACCACCGAGCCCCACAAGGTGGTCGAGACCATCCGCAGCCGGGCCCAGCACCTGGAGCTGAACCTGCTACCGGCCGACGTGCTGGAGTCGCTGGTGCGCGACGTGGTGGCCGACGCCGGCCTTGACGTCGACGAGGCGGGCATGGCTCACGCGGTGCGGGCCGGTCGTGGATCGGCCCGCGACACCCTCTCGGCGCTGGATCGGGTGGTGGCCGGCGGGGTGGGCGACGACGACGGCGCGGTGCGCGGTCTGCTGGAGNCGCTGGCCTCCGGCGACGCGGGGACCGCCCTGGCCGCCCTGGCCGACGGCATCGGTCGGGGTCGCGAGCCCCGCGTCACTGGCGAGGCTTTGCTGGCCGCCCTGCGCGAGGCCTTCCTGGTAGCCATGGGCGTGCCGCCGACGCAGCTGGTCGAGGCCGACCGGGAGCGGGCCGAGTGGTTCGCTGCCGAGGTCACGCCGGCCGTCATCACCCGTGCCCTCGAGGTTCTGGGCACTGCCCTGGTTGACATGCGCCGCTCGCCGGACCCCCGGGTCGACCTCGAGGTGGCCCTGGTCCGGCTCACCGCAGGCCCGTCGCCGACCGGTAGACCGACCGCCGGGGGCGCCCCGGCCGATGCCGGCATGATCGCCGAGTTGACCAGGCGCGTCGAGCGCCTAGAGGCTGCGCTGGCCGCCGGCGCGACGGCTGGTGGAGGCTCGTCGTCCGCCTCGTCGGGTGCCTCCCCACCGCCCCCTCCGCCACCGCCGGGGCGGTCTTCGAGCGGCCCGGCCGCCGCGGGCCGGGCGCGCCTTGCCGAAGCGAAGGACGCGCCGCCGGCACCGCCATCCGCTCCGGAACCAGCCACCTCCGTGGCGGCCACGGCCCCCAGCGGGGACCTGCCGAGTGAGGCCCCTCCGATCGAGGAGGTGGCACCTGCTCCGTCGCCGGCGGGTGGCGCCGTGCCCACCCGGGACGAGTTGGTCCTGGCCTGGGGCGACGACCTCCTCGACAGCATGAGCCGCAAGGGACGGGCCCGCTTCGCCGCCGGCCGGTTCACCGCCGTCGAGGACGGNACGGCGGTCATGGCGTTGCCCAACGAGCCGCACCGCAAGCGGTGCGAGGACCTCCGGGGCGAGTTGGAGGCCNTGTTGGCGGCCCGCTTCGGCACGCCGNTAGCTGTCCGCCTTGTGGTCGATGACGGGGCCTCCGCACCCGCGCCCGCCGACAAGGAAACCGCAGCGAAGCGCCCGGCGCCGCAGGCCGAGGAGGAAGTTGACCTGTCGGACCTCGTCGATGCCGATGCCGCTGAGGGNTCGGCGGTGGACGCCGTGACCCGCGCATTCCCGGGCGCCACCCTCGTCGATCCGGACTGAGGTTGCAGCCGGTGTACGCGGACGCCGTCCAGGCGGTGATCGACGAGTTGGGGCGCCTCCCAGGCATCGGACCGAAGTCGGCCCAGCGTCTGGCCTTCCANCTCATGAAGCTCCCGTCNGAGGACGCGNCGCGCCTGACAGCGGCCATCGACGAGATGAAGGCCCGGGTCCGATTNTGCGACCGCTGCTTCAACGTGGCCGAGGCCGAGCTGTGTCCGGTGTGCGCCGACGACCGTCGAGACGCCTCGGTGCTGTGCGTGGTGGAGGAGCCNCGCGACGTCGTGGCNGTCGAGCGCACCGGGGAGTTCGGCGGTCGCTACCACGTCCTGGGCGGGGCCATCAGCCCCATCGAGGGGATCGGTCCCGACCAACTGCGGGTCCGGGAACTGCTGGCCCGACTCGACGACGAGGGGGTGGGCGAGGTGATCCTGGCCACCAACCCGAACATCGAGGGNGAGGCCACGGCCATGTACCTGGCCCGGCTGTTGGAACCCCTCGGAGTCGAGGTGACCAAGATCGCCAGCGGCNTGCCGGTGGGTGGCGACCTGGANTACGCCGACGAGCTGACCCTGGGTCGGGCGCTNGAGGGTCGTCGGAAGCTGGCCGGCGGATGACNGGGCGCACGAAGGCCCGAAAGGGGGCCCCGGAGGCTGTGGACAGGCCNGTCCGAACGTGGAAACGCCCCNCGGGGCTTCCGCCTCCCCGAGGGGCCGTTTCCGAGTTGGGTGGAGGGGTGGTTCCCAACTGTTGCGATCACATTACGACAGTGACGACCTCATGACAAGTCGGGCCGGAATTGGGACCGGATCGTCATCTGGAGGCCAGTTTGTCCACAGGTTCGTCCACAGGACTCTCCCGGAGTTCGTCCACAGCTTCGTCCACAGGTGCGCCGAATCGTGCGGACGCGGATCACTTGGACATCGGATCGAAACCACCATCGAAAGGGCCGTCGACCGGCCGGAGGAAGCCCCATGCTGCTGACCCAGATCGACCACGTGGCCATCGCGGTGCACGACCTCGAGGCTGCCATCGACTACCACCGACGGGCCTTCGGGGCCGAGGTCCATCACCGGGAGGTGGTGGAGCGGGACGGCGTCGACGAGGCCCTCCTGAAGGTGGGCGAGTCGTACCTGCAGCTCACCACCGGCACCCGGCCCGACTCGGCCATCACCACCTTCTTGGAGCGTCGTGGCGAGGGCATCCACCACGTCGGCTACCGGGTCGAAGACTGCGCCGAGGCTCTTGCCGCCATCGTGGCCGCCGGCGGCCGGGCCATCGACTCCGAGCCCCGCCCGGGATCCCGGGGGACCACCGTCGCCTTTGTCCACCCCAAGGGTTCGTTCGGCACCCTCATCGAGCTGGTCCAGGAGTGACCGGGCCGGTGGCGGCACAGGGCGTAGCCCCGATCCCGGTCGTCCATCTGGTCGACGGGACCTACGAGCTGTTCCGACATCACTTCGCGGTGCCGTCCCACGTGACGGCCGAGGGCGTCGAGGTGGCCGCCACCCGGGCGGTCCTCGGCTCGATGCTGCGCCTGTTGGCCGAGGGCGCCACGCACGTCGGCGTGGCCACCGACCGGGTCGTCGAGTCCTTTCGCAACGACCTGTTCGACGGCTACAAGACCGGCGAGGGCACCCCTCCCGAGCTATTCGCCCAGTTCCCCCTGGTCGAGGCGGCCCTGGAGGCTGCCGGGTTCACCGTGTTCGCCATGGTCGAACACGAGGCCGACGACGCCATGGCCGCCGCCGCCGTGAAGGCTGCTGCCGATCCCCGGGTGGGCGCTGTCCACGTCTGCACCCCCGACAAGGACCTAGCCCAGGTCGTGGACGACGCGGCGGGCATCGCTCAGGTGGACCGGCGCAAGGAGGTCGTCTACGACCGGGCCGGCGTGGTCGACAAGTTCGGTGTGGAGCCGGCCTCGATCCCCGACTGGCTGGCCCTGGTCGGCGATACGGCCGACGGCATCCCCGGCCTGCCCGGGTGGGGCGCCAAGTCGGCCTCGACGGTGCTGGCCCGGTACGGCCACCTCGAGGCCATCCCCGACGACCCTGACGAGTGGGACGTCACAGTCCGGGGGGCGACGCGCCTGGCCACCACCCTGGCCGAGCGACGGAACGACACCGGGCTCTACCGGCGCCTGGCCACCCTGGCCCTCGACGCCCCGGTCATGGACGACGTCGACGAGCTCCGGTGGACCGGGCCGGCCGACCACCTCGACGCGGTGTGCGCCCACCTCGACGCACCCCGGGTCGCCGAGCGTGCCCGTCGGCTGGCGGCGGACCGAGCTCTCGAAATGGGGGACTGAGGCCCGGTCAGCCGGTGGGCGCGGCGAGGGCCACGGCCTCGGCCACCGACCCGACCCGGCGCACGATCGACCGGTTCTCCGGCTTCACGAACCCGTCGGCCATCGCCCGATCCAGGAACGCCTCCAGCCCCGACCAGAACCCGCTGCCCGGCGGCCCGCCGTCCAGCAGCCCGACCGGCATGGGCCGACCGTGGAGGCCGAGCTGGGTCCAGGTGGCCGCCTCGAACACCTCCTCTAGGGTGCCGTAGCCGCCAGGCAGGGCACAGAAGGCGTCGGACAGCTCGTACATCAGCCGCTTGCGCTCGTGCATGTCGGTCACCTCGATACGCTCGGTCAGGCGGTCGTGGGGTACCTCCCGGCTGAACAGGCCGGTGGGGATCACCCCGATTACCCGGCCGCCGGCGTCAAGCACCGCGTCGGCCAGCGTGCCCATCACTCCGATGCCGGCGCCGCCGTAGACGAGGTCCACGCCGGCCTCGGCCAGCGCGGCGCCCAGGTCGCGGGCCAGCCCGTGAACCGCGTCGTCAGTGCCCGGCAGCGACCCGCAGAAAACCCCCAGGGCAGCGTCGTGGTGGGCATCGGCGTCGGCCATCGCCGGACGGTATCGCCACCGCCGACGCCCGGGGGGCCCGATTTGGACCGGTACGCTCGTCGCCACCATGGCCGATCACAAGATGACCGAACGCCTCGCTGGACTGAACGAACGCCGGGAGGCGGCCATCCACGCCGGCCCCGAGAGGGCCGTCCAGCGTCAGCACGACAAGGGCAAGATGCTGGCCCGCGAGCGGATCGAGTACCTGCTCGACCCCGGCTCCTTCCACGAGTTGGACATGCTGGCCCGCCACCGGGCGCACGAGAGCGGGATCACCGAGCGGCCCTACACCGACGGCGTCATCACCGGCTGGGGCACCATCGACGGGCGCAAGGTCTTCCTGTTCTCCCAGGACTTCACCGTGTTCGGCGGGGCCCTCGGCGAGGTGTTCGCCGAGAAGGTCCACAAGGTCATGGACCTGGCCCTCAGCGTCGGCGCGCCCATGATCGGCCTGAACGACGGCGCCGGCGCCCGCATCCAGGAGGGCGTGGTCAGTCTCGACGGCTACGGCGGCATCTTCTGGCGGAACGTCCAGTCATCGGGCGTCATCCCCCAGATCAGCGTCATCCTCGGCCCGTGTGCCGGCGGTGCTGTCTACAGCCCGGCCATGACCGACTTCATCTTCATGGTCCGCGAGAAGTCGCACATGTTCATCACCGGCCCCGACGTGGTCAAGACGGTCACTGGCGAGGAGGTCACCCTCGAGGAACTGGGTGGCGCCGGGAGCCACTCGACCAAGTCGGGTGTGGCCACCTTCGTCTGCGAGGACGAGAAGGAGGTGCTCGACGAGGTGAAGGCGCTGCTGTCCCAGTTGCCGTCCAACAACCTCGAGCAGGCCCCCATCTTCGAGACCGACGACCCTCCGGACCGTTCGTGTCCCGAGCTAAACGACTTGATGCCGGACAGCCCCAACATGCCGTACGACATGCGGACGGTCATCGAGACGGTGCTCGACGACGGCGACTTCCTTGAGTACCACGCCGCGTGGGCTGGCAACATCGTGTGCGGCTTCGGGCGCCTCGACGGGCGCAGCGTTGGCGTGGTCGGCAACCAGCCCATGCACTTCGCCGGGGTGCTGGACATCGAGGCCTCGGAGAAGGCGGCCCGCTTCGTCCGGACCTGCGACGCCTTCAACGTCCCCATCGTGACCTTCGTCGACGTGCCCGGATTCCTGCCCGGCGTCGACCAGGAGTACGGCGGCATCATCCGCCACGGGGCCAAGCTGCTATACGCCTACTGCGAGGCGACGGTGCCCCGCATCCAGGTCATCACTCGCAAGGCCTACGGCGGCGCCTACGTGGTCATGGACTCCAAGTCGGTCGGCTCCGACCTGTCGCTGGCCTGGCCGACCGCCGAACTGGCCGTCATGGGACCTCAGGGCGCCGTGGAGATCGTGTACCGCCGCGAGCTTCAGGAGGCGGCCGACCCTGACGCCCGGCGAGTCGAACTGGTCGACGAGTACATGGAGAAGTTCGCCAACCCTTACGTGGCCGCCGAGCGGGGCTATGTGGACGACGTCATCGACCCGGCCGACACCCGGGCGAAGCTGGTGGCCGGCCTGCGGATGCTGGCGAGTAAGGACGAGGAGTCGCCCGCCCGCAAGCACGGGAACGTGCCGCTCTAGGCGGGCGCCGGTGGCCGAGCAAGTGGAGAACCCCTCCGAGGGTGGGACGGCCCCCATCCGGGTCGAGGCACCCGGAGCGTCCGAGGTGGAGTTGGCGGCCATCGTCGCCGCCATCGAGGCCCTGTGGCCGACCGAACAGGCGCCGCTGGTGGTTCCCGCACCGCCGCCTCCGTGGCGCTTTTCCGGCCGGTGGTGGCACGACGGTGCCCGCGCCCGGCGCCGCCCCTCGCCGGCCGGTCGCTGACCGACGCCGTTCAGCCGGGCGACTCCAACGGACCGGCTGGCCAGTCGAGCCAATCGATGTCGAGGAGGCCGTCCAGTCGTGCCAGGTAGTCGGTCCGCGGCATTTCCCGGGCCCCCAGGCGGGCCAGGTGGGGCGTGCACCACTGGACGTCGACTAGGCGATCGCCCCCGGCGTTCTGCAGCAGCTCGACGAGCCCGTGGAGGGCCACCTTGGAGGCGTCGGTCCGGTGGTGGAACATCGACTCGCCGGCGAACAGGCCGCCGACCGACACCCCGTACAGACCACCGGCCAGCCCACCCTCGTCCCACGCCTCCACCGAGTGGGCCCAACCCATCTCGTGGAGGCCGATGTACGCCGCGCTGATCCGATCGTCGATCCAGCCCCGTTCCCTGGAGGGGTCGGCGCAGGCGTCGACCACGGTTTCGAACGCGGTGTCCACCCGCACCTCGTAGCGGTCCAGCGAGCGCTTCAGCGACCGGCTGACCTTCAGCCGCTCGGGCTCCAGCACGCCCCGGGGGTCTGGAGACCACCAAGCCATCGGGCCGCCGGCCTCGACCGGCATGGGGAAGAGGCCGGAGCGGTAGGCGGCCAGCAGGGTCCCCGGTTTGACGTCGGCGCCCACGCCGACCACGCCGTCGGGGTCCGCCGTGTCGGCCGGCGGGAAGGCCCAGGGGCTGGGTGGGGGCTCGACGGGAAAGGCCACGGGAGGGCGCCAGTGGCTCAGCCCTCTTCGATGGTGACTGACCGCAGGAAGACCTCGCGGCTCGGCCCGCCGCCGTACGGCGACGTCTCGTCCACCTCGTAGAGGTCCATCATTCCGGCCAGCACGGCCCGACCGGCCTCGTCGGCCCGCCCGAACCGCAGGTATGAGCCCTGTCCGTCCAGGAGCGAGACCCGGGGCCCGGAGCCGAAGAAGAACTGGGCGCCCGAGCTGTCCGGCCCGGCCGANCGGGCCATGACNAGGTCGCCNGCCNNNTAGGTGAACGGGCCGGTCANGCCNCCGCNGNCNAGNCGGNNGAACTCGCCNCCCTCGTCGGGGATGGTGTAGCCGGGNCCCGGNTCGGACCAGCTGTTGGTGTGNGGGGCNCCNCCCTGGATGATGTCGATCGACGGNTCGAAGCGGAACAGCAGCGTGCCGTCGTAGTACCCGTACCNGGCCAGGACNACGAAGTTGTTGACCGTCTCCGGNGTGGTGTCNCGGTCGAGNGCNACGCGGACCTCGCCCTCGGTGGTGTCGAACACCGCCGTGTACTCCACNCCGTTGGCCAGGCACCACGTGGGTCGGTGGGGGAACGTCAGGCGAGGGGCATCGGACTTGTCGGCCGCCGGGCAGGGGTCGGTGGTCGTCGGGACNGTTGGGGCGGGAGCCGCTGGCTGGTCGGAGCCGCCGCCCACCACGACGAAGGCCAGGCTGCCCACCATCATCAGGGCCACTACGCCGGCCACGATCCGGACTGCCGGCGAACGCCCCGACGGTCCGGTCNGGGGACCGGCACCGGCCTGGTGGCTGATGGGACGGTGGTTGGCCCGCCCGGAGGGAGGGCGACGCTTCTTGGAGGCCATGCGGCACCCTACCGACGGGGCGAATCCTGAACCTCTGCCGCAGGGGCGCGCCGGTAGCGTGGAGCCCCGTGGCACTCGTCGTCCAGAAGTTCGGTGGCACCTCGGTGGCGGATGCGGAACGCATGCGCGAGGTGGCCGACCATGTGGCCCGGACCGTCCGACGCGGCGACCAGGTGGTCCTCGTCGTCTCGGCCATGGGCAAGGAGACCGACGATCTGCTNCGCCTCGCCAGCGAGGTCTCCTCGGTCCACCCNGGCCGCGAGATGGACATGCTCATCACGGCGGGCGAGCGCAAGGCCATGGCACTGGTCTGCATGGCGCTGCACGACATCGGCATCGACTCGGAGTCTTTCACCGGGAGCCAGGCCGGCTTTCTGACCGACGCCAACCACCAGAACGCCAAGATCCTCGAGGTCCGTCCAGATCGGATCCGGGCCTCGCTGGACGCCGGTCGGGTCGCCGTACTGGGTGGCTCGCAGGGCGTGTCGACCGATCACGAGGTGACCTTCCTGGGCCGGGGCGGCTCGGACACCACTGCGGTGGCCATCGCTCACGCNCTGGGTGCCGAGTGCTGTGAGCTNTACACCGACGTCACCGGCGTCTACACCACCGATCCCCGGGTCGTGCCCACGGCCCGACGGATGCCCACGATCTCGTTCGACGAGCTGCTGGAGATGACGGCNACCGGCTGTCCNAAGCCGGCGATGCGCTCCGTCGAATACGCCCGCACCCACGGGGTGCGCCTCCACGTCCGCTCCGCCTTCACCTGGCAGGAGGGGACCTGGGTCGACGAGGAGGAACCCGATATGGAACAGGCCATCGTCTCGGCGGTCACCCACGACACGTCCGAGGCCAAGATGACGCTCGCNGGGGTGCCCGACCGCCCCGGNGTGGCGGCCACCGTCTTCCGGGCGCTGGCCGACCAGGAGGTCAACGTGGACATGATCGTGCAGAACGTGTCCGACCACGGNGTGACCGACATCTCGTTCACCGTTCCCCACGCCGACCTGGCCAACGCCATGTCNCACACTGAGCGGCTGGCCACCGAGGTCGGTGCGGCCGGCGTNTCCTCGGACGACACCATTGCCCGGGTCAGCGTGGTGGGCGCCGGCATGCGGTCCAATCCCGGCGTGGCCGCCACCATGTTCGAGACGCTCTCGGCCTGTGGGGTGAACATCCAGATGATCTCCACGTCGGCCATCCGGGTCAGCTGCGTGGTCGACGGTGGCCAGGTGGAGGACGCCGTCCGCNCCCTCCACGAGGTGTTCGGCCTGCACGAGGCCTGAGCCGCCATCCCGAGACGGTTCCCCCGAGACGGCTTCCCCGCCCCGTCCCGCCGACGAAGGTGATCCGACCATGAACATCCCGCGCACGCACCTCCGGAGGACGATCCTCCCGGCCCTCCTCTTGTTGATCCTCGGTTCCGCGGCCTGCGGGTCTTCGGGGACCGACGCCGCCCCCGAGCCCACCGCTCCGCCCACCACCTCCACGTTGGTCGTCTCGACCACCACGGTCACCCTCGACGAGGCCCGGAGTGGCTTCGTGGCCGACGTGGCCGCCGCCACTCCGATCCTCGACGGCCTGACCGACGACGACCTGGGCTGCGTGGCCGACCGCCTCCTGGCCGACCTGGAGCCGGCCGAGGTGGTGGCCCTGACCCGCAACGGTCCCCGACCCGACCAGGCCGCCCTGGCCGTGGGCGCGTTGCGGGACTGCGACCTGGTGGTCCGCCTGGTGGGCCTTGGGATGGCCCAGGCCATCGCCGAGGACCCCGACGCACCCCCCATGGACGTCGACTGTCTGCTCGACGGGGTGACCGACGAGGACCTCGTCCCGGTGATGGAGGCCCGGTTCGCCTCGGGTTCTCTGGGCCTGGACGACCCGGAGGCCGACGACCTGCTCGCCGACACGCCGATGATGGCCAACGCGATGCGCTGCATGACCGACGCCATGCTGGGGGTCGACGTCGACGCCCCGGCGGTGTGCGCCGGCCTGGCAGAGCGCCTCGGCGACATGATGGTCACCCTGCTGGCCATGGAGTCCGAGCCCGGCGAGGACCCCGATCCGTTCGACCTGGTCGCCGTCTTCCGGGTGACCGACGAGGTGTTCGCCTGGCTGGCCGACGAGGTACCTGCGGAGCTCCGGGCCGACGCGGCGCTGGTCCGGGACACCACCCGTCGGATCGGCGAACTGATGACCGAGGCCTTCCGGGAGGCCGAGGCGGCCGGGGCCGAGGAGGACCGGATGATTGCCTTCCTGGGGGTCATGGCCCGGATCGAGGCCGAACTCTCGGAGAACGTGGCCGAGGTGGACGCGGCCAGCGCCCGCCTGCGGGACTGGACGGTGTCGACCTGCGGCGAGCAGTCGTCGATGCTGTTCGACCTGCTGGCCGGAGCGGGGGCGTCGGCCTGATGGACCGGGGTCGCCGGTCTGCGCGGGGCCTGGCGGTCGGTCTGATCGCCCTGGCGGTGGTCGCCGCGTCCTGTGGTGCCGCCGACGAGGACCAGATGGCCCCGTCGTCGAGTACCACGGTCGCTATAGCGGCCACCACGGTCGCCGCAGCAGTTGCCGCGACCGCCGCACCCCAGTCGACGACGTCGTCCCCTGCGGTGACGGCTCCGACCGTGGACCCGGCCGGTTCGACCGGGGATCCCGCGGCGTCGACGACCACCCCGCCCCCGACCACCACCCTGGACGGGGGGCCGATCCCCGAGGCGCCGGATTGGTTTTGCGCCGAGTTGGCCGTCGAGTCGGCCGAGCTGGTCGTGGAGGTGGAGGCCGTCCTGCCGGCCGACGGGTCCATCGATCCCCGGAGCCAGCACACCCTGCTGCTGGCCACCCGCAACCTGCTGGCGTGGACCAACAACCGGGTGCCCGACGAGTTGCGGCCCGACGTGGGCCTGCTCAACCGTGTGTACGCCGACTTGGGCATCGAGCTGGACCGCCTGGACCCCGGCACGGTGACCCTGCCTCGGCTCCAGGCCCTGGTCTTCGCCTACGTGCTCGACTCGCCGGTGGTCGACGCCACCGAACTGGACCTTTCGGCCCGCCGGCTGGCCGCCTACGTGGACCGGTCCTGCGGACACGGGTTTCCGATCATGGAGGCCATGGCCGACCTGTTCACCCCGACGGCCGGGGGTGGCTGACCCACCGGCGTGACGCCTGTTTGGTTGAACCCCGGACGGCCCCCGGAGGGGCCGTCGGTAGCCTGATGGGCATGGACATCGCAGTTGTCGGCGCCACTGGCCAGGTCGGCGGGGTCATGCGCACCCTGCTCGCCGAGCGCGCCTTTCCCGTCGGGAACCTCCGGTTCTTCGCCTCGGCCCGATCCGCGGGCTCCACCATCGCCTGGGCTGACCGGGAGGTCGTCGTCGAGGACACCGCCACGGCCGACTGGTCGGGCATCGACGTGGCCCTGGTCAGCGCCGGGAAGACCGCCTCGCTGGAGTACTCGCCGAAGATCGCCGCCGCGGGCGCCACCGTCATCGACAACTCGTCGGGCTGGCGGATGGACCCCGAGGTACCGCTCGTGGTGCCCGAGGTCAACGCGTCGGCCCTGGACGACATCCCCCGGGGCATCGTGGCCAATCCGAACTGCACGACCATGGCCGCCATGCCCGTTCTGGCCCCACTGCACGCTGAGGCCGGCCTGCGGTCGCTGACCGTGGCCACCTACCAGGCTGTGTCGGGCGCTGGACTGGCCGGGGTCGACGAGCTGGCTTCCCAGGTCGCCGCCGTGCTGGACGGTGCGCCGGGCCTGGTCCATGACGGTCGAGCCGTCGACTTCCCGGAGCCGTCGTCTTTCGCCCGCACCATCGCCTTCAACGTGCTGGCCCACGCCGGCTCGTTCGTGGACGACGGCCGGGGCGAGACCGACGAGGAGCAGAAGCTCCGCAACGAGAGCCGCAAGATCCTGGGCATTCCCGACCTGGCCGTGTCGGGGACCTGCGTGCGGGTGCCGGTGTTCACCGGGCACTCCCTCTCGGTCCACGCCGAGTTCGACCGGCCTATCTCTCCGGAGCGGGCCACCGAGCTGTTGGCCGACGCTCCCGGCGTCACCATGGCCGACGTGCCCACGCCGCTCGACGCCGCCGGGATCGACGACACCATCGTGGGACGCATCCGGGCCGACGAGACCCGGACCAACGGTCTGGCGCTCTTCCTGTCGGGGGACAACCTCCGAAAGGGCGCGGCGCTCAACACCATCCAGATCGCCGAAGAACTCCTGCGCCGCGGCTGATCCGCGGCGTCGTGTCGGCCGGTCCCCCTACGGCGGGTCGGTGACGTAGCGGGATATCGCCTCGTCGAGCGAGAGGTCCAGCTGGTTGGCCAGGCTGGCCAACCACGCCAGCACGTCGCCCAGCTCGTGGAGTTGCTGGTCGGGCGTGCCCTTGCGGGTGGCCTGGGCCAGCTCGCCGAGTTCTTCGCACAACCAGGCCACGGTGGCCGGGACGCCGCGGGCCCGGTCGGCCTCGCCGTAGAGGTCCTCCATCAGCGACTGCACCTCGGTGAGCTCCATCTCGGCGACGGTACCGGTCGAACCGCAGGTCAGGGGGTATCCACCCGTCGCGCATACGTTCGATCCACACTCGTCTCCGTGTCCGGCGAGTCCCCACAACTCCCCCCGCGCGACCCGGCAGGCGACGAGGACCTCCTCACAGTCGACGAGGCCACCCAGGTAATGCGGGCGCTGGACGCCCTCGACGAGCTGGAGGCCGCGGCGCTCAAGCTGGTCCGGGCCGAGTTGGCCTGCGGGCCGGTACTGGACGGCCTGGTCGCCGACCCGCTCACCGAAGGCACCCGCCTCGACCTGTTGTGTCTGGCCGACACGTTGGCCGTCGACCTGCTCGACGTCCTTGGCCGGCGCGACGCGGTGCGGCGCCTCGTCGACGAGGCGCCACCGGGCAGCGCCCGGAACGCCCTGGACGAGCACCTGACCCGCCCCTGAGGTACGTGCCCGGAGACGGGCCCCGGGTCAGGCGTCCGTCGGGGGGATGGGCTTCGCCAGGTCTTCGACGGCCTCGGCGCCGGGCAGGGCCAGGAGGCCGGCCGGAGGCAGCAGCAGCTTGCGGTCGCGGGAGCCGCCGCCCACCACGACCCGGTCGCGGGCCATCACCTCGCCATCGATCCAGATGGGGACGCCGGAGCCGTGGGGCAGGCCGAACGGGGTGACGCCGCCAATCTGCATGCCGGTGAGGGCGGCGGTTTCGTCGGCCCCGGCGAACGAGGCCTTTCGGCTGCCTAGCCGCTGGCGGACCGCGCCGTTGACGTCTAGGCGGTGGGTGGCCAGGACGAGGCACAGGGCGAACGGCCGGGGCTCGCCAGCGCGGGCCTTGCCGGCCACGAGGATGGCGTTGGCCGAATCGGCCGGGTCGATCCCGTAGGCGGCGCAGAAGTCGGCCGTGTCGGCCAGCGCCGGATCGCACGGCATGACCTCGCAGTCGATGCCGAGGGCGGCCACCTGGTCCAGGACGGGATCGACGTTGGTCATGCGTTCCTCGGGGTCATGTCTGTCGGGGCGGTTCGGGGTCGACCTCGCGGGCCGGGCCGGTCAGGCCGTAGAACACGGCGGCCACCACGATGGTGCCACCGATGAAGGTGGCGGTGGGCGGGACCTCGTCGAACCACAACCAGACCCAGAGCGAGGCGGCCACCGTCTCGACGGGGGTGAACAGGCTGACCTCGGCCGGTCGGGCGTGGCGAGTGGCCGTCGACATGCAGAGGCGGGCGATGGGGCCGAAGAAGCCGCCCATGGCCAGGGTGGCCACCAGCGCCCGGCCGTCGAGCAGTGAAGGGTCGGCGAAGGCGACGGTGACCAGCACGATGAAGGTGGCGGTCACAGCCACGACCAGGGTGCGGGGCAGGTCGGGGTTGCGGCGCCAGATCACCAGGTTGACGACGAACACCATGATGGCCATCAGCGCCACCAGGTCGCCGGCGATACCCCCGCCGGCTATTGAGCCGCCGACGATGACCACGATGCCCACCAGCACCAGGCCGATGGCCCGCCAGGTCCGGGCCGAGGTCCGCTCCCGCAGGACGATGCGGGCCAGGGCAGCAGCGAAGATGGGACCCGAGGCGATGATGGCCACCACGTTGGCCGCCGTGGTCAGGGTCACCGCGGTGAGGAACGACGTGGTGCCGATCCCGCCGAGGATCCCGGTGGCCAGCAGCGGCCTCCGCCACCGGGCGGCCTGACGGAGCGTGTCGCGACCCAGGGACCGGGCGGCGATGCCCCACGAGACGGGCATGGAGAACAGCCCGACCATGAAGGCGATGGTCCAGCCGTCGACGTCGGAGTCCTTCTCGGCGAACCGGACGAGCAGCGAGTCGGTGGACACCAGGAACATCCCGGTGAAGGCCAACAGCAGGCCGAGGGACCGTCCCTCGCGGGGGATATGGAACCGGGTGCGGGGGGCCATCGCTGGAAGTTAGTGGTGGTGGGGCCGGAACCGGCCCGTCTCCGGCTGGCAGGATCGGGTTCATGCGGCGACCCAACCTCCTGCTCGTGACGCTCGACCAGTGGCGGGGTGACCACCTGTCGTCGGCCGGGCACCCGACGGTGTCGACGCCCAACCTGGACCGACTGGCCGCCGAGGGGGTGCGCTTCACCAGGCACTACGCCCAGGCGGCGCCGTGCGGCCCGAGTCGGGCCAGCCTGCTGACCGGCACCTACCAGCACGTCCACCGGTCGGTGGCCAATGGGACGCCGCTGGACGCCCGGTTCACCAACGTGGCCCTCGAGGCCCGGGCGGCCGGGTACGACCCGGTGCTGTTCGGCCACACCGACACCACTGTCGACCCCCGGACGGTCCCCGACGACGACCCGCGGCTGGAGGACTACGAGGGGATCCTGCCCGGGTTTCGGGTCGGCTTGGAGTTGCCCGAGCACCGCGACGCCTGGTACCGGTGGCTGGAGGCACGGGGCCACGACGTGTCGGATCGAGAGCGCTTCCTCCGGCCTCGCGACGACGTGCCGGTCCCCGCCGGGCGGGGTCCGTCGTGGCCGCCGTCGCCCTTCGACGCCGACGAGACCGAGACGGCCTTTGTGGTCGGCGAAGTGCTGTCGGAACTGGCACGGCTCGAGGCGGAGGGCGACCCGTGGTTCATCC
>PBUO01000070.1 GCA_002727895.1 Acidimicrobiaceae bacterium | reverse complement strand
CAGGGCGATGCCGATCATGACCCTCTGTCGCATGCCACCCGACATCTCGTGCGGGTACTGGCCGATGCGCTTGTCGGCCTCGGGGATACGGACCAGGTCGAACATCTCCCGGGCCCGGGCCATGGCGGTCCTGCGATCCAGGCCCTCGTGGATGCGGACTGCCTCGGCGATCTGCTCGCCCACCGGGTAGACGGGGTTGAGGCTGGTCAGCGGTTCCTGGAAGATCATGGAGATCTCGTTGCCACGGATCTTCCGCATCGACTCCTCGTCTTGGTGGAGTAGGTCAAGTCGGGTCCCGTCCTGACGCTTGAACTCGATGCTGCCCGAGGTGATCTTCGCCCTGGTGCCTAGCTCGACGAGGCGCATGATGGACAGGGCGGTGACCGACTTGCCGGAGCCGGACTCGCCGACCACGGCCAGGGTCTGGCCGGACTCGATGGAGAACGACGCTGAGTCGACGGCGGTGAAGTCGTCGAACTTCACCGTCATGTCGGAAACCGTCAGGAGTGCCATGGCCTACCGCCCCCGCAGCTTCGGGTTGAAGGCGTCCTGGAGGCCATCGCCCATCATGGAGATACTGAGCACGGTAAGGAAGATGGCGATGCCCGGGAAGGTCACCGACCACCAGGCCTCGAGCAGGTAGCCCTGGTTCTTGCCGATCATCGAACCCCAGCTGACGACTCGGTTGTCGCCCAAGCCAAGGAAGCTGATGCCGGCCTCGAACAGGATGGCGATGCCGACGGTCAGGGCGGTGGCCACGATGAGGGGCGGCATGGCGTTGGGGAGGATGGTGCGCAGCATGATGCGTAGGTCGCCGGCCCCGATGGCCCGGGCCGCCTTGACGTACTCCAACTCGCGGATCTTGAGGAACTCGGCCCGTGTCAGGCGGGCGGCCGCCGGCCACGACACCAGCCCGATGGCCAGGGCGACCGTCCGCGACGACGGGCCCATGAGGGTCAGGAGCACCATGGCGAACAGCAGGGTTGGCAGGGTCTGGAACATCTCCGTGAGGCGCATGAACAGTGCGTCGACCCAACGCCCGTAGAAGCCGGCCAGACTGCCGATGACGAGGCCGATGGTGATGGACATGGCGGCGGCCACCGCGGCCACTACCAGGGTGGTCCGGCCGCCGCTGATCACCCCGGCCAGCACGTCGCGGCCCAGGTAGTCGGTGCCCAGCAATGGGCCGGTGCCCTCGTTCGGCCCAGAGAACGGGCGGGCCACCATGGCGTCAGAGTCCACGCCGTAGAGGAGGGGCCCGAACACGTTCATCAGCACTATGCCGGCGAAGATGACGAGGCCGGCNACGGCCGCCTTGTTGCGGATGAACATGGCCCAGGCGCCGCGCCCGCTGGCTTCGACGGCCTCGAGGCCCACGCCGGTGTCTGTCATCCGGCTTCTCCCAGAAGGACGCCCATCACTTGCCGCCGACTCGGATGCGGGGGTCGATTATGCGGTAGACGACGTCGGTCAGCAGGTTGGCCACGATGACCAGCGNCGCCGAGGCNATNAGGAGGCCCAGCATCATCGGCGTGTCCTGGCGNATGATGGAGTCGAAGGCCAGGCGGCCCAGACCGGGCCACGTGAACACCGTCTCGACGAGCACGGCNCCGGAGAACAGGGCGCCGAACTGCAGGCCGGCGATGGTAACGACCGGGATGAGGGCGTTGCGCAGGGCATGGCGGTAGACGACGGAGCGTTCTTCGACGCCCTTGGCCCGGGCAGTGCGGATGTAGTCGGACTCCAGCACTTCGAGCATCGAGGCNCGGGCGAGTCGCGAGTAGTAGGCGAGGTAGATGACTCCCANGGTGAAGGCGGGGAGGACCAGGTGGTACAGCACGTCGATGACGTGGGCGATGGTTCCGCCTTCGAAGCGGGGGTCCTCCATCCCGCCGATGGGGAAGAGGCCGAGCTTGGCCACGAAGACGACCAGCAGCATGATGGCAGTCCAGAAGACGGGGAGGGCGTAGCCGACGAGGCTCAGGAGGGTCACGCCGTGGGAGGCNGGGCTCTCCGGGCGGCGGGCGGTGAATACGCCGAGCAGCACGCCGATGGTCATGGCGAAGGCCAGCGCCGTGCCGGCCAGCAGGACGGTGGCAAAGAGCTTGTCGGCGATCATTGCGCTGACGGGGCGCTCCCAGATGTAGGAGTCCCCGAGGTCGAACTGCAGGACGTTGACGATGTACTGCCAGAGCTGGGCCAGCAGCGGTCGGTCGAGGCCGAAGCGGGCCCGGATCTCAGCCAGGAACTCCGGCGAGCCACTGCCCTGCTGGCCGGCCAGGGTGAGGGCGACGTCGCCCGGGGCAATCTGGATCAGGATGAAGTTCAGGACGATGACCGCCATGAGCAGTCCGAACGCCTGAATCAACCTGAGCCCGATGCCCCGGGCGAGCGTCAACACCTCTCTTCTCTAGAAGTCGTGAATTCCTAGTGGTTCAACCGATCGTTATCGGTCGAGCCAGACGTTGGCCATGTTGGACAACGTCTCCCACGGACCCGTGGGCACGTTCATCACGTCCTTCTGCCATGCCCCGAAGATCGGCAGGGCGTTGATGTAGTAGAAGGGCAACTCTTCGGCGGTGATCTCCTGGAACTCCGCGTAGAGCGCCTTCCTCTCGGCGAAGTNCGTCGACCTCGCTGCCGCAGCGAGGAGCTCATCGACCCTCTCGTTGCAGTAAGCAGAGTTGTTGACGAACACNCCGGGCTTGATGTTCGAGCACATGTAGGCACGGTCCACGCCGATNACCGGGTCACCCCAGTTGAAGTAGGCGTTCATGGTCATGTGCCAGGCCTCGGGTCCTCCGAAGAAGATCCCGGCCCATGCCGGCAGGTTGGCGGCGTCACGCACAGTCACGGTCACGCCGACCTGCTCCAGGGCACGAGCGATGTACTCGGCCACGTTCCGCTGCTGTTCCGCCGGACCGGGGATGTAGTCGATGGTCAACTCGAGGCCATCGGCGTATCCCGCTTCGGCCAGGAGGGCCCGGGACTTGTCCAGGTCCACGTCATAGCGCTCGACGTCGGCGTTGTAGAACGGGCTGGACGGGTGGATGCCACCCAGCTGTTCCATGGTCTGACCCTGGTGCAACTCATTGATGATGAAGTCGCGGTCGATGGCGTAGGCGATGGCCTGCCGCACCCGCAGGTCTGACATGACCGGGTTGGCCAAGTTGAACTGCAGCTCGTTGGTCGACCCGACACCACGCATGTAGTTCGGGTTGAACACCAGGTCGTCGTTGGCCGCATANCGCTTGGCGTTGACGACGCTCGCCGAGGCCGCGTGGTCGTAGTCNCCNGCCTCAAGGCCCAGGGCGAGAGCGTTCTCNTCCGCGTTGATGACGTANACGATCTTGTCCAGGTACGGGCGGCCCGGGATGAAGAAGTCGTCGAACTTCTCGAGGACGATCTTCGACGTCAGATCCGACTCGGGAGCCAGAACGAAGGCGCCGGAACCGACGACGTTCTCCTTGATGCCCGGGTGCTCCTTCATCGCGTTGATCTCGACCGTGCCGTCTCCCAGGANGTGGGCAGGCATGATCGGAAGCATGACGTCCGACAGCGCGATCCACAGCGCGGGGTGNGGGTTGGCGAGGTTCAGGACGGCGGTGTGGTCGTCCGGCGTGTCCACGCTGGTGACCGGGCCGAGCATGTTGACGAACGGGTGGTTGTTCTTCACCACGTCGATCGAGAACGCCACGTCCTCCGAGGTGATCGGATGACCGTCGTGGAACACTGCGTTGTCCACCAGGTGCAGCGTGACGGTCATCTGGTCCTCAGAGACCTCCCAGCTGTGGGCCAGGTAGGGCTGCGGCTCCCAGTTCTCGTCCAACTGCGTCACCGCAGCGTAGACCTTCGAACTGATGTTGGCGATGCCGATGCCTGACTGGACGCCGTGGTTCACGTGCGCGCCGACCTGGGTCGACGAGAACACGATCGTTCCTCCGCGCTTGGGAATCACCGGTGCGACGAGCGAACCGGAGCCCGCTGCAGAACCGGCTGGGGCGTACTCGAACACCACGTTGGCGTTCGAGGCGTCCAGATCCGTGGAGTCCGCGTGGCCGATGACGGTGATCTTCTGCGAACCACAGTCGCCGAAGGCGTCGCACGACATCAGGCCGATGATGCCCGCGTAGTCGGTCACCGAGCTCAGGAACTCGCGCACGCCGGCCCGGTCGATGACGAGCGTGCCGCCGTCGTCGTAGCTGGCCGCAGCAATGGCGTCCAGCAGCAACGTCGTGGCGTCGTAGCTGTGGGCCCAGAACGGTGCCGCCGGGTCCTCGCCCNACTCGTCGTTGTAAGCGGCGAGGAAGCCGTCTGCTGACTGACCGGTCGACTGGTTTGTGTTGGTGCCGTAACGGATGTCCGGACCGGAGAAGTACATGCCCTCGGTCTCGGGGATGGCCATGTAGTTGCTGTTCAGCAGGCCGTCGGCGGCCATCAGGGTGATGGCCTCGATGCCCGGAACGTCCCGGATCTGTTGGACGATGAAGTCGCCCTCCGGCTGGAAGATCGGGAAGAACAGCAGTTCCGGCGCTCCGGCGGCGACCTCGGTCAGGACCGGCACCATGTCGGTGTCGCCCTTGTTCACCGCCGTAAAGACGGTCATGGTCCCGCCGGCCGCCTCGAAGGCATCGGCGAAGGCCTGGGCCAGTCCCTGGGTGTACGGGTCACCGTCGTGGATGGCCGCAGCCGTGGACTTGCCGAGCACGTCGAAGGCGAACAGTGCCGCCGCGGCGCCCTGGTACAGGTCGTTGTGAGCGGTGCGGTAGTAGCCCGGGTAGTAGTTCTCGCCGGCCGTACCCGCCAGGTCGCTGGTCAGCGACGGCGAGGTGTTCGAACCGGAGATCATGACCATGCCGGCCTCGCTGATCAGCGGGGCGGCCGCCGCGGCGGCACCTGAACAGGAGGTACCGATCACGCCGACCACGGCGTCGTCGGCGACGATGGTCTGGGCAGCTGCCTGGCCACCGTGGGCGCTGCACAAGTCGTCCAGGCCGGTGCCCATCGACACGTCGTGGCCACCGATCTGGCCGTAGTCGCGGATGGCCAGCTCCACGCCGCGCTGGTTCGGGATGCCGAGGAACGCCACGTCACCGGAGATCGCGTTCAGCGACCGGATCTGGATGTCCTCGCCGGCGTCGACNCGGACCTCGCCGAGGCTGCCGTCGCCCAGGTGGTCGGATTCGGTGCCGNCCTCCTCGGGCGCCGGCGCGGCNGTGGTGGCCGGNGCNGCGGTGGTGGCCGGNGCNGCGGTGGTGGCCGGNGCAGCGGTGGTCGTCGCCGCGGCCGAGTCACCCCCCGAGGCGCTGGCAGACGAGGAATCGTCCCCGTCGGACCCGCAGGCGCTGGCAATCAGGGTGAACGCCAGGCCCAGGGCAATCAGAACACGTCGGTTTCGACGCATGGTCCCCTCCATGGTTTGGGAATCGAAAACGGCGACACACCCACCGGATGGAGGGGGTGACGCCGATTACTGCCTTGACAGTACGGTACGGTACTGTATTCTCCCGTCGCTTACAAGGCCCGATCCGACTCTTCGTTTAGATGAGGAAATGAAAAATTGGGCCCGGTCCTGCCGGTGGGAGACACAGTTGCCGTTGCCGACTATCGGACGCTAGGGCAGCGGACGCGAGGCACGCAAACATGACCGATGACGATTTCATGACTTTGGAGACGCAGACCGTGGTGGCCGATGATCCGGCCTTCGACGACGCGGGCGCGCAGATCCTCGACGCAGCGGTGCGCATGCTGGCCCATGGGGGCCTGTCGGGGTTCACCATCGACCGCCTAGCCGCCGAGGCCCGGGTGTCGAAAACGTCGATCTACCGGCGCTGGCCCGACAAGATGGCCATCTTCCGGGCCGTCATGGGCTACTGGGGACGCCGGGCGGAGGTCTCCGATGTCGGCCATCTCGGCCGCGAGCTCCAGGCTTGGTATGTCGACCGACAGGCTTTCTACAACGGGCCCGGTTGGCGGGCCGTGGCGGCCAGCGTCATGGAGCTCGCTGCCCATGCCCCGGAGATCGGCGAGGCCATGGCCGCCGATCGGAGGGCCACGTGGGACACCCTGCGACGAATCCTCCAGCGGGGGATCGACCGGGGCGACCTGGACGAGGGCCTCGACGTGGACCTGCTGGAGCAATTCCTGATCGGTCCCATCTACTACCGGGGGATCCTCGACGGATTGGAGATCACCGACGAGGTGGTCGATGGGTTCCTCCACCTCGTCCTCCGCGCCCTCGGATACACGGCTCCCGACGGATGGGTTCCCTCAGGGGAGCGTCCGTGATCACCGTCTTCACCGCACGGCGGATCCACACCATGGACCCTTCGTTGCCCGAGGCCACGGCACTGGCCGTGCGCGGCGACCGGATCGTCGAAGTGGGCACCCTCGAGACACTGCGTCCCTGGCTGGACCGCCACGAGTACGAGGTCGACGACCGGTTCGCCGACGCCGTGCTGATGCCGGGACTCATCGACCCGCACGTCCATCCCTCGATGATGGCCACGCTGATGGCTGCCGAGTGGATCACCCCGGAGGCCTGGGACCTTCCGGGTCGCCACGTCCCGGCCACCGTCGGGCGCGATGCCTACCTGGCACGCCTCGCCGAGTTGGAGGCCGGGTCCCGTTCCCTGGGAGAGAGGGGCGAGCCTGCCGAGCCGTTTGTGACCTTCGGTTGGCACCGGCAGTTCCACGGCGAGGTGGTCCGGACCGACCTCGACGCCGTCTCCGCGTCGCGGCCGATCGTGGTCTGGGGCCGTTCGTTCCATGAGGGCCGCTTCAACACAGCGGCGTTGGAGATGGTCGACGCGGCCGAGGCGGCGGCCTGGGATCCCCACGTCGACCTNGANACGGGCCGCATGTGGGAGTCGGGCATGTTTGGCTGGGCCCTCCCTAGGTTGTGGGACCTGCTGATGGAGGGCGGCCGGTACGAGTTACTGATGGAGGAGGTGGCGGATCTCGTCCACCGTGGCGGGGTGACGACCATCGCCGACGCAGGCTTCGGTGGGATGGCCGGCGTGGAGCGCGAGCTCGAGGTGCTGGCCCAGGTCCACGAAGGCGACCACGTGCCGTTCCGCCAGTACCTGATCCCCCAGTTGGCAGCGTTCAAGCGCCAGTTCGGTGCCGAGGCCGACGACCGGATAGTCGCGCTGGCAGACCGGGCGTCGGAGCGGATCCGGTTCCTGAACGCCGGAAAGTTCTTCGCCGACGGGGCCTTCATCAGCCAACTCATGCAGTTGGACGAGCCGGGGTACATCGACGGACACGAGGGCGCCTGGATGGCCGAGCCCGACCGAATCGCCGGGAACATCCGTCCCACGTGGGAGGCGGGCCGGCAGGTCAACGTGCACGTCAACGGTGACCGGGGCATGGACGCCACGCTGGACGCCATTGCCCAACTGCTGGCCGAGACGCCCCGCTTCGACCACCGGACCGTGCTCCACCACTTCGGCGTGTCGACCCAGGCGCAGTCGCGGCGGGCCGCCGCTCTGGGGTGCGCCGTGCAGGCCAACGGGTACTACCTGCGGTTCTTCGGCGACCAGTACGTGGCCGAGGGCTTGGGGACCGAGCGGGCCTCGCAGATGACCCGGGTCGGGTCGGCCCGGCGCAATGGGATGAGCGTGGCGCTGCACTCCGACCTGCCCATGGGGCCGTTGAAGCCNCTGCTGGCCGCCTCGGCCATGGCTACCCGCCTGTCGGGGTCCGGTGTGGTGTTGGGCGAGGACGAGCAACTGAGTCCNTACGACGCCCTGGCCGCGGTGACCATCGAATCGGCGTGGCAGCTGTTCCTGGACCACGAGATCGGATCGCTGGCCGCTGGGAAGTTGGCCGACCTGACGGTGCTGGACGACGACCCGTTCGCCATGGACCCGGAGGGCTGGCCCGACATCACCATTCGGGCCACCGTGCTGTCGGGCACGGTGTATCCCGTTCCCGAATGATGGAGCCCGACGAGCGGGGGTCGGCGTCCGGGACTGGCTCGGCGGCCCGGATCCCGATGGTGGTGCTGGGCGGCTGGCTGGGGTCGGGNAAGACGACCCTCCTGAACCGCCTCCTGCGGTCCGCGGATGCCGGCGAGCGGATCGCTGTGCTGGTCAACGACGTGGGTGAGGTGAACCTCGACGTCGACCTGGTGGCGTCGCGTGAGGGCGACACGGTGGAGCTGACCAACGGTTGCGTCTGCTGCTCGATCGGCGACTCGCTGTCGGCCACCCTGCGCGACCTGGTGCTGGGCGTCCGGCCGCCGGACCGGGTGGTGGTGGAGGCCAGCGGCATCGCCGAGCCGGACCGGGTGGCCGCCTATGGCGACCGGCGTCGGCTCCGCCCGGACGGAATCGTGGTGGCCGTGGACGCCACCGACGTGGTGGCCCGGGCCGCCGACCGGATCTGCGGGCCCCTGGTGCGCCGGCAGGNGGAGGCTGCGGAGGTGCTGCTGGTGACCAAGGCCGACCTGGCCGCCGACGGCGGAGCCGCTGCCGTCGCGTTGTGCGTCGAGGTGGCCCCCGTGACACCCGTGCTGGTCGTGGGTCCATCCTCCGGCGATGCCTGGGTCACCCAGGTGCTGGGCAGTCCCGTGTCCAGCAGGCGACAGGCATCGGGGGGAACCTCGGCCGAGCCGCCGGTCGTGCGCCCTGCTCTGGAGATTCCAGTGGAGGCCCGATCGGTGCCGTTGGGCGACTGGGTCGACGTGGACCGTCTGGCCCGCGGCCTCAAGTCGCTGCGGGATCGCCTCGGGCCCGCCCTGCTGCGGGCCAAGGCGGTGGTTGCCGGGACTGACGGAGCGCCGACGGCCGTCCACCTGGCCGCCGGGCGGGTCTCGATCGAGCCGGCACCGGGTCGGGCCACCGGCGCCCTGGTGCTCATCGCCATCCCAGGGGCGCTGGACGGGGTCGTGGTGGTCGACGCGCTGGCCGTCGGAGAGGCGTCTATCCCATGAGCGAGCGGCAGCACGCGTACCTCGTGGTCGATCCGGNGACGGCGCGGGTGCGGGTCGCCCTGGAGGACTCNCTGCCCGANCCGGTGACGGCGGTCGAGGCCGGCCTGAACGTCGGCGATCCGGTGCCCGAACACCTNCGCGTCCACCACGGGAACTGGCTGGCCTGGCCACACCGCCGCTGGGCGTTCACCCACGTGGANGAGCTCCGGGCCTCGGCCCGGATCACCGCCCGGGGACCGGTCGGCGACCCGCTGCCCGATGCCCGAACGGTAGGGGCCGACGGGACCGTTGGCCTCGAGGAGTTCGAGGGTCTCGCCGTCGACGACGGCGACGGGGGCACNTGGTCGCTGCCCGAGATGCTGCACCACACCTACGCCGACGGCTTTCTGGTCGTCTACCGGGGCGAGGTGGTGGCCGAGTGGTATGGCGACGGCATGGACCGTTCGACCCGCCACATCATGTTCTCGATGACCAAGACGGTCACCGGGGTGCTGGCTCTGCTGGCTATCCACGACGGGTTGATGGGTCTCGACGACCCCCTGGTCGACCACGTGCCCGAGTTGGCCGATTCGGCCTTCGCTCCGGTGACGGTCCGCCAGGCCCTCGACATGACCGACGGCATCCGTTTCGACGAGGACTACGCGTCGCCGGACTCGGACATCGGGCGGTACGGGATCGCCATGTCGTTCACGCCGGTGCCGTCCGGGTGGGACGGGCCGGTCGGCGTCCACGAGGGGATCCTCGCCCTGACCGAACGGGCGGCGCCGCCGGGCGAGGCCTTCGCCTACAAGTCGGTGACCACCGACGTCCTGGCGTGGGCCACGGCGCGCGCCACCGGGCAACGGTGGGTGGACGGGGTGTCGGAGCGGATCTGGTCGTCCATGGGCGCCGAGGTCGACGCGGCAGTGGTGCTGGACGATCGGGGCATCGCGGTGTCCAGCGGCGGCATGTCGTGCACCCTGCGCGACTTGGCCCGGTTCGTGCGGATGCTGGGCCGGTCCGGCCGGGTGGGGGCGGGCGACGACGAGCGCCGGGCGATTCCGGCCGCGGTGGCCGACGACGTGGCGGCCGGCGGGGACCCGGCAGGGGACATCGCCGAGGCGTACCCGACCCGGGCCGGGTGGACGTACCACCGGCAGTGCTGGAATGCCCGCCACGTGCTGGGCGGCCTGGTCCAGATGGGCATCGGCGGACAACGTGCGTTCTGCCATCCGGAAGAGGACCTTGTGGTGGCGACCTTCGGGAGCCATCCGGTGGCCGGGAACGCCCTGACCGATCCCATCTTCACCTCGCTGGTCCGCGGCATCNTCGCTCGGACCTAGGGCGACGGTCCGCCGTCGAGCTCGGCGCCGGTCGGTGACCGGAACCGCTNNCGACCGTCGGGCGACACCCGGACCGACCACTTGCCCTCGTGGANGAGGTGGGGGGCGNGCAGAGCAGGGCCAGGTTGTCTAGCGACGTCGGCACAGTGGTGGACATGGCGGGCATCGCGCCACGAGTGTGGCCGCGATCGCAGCCGGGATGAGCGCAGCNGTCGTCGCAGGTCAGTAGGNCCCTGCGAAGGGCGCCACCCACGGTGNGGGTGCGCCGACCGACGTCAAGCGTCTCGCCGTGGCGACGGAGCCGGCCGGACTCCTCCGGCGGCCCCGTCCTCAGGCCCGGAACTCGACCTTGCCGCCAACCACGGTGGCCTGCACGCCGATGTCGCGGATGGCCATCGGATCGCACGTGAACGGGTCGTCGTCGAGCACCACTAGGTCGGCCAGTTTGCCGACCTCGAGCGTGCCCCGGTCGTGCTCCTGACGGTTCACGAACGCGGCGGCCGAGGTGTAGCCGGCCACCGCGTCCTCCACCCGGGCCCGCTGTTCGGGGCCGAGCAGCTCACCGTCGCGGGTCACCCGATTGACGGCCGTCCAGATGGTGAAGAGCGGATCGAGCGGCGTGACCGGCATGTCGCAGTGCAGGGCGTGGACGATGCCGTGGCCGGTGAAGCTGGCCAACGGGTCGATACGGGAGCCCCGCTCGGGGCCGAGGAACCGGTCGCGGTGTCGATCGCCCCAGTACCAGACATGGTTGGCGAACACCGAGGCCAGAACGCCGAGCCGGGCCATGCGTTCCAACTGGTCCTCGCGGACGGTCTGGCAGTGCTCGATGCGGTGGCGGTGATCGGCCCGGGGGTGGGCGTCGAGCGCTGCCTCGATGGCGTCCAGCGTGTTGTCGATGGCCGCGTCGCCGTTGGCGTGGACGGCCACCTGCCAGCCCTTCGCGTGGGCCTCGGTGACCAGGTCGGCCAACTCGTCGGCGGGGATGACCGGGTAGCCGTTGACATCGGGGCGGTCGTGGTACCCCTTGCACAGGCACGCCGTATACCCCTGGATGGAGCCGTCGGAAATGAACTTGAGGGCGCCGATCGACAGACGCTCGTCGCCGAGGCCGGTGCGGAGAGGGAGGCTGCCCGTGAACCGCCAACTGGGGAAGATCCGGGTCCGGACACGGATGGAGCCGTCGTCGACGCCGTCCTGGTAGACGGCGTACATGGACTCGGCCATCACCGCGGCGTCGGTCATGGTGGTGGTGCCGACGCTCAGGCAGTGGTCGCTGATGGACCTCGCACCGGCCCGCATGACCTCCGGGTCGGCGAAGGGGAGTACGGCACCCACGGCGAAGTTGGCCGTCTCCTCCATGCATCCGGTGACCCGTCCAGCTTCGTCCCGTTGAAAGTGGCCTCCCTCCGGGTCGACGACGTCGTCGGTGATGGCGGCCAACTCCAGCATCCGGGAGTTGGCGTATCCGAGGTGGCCGGAGATGTGGCGGAGGTAGACGGGGTGCTCGGTCGTCACCCGGTCCAAGTCGTGGCGGGTCAGGTGGCGGTCCTCGTCCATGAGGGAGTCGTCGTAGCCCCAGGCCCGGATGGGTTCGCCGGCCGGAGTGACGGCGGCCCGTTCGGCCAGGACGGCGACCACGTCGTCGATGCTGCGACAGTCCGGGTAGCCGATGTGGGGTGCCGACATCTGTGCGCCGGCGGCGATGGGGTGCATGTGGGTCTCGATGAAGCCCGGCAGCACCGTGGCGCCACCCAGATCGACCATCTCGGTGCCGGGCCCCACGAGGGCTTCGACGTCGGCCGGATGGCCCACGGCGACGATGCGGCCCCGCCACGAGGCCAGCGCCGTGGCAAGGGGCGCACCGGCGTCGGCCGGGGCCATGGTGCGGATGGATGCGTTGGTGAACAGCCGGTCGGCGATGGGCACGGCGGGAACCCCTACTTCTTCGCGCCGCTCTTCTTGGCAGCCAGGCGCTCCATGTAGGTCGCCCGGGAGTCCCGGCCCTCGGGGTCGCGGAGCGCCGCGGCGAGGCCGTCGGCGTCGGACCACGACCGGCCGGTGCCGACCATCTGGTCGGTCACCGCGTTGACGTGGCGCTTGGTGGCCAGCACGGCGGCACGTGGCCTCGACGCCACCGACTCGGCGAGCTGGTCGACCGCCGTGTCGAGNNCGGCGGCGGGGACCACCCGGTTCAGGAACCCGGTGGCCAGCGCCTCGTCGGCGCCGAACGGNCGGCACGTCATGACCAGTTCCTTGGTGAGCGTCGGTCCGATCTCGCGGACCAGCCGGGGGATGCCGCCCCAGGCCAGCGGGATTCCCAGNTCGACCTCGGGGATGGAGAAGGAGACGTCGTCGGTGGCCACGCGCAGGTCGCACGCCGCGGCCACGACCAGACCACCGCCGACCACGTGGCCGTGCAGGGCGGCGACCAGCACCGGCGAGGTGCGCTCCAGGGCCTCGGCCATGAGGCGGCCGGTGTCGGCCGGGACCCGGCCCCCGGCCGGGGACGGACTGTCGTCGTCGAAGACGGTGAGGTCGAAGCCGGCGCTGAACGCCCTACCTTCGCCGCGCACCACGACGACCCGCAGGTCGGGCTGGTGGTCGAACCAGGCCGCGGCGTCGGCCACCTCGGCCATGAGCTGGTTGGACAGGGCGTTGAGGCGATCCGGTCGGTTCAGGGTCAGGGTGGCCCGTCGGCCGTCGCAGGCGACGGTGATNGTCTCGTACNCGGGGATGTCGGCCATATGCCGATCCTGCCCGACGGCCGCGATCCGGCCGCTACCCGGCGGGGCTNTTCGGCGGGGTCAGTCGTCGGCNGGCTCGAGNTCGACGTCGGCCGACANGGCGTCGCCCTCGACCAGGTCGATGCCCGTGGCCCGGGCCGCGGCGGCCACGTCGTCGACCACCAGGCGCAACAGGCTGATCCGCTCGGCGGTGTCGGTGACCGTGCAGGCCACGACCGGGGTGGCCAGCGAGCGCTTGGCGTCGGTCTTGTGGCGCCGGATCTCGACCAGGGCGTCGGCGGCCACGCCGCAGACTGCCGGATCGACCGGGTCTGCACTGTCGCTGGCCGCGGCGGCCCGCAGTTCGTCGGCGATGGGCCAGGCCTGGCGGTGGACCGAGCCACCCTGCCACCACGACCAGACTTCCTCGGTCACGAAGGGCAGGAAGGGGGCGAACAGGCGCAGCAGGGTGGAGATGGCCAGGCGCAGGGCGTGGCGGGCCGACTCGGCCTCGGCCGGCGAGCCCTCGTAGGCCCGGGTCTTGACCAACTCGACGTGGTCGTCGGTGAACGCCCAGAACCACGTCTCGGTGCGCTCCAGCGCGCGGGCGTAGTCGAATTCCTCGAAGGCTTTCGTGGCCTCGTCGACCAGCTCCGCGAGGCGCAGCAGCATGGCCCGGTCCAGGGTGTCGGTGATGGCCGACGGGTCGACTTCGAGGGGGGCCTCGCCGTCGGCGCCGAAGCCGAGGGCGAAGCGGCTGGCGTTCAGCACCTTGATGGCCAGGCGACGGCCGATCTTCATCTGGCCGTCGTCGAAAGCGGTGTCGGTGCCGGGGCGGCCGTTGGCGGCCCAGTAGCGCACGGCGTCGGACCCGTGCTGGTCGAGCAGGTCGACTGGGGTGACGGCGTTGCCCTTGGACTTCGACATCTTCTTTCGGTCCGGGTCGAGGATCCATCCCGAAAGGGCGCAGTGGCCCCACGGGGCGGCGTCGGCCTCGAAGTGGGAGCGCACGGCGGTCGAGAACAGCCAGGTCCGGATGATGTCGTGGGCCTGGGGTCGCATGTCCATGGGGTAGGTGCGGGCGAAGAGGTCGTCGTCCTCCTCCCAGCCGCAGGCGATCTGCGGGGTGAGCGACGAGGTGGCCCAGGTGTCCATGACGTCGGTGTCGCCGACGAAGCCGCCCGGTTGGCCGCGCTGCGACTCGTCGTAGCCGGGGGCGGCGTCCGACGACGGGTCGACAGGGAGGTCGGCCTCGGCGGGGACGATGGGGTGGTCGTGGTCGGGCTCGCCGTCGGCGTCCAGCGGGTACCACAGGGGCAGCGACACGCCGAAGAATCGCTGGCGGCTGATCAGCCAGTCGCCGTTCAGGCCATCGATCCAATTCGTGTAGCGGGCCTGCATGTAGGGCGGGTGCCAGGACATCTGGTCGCCCCGGGCGATGAGGGCGGCCCGCAGGTCCGAGTTGCGGCCGCCGTTACGTATGTACCACTGGCGGCTGGTGACGATCTCGAGTGGCTTGTCGCCCTTCTCGAAGAACTTGACCGGGGGGGTGATGGGCTCCGGTTCGCCGACCAGCTCGCCGGTCTCGCGGAGGATCTCCACCATCTCGGCCTGGGCGGAGAACATGGTCTTGCCGGCCAGGCGGGCGTAGGTGGCGAGGCCGGCCTCTGACCCGATGCCGTGCGGGGGCTCGGGGTTGATCCGGCCGGCCCGGTTGACGATGGCCCGGACGTCGAGGTCGAGCTCGCGCCACCAGGTCACGTCGGTGGTGTCGCCGAACGTGCAGATCATGGCGATGCCGGTGCCCTTCTCGGGGTCGGCCAGCTCGTGGGCCAGTACCGGGACNTCGACGCCGAACGCCGGGGTGGTGACGGTGCCGCCGAAAAGCGGCTGGTAGCGCTCGTCGTCGGGGTGGGCAACGACGGCCACGCAGGCGGCCAACAGCTCGGGGCGGGTGGTAGCGATGACCAGGTCGCCCGAGCCGTCGTGGCCGGTCACCCCGTCGGGCAGGTGGAAGGCGAGGCGGTGGTAGGCGCCGGGACGCTCCCGGTCCTCGAGTTCGGCCTGGGCCACAGCGGTGCGGTGGGTGACGTCCCAGAGCGACGGCGCCTCGACCTGGTAGGCCTCGCCGCGCGCCAAGTTGCGGAGGAAGGCCCGCTGGGAGGTGCGCTGGCAGCGCTCGTCGATGGTGGCGTAGTGCTGGGTCCAGTCGACCGACAGGCCGAGCCGGCGAAACAGGGCCTCGAAGGCCTTCTCGTCCTCGGCGGTGAGTACGTGGCAGAGCTCGATGAAGTTGCGGCGGCTGACGTCGACGTCGCCCCGCTTCTTGATGGCCTTCGGGTCGCCCGCGTCGGCCGGGGCGGCGAAGTCCGGGTCGTAGGGAAGCGACGGCTCGCAGCGCACCCCGAAGTAGTTCTGGACCCGGCGCTCGGTGGGCAGGCCGTTGTCGTCCCATCCCATCGGGTAGAAGACCTCGCGACCGGCCATCCGCTGGTAGCGGGCGATGGTGTCGGTGTGGGTGTAGGAGAACACGTGACCGACGTGCAGTGACCCGCTGACCGTGGGCGGCGGTGTGTCGATGGAGAAGACGTTGGACCGCTCGGCGGTGCGGTCGAAGCGGTAGGTGCCCCGGTCCTCCCAGATGGCGTCCCACTTGTCCTCGAGGCCCTCGAGGCCGGGGCGGTCGGGGATAGCGGGCGGGGGAGCGTCGGCCGAGGCGTCGGGGTGCGTCATGACGGCGACGAGGCTACCGGCGGGCCTCCGGGGCGCCGCTAGCGTGCCCGCCGTGACGAGCCACCCCGACGACGCCTCTTCTCCGCGGGCGCGCACGCCCCGAGGGTTCTGGGTGGTGTGGTCGACGGTGGCGCTGGACATGGTGGGCTTCGGGATCGTCCTGCCGGTGCTGCCCCTGTACGCCGAGGACTTCGGGGCGTCGNCGGCCACCGCTGCGGCGGTGCTGGCCGCATTCTCCGCGGCGCAGGTGGTGGCCGCCCCGCTGTGGGGACGCCTGTCGGACCGGTTCGGTCGGCGCCCGGTGCTGGTTGCCGCGCTGGTCGGCTCGGCCGCCGGGAGCCTGGTGACGGGCCTGGCCGGGGCGTTGTGGGTGCTGTTCGCCGGCCGGCTATTGGATGGCTTCTCAGGGTCGTCGTACGCGGTTGGCCAGGCCGCCGTGTCGGACCTGGCCGANCCGGAGGACCGGCCGCGGCTGCTGGGCCTGTTGGCNGCGGCGTTCGGGGTGGGGTTCGTNGCCGGGCCGCTGATCGGGTCGTTCGCTGCCCTGGGGAGNCGNGAGCTGCCGTTCTTCGTGGCCGCAGCGTTGGCCGCCGCNAACGCCTGCGTGGCCCTGGTGCGCCTGCCCGGCGGTCGGNNGTCGGCGGCGTCCGGCGCCACCNAAGACGGCTCCGNTGGCCCNCGNTNGCGATGGGGATCGGCGATGCCGGTGGCCCGCCGGCTGGCCGTGCTGTCGCTGGTCTCGATGGTCGGCTTCGCNGGGTTCGAGGCGACCTTCGCCCTGCTGGTGGAGCGTCGNTTCCCCGACGTGGGNGATCCGACGGTGTATGGCCTGTTTGCCTCGATCGGCCTGCTGATGGTNCTGGTCCAGACCCGGGTGGTGGCGCCGGCCAACGCCTGCCTGGGGTCCCGCCGTGCGTTGCGGACGTCGCTGGTGCTAGTGGCGGTGGGCATGGTCGTGCTGTCGGCCGACGGTGGGTGGACCGGCCTGACGGTGGCCCTCGTGCTGCTCGTGCTGGGCCAAGGGGTGTTCGGCCCGACATTGTCGAACGCCACGGTGGAGGCGGTGGGTATCGCAGGACGGGGCGCAGCGCTCGGGCTACAGCAGGGAGCGGGGGCACTGGGTCGGATCGCAGGTCCGCTCCTGGCCGGGGTGCTCTTCGACCGGGTGGGNGTGGGTGCCCCGTATCTGGTGGCCGCGGCGCTGGCCCTCGTGGCCCTGGCCGTGGTGCCGGGTCGGTCCGGGGGTTCGGCGTCGGACGATCGGCCGTCCACCCGCGATCCTCGTGCCGCAGCTCTACCGAGGAACGCGCCGCCGGCCACGGACCCATCAGTCAGGGGAGCCCCACGATGAACGAGTTCAGCCTCGAGTTGACCGAGGAACAGGCACAGTTGAGGGACTGGATCCACCAGTTCGCCGTCGATGTGGTCCGCCCGGCGGCCGAGGAGTGGGACGAGCGGGAGGAGTTCCCGTGGCCCGTCGTCAAGGAGGCGGCGAAGATTGGCCTGTACGGCTGGGACTTCCTGGCCCAGGGGATGCTCGGCGATAAGACCGGGCTGACCATGCCGGTGGCCATCGAGGAGCTTTTCTGGGGCGACGCCGGCATCGGCATGGCCATCATGGGCAGCGGGCTGGCCGCGGCCGGCATCGCTGCGTCGGGCACCCAGGAGCAGGTCATGGAGTGGGTGCCCCAGTGCTACGGCACGCCCGACGACGTGCGCCTCGGTGCGTTCTGCGCCAGCGAGGCCGATGCCGGCTCGGACGTCGGCGGCTACCGGGCCCGCGCCGTCTACGACGAGGCCAAAGACGATTGGGTCCTGAACGGCGCCAAGGCGTGGATTACCAACGGCGGCATTGCCGACGTGCACGTGGTGGTGGCCGTGGTCGACCCGGAGTTGGGCTCCAAGGGCCACGCCTCGTTCGTCGTGCCGCCCGGGACGGCCGGCCTGGCCCAGGGCCAGAAGTACAAGAAGCACGGCATCCGGGCCAGCCACACTGCCGAGGTGCTCCTCGACGACGTGCGGGTACCGGGACGGTGCCTGTTGGGCGGCAAGGAGAAGCTGGACGAGCGCCTAGCCCGGGTGCGTCGGGGCGAGAAGGGCAATGCCCAGGCTGCCATGCAGACCTTCGAGGCCACCCGACCGGCCGTCGGCGCCCAGGCGCTCGGCGTGGCCCGGGCCGCCTACGAGTACGCACTCGACTACGCCAAGGAGCGTCACGCCTTCGGTCGGCCCATCATCGCCAACCAGGGGATCGCCTTCATGCTGGCCGACATGGCCACCGAGATCGAGGCTAGTCGGATGATGGTGTGGCGGGCCGCTTGGCTGGGCAAGCGGAAGGGATTCGTGAACGCCGAGGGGTCGATGGCGAAGTTGAAGGCGGCTCGGACGGCGACGTGGGTGACGGAGCGGGCTATCCAGATCCTGGGTGGGGCCGGCTATACGCGTGAGGTGCCGGTCGAGAGGTGGCACCGGGATGCGAAGATCCACGACATTTTCGAGGGTACGGAGCAGATCCAGCAGTTGGTGATCAGCCGGGCCATCTCCGGCATGCGCATCGAGTAGTCCGGGTCAGCCGTCTGGGACGGGGCGGACGGAGGGGGAGGTGCCACCCGGAGCTCGGGCCGGTGTCGGCCACCCCGTCGGAAACCGGTCGTCGTCGGCGGGGTACTCGCCGGGCACGGCCACTGTGTCGTCCTGGGTGACCGTCGGATCGCAGCCCGGATGCGGATGCCACACGGCGTCGTCTCCCAGCCACCTGGTCGAGAGCGCCACCCGCCGGCCCGACCCGTCGTTGCCCCGAGACCCGTGCACCGCCCAGGCCGAGAACACGATGGCGTCGCCCGGCTCCACGTCGAAGCCCACGATGTCGTACGCGTCCCGGTCGGCCTCCACGTCGGGCACCTCCTCGCCCTCGAAGTCATCGGTCCACCCCGGCTCGCCGTCGAACGACTTTGGGGCGAAGTACCGGTCCCAACGGTGTGAGCCACGGACGAACTCCAGCGAGCTGTCTGCCACCGTCGACGAAGTGCAGGCCACCCACACCGAGCAGATCGATCGCCCCCGGAACGGCCAGTACGGGATGTCCTGGTGCCACGGAGTGGGCGACGCCGTCCCCGGTTCCTTGACCAGCAGGTGGTCGAAGTAGAGGCGCACCGTCGTCGAGCCGAGGCAGGCGGCGGCCAGGCCGGCCACCCCCGACTCGAAGGCGAAGCGACGGACCACCGGGTCGTCGCGCCATAGGTACCGCGAGGTGAATAGCCGGCCGGCCACCGCCTCGGCGCCGGTGTCGGTCACCCACGGTCCCGGTTCGGCCAGTTGCCGGTCGGCCAGGGCCAGCACCTCGTCAACGAAGGCGGCGTCCACGGCACCCGGCACGTGCACCACGCCGTCCTCCTCGAAGGCCGCCAGTTGGTCGTCGTTGGGTAGGACGGGCGAACGCTCCGACATGGCCGCCGAACCTAGTCTTGGGCCATGTCCACCGACCCATCGTCCCCCGAGGTGTCCGGTGGTCCGGTCGGCGACCTGATCGGCGCGCGGTGGTGGACTCGGGCCAAGGCCGTCATCCTCGACGGATTGCTCTTCTTCGCCGCCCTTGTCGTGCCAGCCGCGGTGGCCGTGGTCGGGCTCGTCCTGTGCTGGGACGAGACCACCGACGAGTGGCAGGCCGACGGCCTTGGGATCCTGCTGTTCGTGTTCGCCGGGCTGTTCGGCCTCGGCGCCTTC
>PBUO01000008.1 GCA_002727895.1 Acidimicrobiaceae bacterium | reverse complement strand
GCTTCTTCTCGGCCACCGGGATCACCGACGGCGACCTGGTCAAGGGCGTGCACTACACGTCGGGCGCCGCGCACACCCAGTCGCTGGTCATGCGGTCCAAGTCGGGCACCGTGCGCATGATCGAGGCGCACCACGCCCTCGACAAGCTCGAGGAATTCTCGCCCGTCTACTAGTTCCCGGGCGTGCTCCTCCTTCGGAGGAGCCGGGAGATCGGGTCAGGCTCCGGAGGCGACCCGGAGGCGGAGTTCGGCGCGGGCCAGGGCGGCCGCGGCGTCCTCGTCGTCCCGGTCGGCGGCCAGCGCGGCCTCGGCGGTCGACTTCGCCACCTCGGCACGGGCCACGTCGATGTTGCCGGCCGACTCGGACACGTCCGAGAGGATGCTCACCTTCGTCCCGGCCACCTGCACAAAGCCCTGGTGCACCGCGATGGTGTCCCGACCGCCGTCGGGACGGATGACGTCCACCGACCAGACGGCCAGCACGCCGATGAACGGCACGTGGCCCGGCTGGAAGGCGATGTCGCCGCCCTCGACGGTGCGGGCGATGACCATCTCGGCCTCGCCGCTGTAGGAGATGTCCTCCGGAGAGACCAGCTCGACCTGGAACATGGGAAGCGTCAGCCCTCGAGCTCGCGGGCCTTGCGCTGCGCGTCCTCGGCACCGCCGACGTTCAGGAAGGCCTGCTCGGGCAGGTCGTCCAGCTCGCCGTCGACGAGGGCGGCGAACGACTCCACCGTCTCCTCGACCGGGGTGGTCACGCCGGGCAGGCCGGTGAAGACCTCGGCCACGTTCATGGGCTGCGACAGGAACCGCTGGACCTTGCGGGCCCGGGACACGGTGATCCGGTCCTCCTCGGACAGCTCGTCGAGGCCGAGGATGGCGATGATGTCCTGCAGTTCCTTGTAGCGCTGCAGGATCTCCTGGACGCGGCGGGCCGTGTCGTAGTGCTTCTGGCCGACGACCTCCGGGGTGAGGATGGTCGACGTCGAGGCCAGCGGGTCCACGGCCGGGTAGATGCCGAGGGCCGCGATGTCACGGCTCAACTCGGTGGTGCCGTCGAAGTGGGTGAACGAGGTGAATGGCGCCGGGTCGGTGTAGTCGTCGGCGGGCACGTACACGGCCTGCATCGAGGTGATCGACCGGCCGCGGGTCGTGGTGATCCGCTCCTGGAGGTCGCCCATCTCGTCGGCCAGCGTCGGCTGGTAGCCCACGGCCGACGGCATGCGTCCCAGCAGGGTCGACACCTCGGAGCCGGCCTGGACGAACCGGAAGATGTTGTCGATGAACAGGAGCACGTCCTGGCCCTGCTCGTCGCGGAAGTACTCGGCCATGGTCAGCGCCGAGAGGGCGACCCGCAGGCGGACCCCCGGCGGCTCGTCCATCTGGCCGAAGACCAGTGCGGCCTTTTCGAGCACGCCCGACTCGTCCATCTCCAAGCGGAGGTCGGTGCCCTCGCGGGTCCGCTCGCCCACGCCGGCGAACACCGACACGCCGCCGTGGTTGGTGGCCACGCGGTTGATCATCTCGGTGATGAGCACCGTCTTGCCCACGCCGGCGCCGCCGAACAGGCCGATCTTGCCGCCCTGCAGGTACGGGGTGAGGAGGTCGATGACCTTCACGCCGGTCTCGAACATCTGGGCCTTGGGCTCCAGNGAGTCGAACGACGGGGCGGTGCGGTGGATCTCCCACCGGTCGGCACCCTGGCCGGCCGTCGGGTCGTCGAGGCCCTGGCCGGTCACGCTGAACACGTGGCCGAGGGTGCTGTCACCCACCGGGACGCTGATGCCGGCGCCCGTGTTGCGGACTGCGGTTCCCCGGGTGAGGCCGTCGGTCGGCTTCATGGCGATGGCCCGCACCCGGCTGTCGCCGATCTGCTGGGCCACCTCGGCGACGATGGTGACGGTGTTGCCGTCGACCTCGACGTCGAACTCGAGGGCCGTGTTGATCTCGGGGAGTTCGCCCGGGGGGAACTCCGCGTCGATCACCGGTCCGGCGATGCCGACGATACGGCCGTCGGTGAGAGCGGTGTCGGTCATGATTGCTCCTGGCTCTTCTTCGATCTGGGGGTTGTTCAGGCCCCGGCGCCGGCGGCGACGGGCTCTTCGATGGTGTCGTCCTGGTCGTCGGAACCNAGCGCCTCGGCACCACTGACGATCTCCATGATCTCGGTGGTGATGGCGTCCTGGCGGGCCCGGTTCATCTCACGGCTGAGCTTGACGATGAGCTCCTCCGCGTTGTCGGTGGCGGCCTTCATGGCCCGCTGGCGGTTGGCGTGCTCCGAGGCAGCCGACTCCAGCAGGGCGCCGAAAAGGCGGGCCTCCACGTAGCGGGGCAGCAGGGCGGCGAGCACGGCCTCCGGGGAGGGCTCGAACTCGAACGCACCCGTGGCACCGGCGTCGCCGCCACCCTCGGTGGCGATCGTCTCGGTGGACTCCAGCGGCAGGAAGCGGCGGGTGGCCACCTTCTGGCTGCCGATGCTGAGGAACTCCGTNTACACCAGCTCCACCCGGTCNACCCGACCTGNGGTGAAGGCCTCGGCCACCGTGTCGGCCACCCGGCGGGCGTCCTCGTAGGTGGGGTTGTCGCTGATGCCCTCGGTATACGAGTCGATGGCGAAGTTCCGGAAGGCGAAGTAGTCGCGGGCCTTCTTGCCGATCACGATCAGCGAGTAGTCCGCTCCCTCCGACCGGGCGTTCTGCACCTGTCGCTCGGCGGCCCGGATGACCGACGAGTTGTACGGGCCGGCCAGGCCGCGGTCCGACGAGATCACCACCACACCGACGCGCTGGACCGTCTCGGCCTGGCGCAGCAGTGGATGGTCGACCTCGGCGCCACCGGCGGCCAGGTTCTCGATCACCGAGGTGATCTGCTCGGCGTACGGCTTGGCCGCCCGGGCCCGTTGCTGGGCCTTGACGACGCGGGTCGCCGCGATGAGCTCCATGGCCCGGGTGATCTTCTTGGTGTTCTGGACGCTGCCGATACGGCGGCGCAGCACCCGCTCCTTACCGCCGGCCACGGCACGCTCCCTTCAAGAGGGGGCGCGCCCCGGCCACGGTGCGGCGGAGCGTCGGGAAGCCCGGCGAACAGGTCACGTCGATCACTCGGTCTCCGCGATGTCCTGTTCGGGCAGCGTGGTGTCGGCGTCGACGATGGCCGAGTCGGTGTCGGTGGCCTCGGCGTCGGGGGCGGAGCCGCCAGCGGCCGAACCCTCGAACTGCTCGGCGAAGGCCGCGATGGACGCCTCGAAGGCGTCCTCATCGTCNACCTTGCCCGATTCGCGGATGCCGGCCAGCACGTCGGCATGGCGGGTCCGGAACCAATCCAGGAGCTCCGACTCGAAGCGGCCGACGTCGGCGACGTCGATGCCGTCGAGGTGTCCCCGGGTCCCGGCCCAGATCGACACGACCTGCTCCTCGACGAGCAGAGGCGAGTTGAGGCCCTGCTTGAGGAGTTCGGTGAGGCGGTAGCCGCGGTCCAGTTGGGCCTGCGACACGGCGTCCAGGTCGGAACCGAACGCAGCGAACGACTCCAGCTCGCGGAACTGCTGCAGGTCCGACTTGAGCGTGCCCACGGCCGTCTTCATGGCCTTGATCTGGGCGGCCGAACCGACGCGCGACACCGAGATGCCGACGTCCACGGCCGGACGCACGCCCGACTTGAACAGGTCGTCCTGGAGGAAGATCTGGCCGTCGGTGATCGAGATCACGTTGGTCGGGATGAACGCCGAGACGTCGCCGGCCTTGGTCTCGATGACCGGCAGGGCGGTCAGCGAGCCGGCGCCCAGGTCGTCGCTCAACTTGGCGGCCCGCTCCAGCAGGCGGCTGTGCAGGTAGAAGACGTCGCCCGGGTAGGCCTCTCGCCCCGGCGGGCGGCGGAGAAGCAGCGACATCTGGCGGTACGCCTCGGCCTGCTTGGACAGGTCGTCGTACACGGCCAGCGCGTGCTCGCCGTTGTCCATCCAGTGCTGGCCGATGGCGCAGCCGGCGTATGGGGCGAGGTACTTGAAGGGCGCCGGGTCGGACGCCGGGGCGACCACCACGACGGTGTACTCCATGGCNCCGTGGGCCTCNAGCACGGCCACGTTCTGGGCCACGGTCGACGCCTTCTGGCCGNTGGCCACGTAGACGCACTTCATGCCCTGGCCGGCCTGGTTGATGATCGTGTCGATGGCGATCGTCGTCTTGCCGGTCTTGCGGTCGCCGATGATGAGCTCGCGCTGGCCACGGCCGATCGGAATCAGCGAGTCGATGGCCTTGATGCCGGTCTGCATCGGCTCGTGCACGGGCTTGCGGCCCATGATCCCCGGCGCCTGGATCTCCATCCGGCGGGGCTGCGTGTTGGTCAGCGGGCCCTTGCCGTCGATCGGCTCGCCGAGGGCGTTGACGACGCGACCGAGCAGGCCGTCACCGACCGGCAGCGACAGGATGTCGCCGGTGGCCCGGACCGTCTGGCCCTCCTCGATGTCGTCGACCTCGCCGAGGACCACCGCACCGATGGACCCCTCGTCGAGGTTCAGGGCCAGGCCGTAGGTGCCGCTCTCGAACTGGAGCAGCTCGTTGACCGCCGCGTCGGGCAGGCCGGACACGCGGGCGATGCCGTCGCCGACCTCCAGCACGCGGCCGACCTGGCTCTCCTCCAGGCTCGGGGCGAAGTCCTCGAGGTTCTTCTTGAGCGCTGCGGAGATTTCCGAAGCGGTCATCGTGAGTTCGGACATGGTGTGTCTCTCTCGTCTCTAGCTCGTGTGCCGCCGGGCCGGGGCCTAGCGGAAGCTCTCGCGGAGTTGGTTCAGGCGGCGTCGGACGCTGCCGTCGATGATGTCGTCGCCGATCTCGGTGACCACGCCACCCAACACGGTCGGGTCGATGACGACCTTGACCTCGACCTGGCGGCCGGTACGGATGTTGATGGCGGAGGCCAGGCGCTCCCTCTGCTCGGCGGTCAGATCGACCGCGGAACGGACGGTGGCCACCGCCTTGTTCCGTGAGGCGGCGCTGCGTTCGACCAGCGCGTCGACGATGGAGGGGAGCTCGGCGGCGCGACCGGCACCGACCACCATCGAGACGAGGGCCGTCGTGGTGGCCGCGGCCTTCCCGCCCAGCAGGTCCTCGACGACCTGCTGGCGGCGGGCCGCCGGCACACCCTGGTCGGCCAGGGTCGAACGGAGCTCGTCGTTGGACCGGAGTGCCTGGGCGAACCGGAACAGTTCGTCCTCCACCGCGGCGAGGTCGCCCTCCGCCTCGGCGACGGCGAACAGCGCTTCGGCGTAGCCGGTCACCGTCGGGTCAGCCATTGCTCCCGGCCACCTCGTCGATGTAGGCGTCGATCAGGCGGCCCTGGACCTCGGCGTCGAGGCTGGACTGGACCACCCGCTCGGCGGCGCCCAGGGCGATCCCGGACACCTCGGCACGCAGGTCGGCGATGGCCTGGGCCTTGGAGGCCTCGGCCTCCGCTGCGGCCCGCTCCCGGATGCCGGCGGCGTCGGCCTCGGCCCGGGCGATCAGGTCGGCTCGGACCTGATCGGCCGCGGCACGGGCCTCGTCCACCAGTCGGGAGGCCTCGCCCTTGGCATCGGCCAGGCGGGACTCGTAGTCCGCCTGGACGGCCTGGGCATCGGCCTTGGCCTGCTCGGCGGCGTCCAGGTCGCTGCGGATCCTCTCAGCTCGGGCGTCCATGGCGCCCTTCACGGCCGGGAAGCCCTTCTTGACCATGAGGACGAACAGGATCAGGAAGGCGGCACCGCCCCAGATGATCTCGTTGACCTCGGGGATGATCGGGTTGGGCGCCTCGAAGCAGCCCTCGATCTCCTCCTGGACCTTCTTGTTGTCGTGGAGCTCGTGCTTGACGTGGTCGAGGTCGCCGTTGGCCTCCTCGATCAGGTGCTCGATCTCCTCCGCCATGCAGGCGCCCACCGTGGCGCCCGCGGCGTGGGCCGGGCCGGCGAAGGCCAGGACGCCCACGAGGGCGAGGAGCGGGGCTGCCAGCAGGCGAATCCGTCGGTTACGCATGGGTTCGTNTCTCTTCTCTGGAGTTCNCTGACTACCTCTGAACGGGGGTGACCCGATCAGGGCATCAGGAGGATGAAGACGACGAAACCGATCAGGGCGAGCGCCTCGGTGAAGGCGATGCCGAGGAACATCGTGGTCCGGACCATGCCAGCCGACTCGGGCTGGCGGGCCATCGAAGAGATGGCGTTGCCAACCACGGTGCCGATGCCGACACCCGGGCCGATGGCCGCGAGGCCGTAACCGAGACCGGCACCGATGGCCTTAAGGCCCTCGAGCATCTCACCAGCTGCCGTCTGCGCCAGAACGTTCAGCACTTGGATTCTCCTGTTTTCTCATGCACCCGGCCGGTGTTTCCGGTCCGGAGANTGTCTTGTTGGTTAGGGGTTTTCGTGTCCGCCGGGGGGCGGACGGCGATCTGTGTGGGACCCGGGTCAGTGCGCCGGGTGGAGGGAGCCGCCGATGTACACGGCGGTCAAGATGGTGAAGATGAAGGCCTGCAGGACCGAGACCAGGATCTCGAAGCCGGTCATCAGAATCAGCATGGCGAAGGGTGCCACGGCGCCCACGTAGGTGGCGTTCCACAGCTCGTGGGTGAGCACAGCGAAGGTGACCAGCAGGAGGTGGCCGGCGACCATGTTGGCCCAGAGCCGGATGGCCAGCGAGAAGGGCCGGACCACGAAGGTCGACACCAGCTCGATGGGGGTCACGATCAGGTACAGGGCGACCGGCACGCCCGGGGGGAACAGCGAGTTCTTCAGGTAGCCGAAGAACCCCTGNGCACGGACGCCGACCACGTTGTAGATGACCCACACNACNAGGGCCAGGGTGATCGGNACGGCCATGCGGCCGTTGGCCGGGAACTGGATGCCCGGNACGACCTCGAAGATGTTCGAGAAGAGGATGAAGAAGAACATCGTGGTCAGGAAGGGCATGAACTTCTTGCCCTCCTCGCCAATGGTCTCCATGACCACCGACTCCTCGATGAACGTCACGCCCGNNTCGGCCACGTGCTGGACNCCGGCCGGGACCAGCGANCCGGTCNTGCGCCCGGCGGTCAGGAAGATGGCACCAGTGATGACCACGGCNGCCAGGTAGATCAGCACCGTCTTGTTGATGGCGTAGGCCGTCCCGCCGAACAGAATGTCCGGCCACACGAAGAGGTGGCTGACCTCCGGGAAGTTGAGTGCGAGCACGTTCACGTGGAGCGCTTCTCCTGTGGGGTCTGGTTCATGGGCTTCAGGCCGGGAGCGGCGAGCGTCATGGCGACGTGCCGGGACTCCCAGGCCAGCAGGCCCAGATGGGTGACGAGCAGGGTGATGGCGAANGGCACGGTNGCCAGCACGCCGAGGGCCTTGACNACCAGCACGACCGCGGTCATGAGNGCCAGTCGGGCCACGTAGCCGCCCAGGACCGCCCCGTACAGGGCGTTGGGCGAGATCTGGGCAGCGCGGGTGATGATGGCCGCGCCGAGGCGGAAATTGACGGCGACCAGCACCAGCGCCAGGGCCGACGAGAGNAGGCCCTCGAGGCCCCAGCCAAGNANGCCGACGAGGAGGAANGCCGGCGAGACGATGGCCGCCCGGCGGACCAGGTCGGTGGCCACGGTCACCTCAGTGGCGGCAGTGTCCTCGGTGGCGGCAGGGCGGTCGGTCGTCATGGCGCTCACGCCAGGGGGCCCTCGGCCTGCCAGGCGGCTCGGCGGGCGATGCGGGCCTTCTCGAGGTCCTCGCCGAAACTGCGGGCCAGGCGCCACGAGGCGTAGGCCAGGGTGATGGCGGAGAAGGCGATGGTGAAGATCGGGAAGGTGCCGAGGCGGCCGTCGAGCAGCCATCCCAGGAACCCGAAGATGGCTGGGGTGGCGACGAGCTCGAAGGCCGCGGCGAATGCGTCGCCCGCTCCCTGCTTCATCTCGCGCGTTTCAGCGTCAGCCATCGGGGGATTCCTCCGCCGCGGGCTCCTGCGGGCCCCGGTCGTCATAGCCCGTCGTTCGGACGGGTCGGTCCGACGACCACGGTCGCCGGATGCGCTCGTGAATCTAATCACGAAGTCCTGCCCGGGCAACCCACTGAGCGCGCCATGGCACGTCCGATCCGTCACACCCGACCCTCCGTCGGGGCGTCGGCCCGTCCCTCGTCGGCCGCTCCCTGGTCGCCGTTGGCCGCCCCGGTTCGCCGCCGCGGATGGAGCACCGTGAACAGGAGAAGGCCGATGGCCCCGATGCCGATGGGCACTATGGCGTCGCCGTCGCCCGAGTAGGTGGGCCACAGGACGAAGCCCGACAGCAGGGCGCTCCACGCCCAGAGGATGGAAACGGCCCGCCGGTGCCCGTGGCCGAGGCGCAGCAGGCGGTGGTGCAAGTGGTCCTTGTCCGCCGCGGTGACCTGCAGGCCTGGCGTGGCGGCCCGACGCACCACGGCGAAGGCGAGGTCGAACAATGGCACGCCCAGGATCACCACAGGGATGAACACCGGGGCGAAGAAGAAGAAAGACTGGCCGCTGTAGGCCGCCTCGGTCCGACCCCCCACCGACACCGTCGACGCTGCCATGAGCAGGCCGAGCAGCAGGGCGCCCCCGTCGCCCATGAAGATCCGCGCCGGGTGCACGTTGTGGGGCAGGAAGCCCGCGCAGATCCCGACGACGATCACCGCCAGCAGCGAGCCCGGGTTGCCGTCGAACAGCAGGCCCTCGTCGCCCAGTCGGAGGGCGTACAGGAAGAAGGTGGCCGCGGCGATGGCCACGATGCCCGCGGCCAGGCCGTCGAGGCCGTCGATCAGGTTCAGGGCGTTGGCCAGCAACACCACCCACACCACGGTCAGCAGCGCCGAGAGGTCGGGGGACAGCAGCACCACGTCCAGGAATGGAATGCGCAGCACCACGAGCGCCACGCCGGTCAGCGACAGGACGCTGCCGGCCAGCACCATCCCGGCCACCTTGGCCGGCGCCGACACGGGGCGGACGTCGTCGATGACCCCTACAGCGCAGATGACCACCGCGGCCGAGACCACGCCCAGCATCTCGGTGGGCGCCGAGAAGACCTCGGCGAANTCGCCNACCATCCAGGCGGCCAGCACCCCGGCCAGCGCCCCGACCAGCATGGCCGTGCCCCCCAGCGACGGGGTGGGCGCCGTGTGGACGTTGCGCTCGTCGGGCGCCACCACCAGGCCCGAGGACACGGCGAATCTCCGCACCACGGGGGTGACAATCCAGGTGGCCGCCGCGGCCACGAGGCCGACCACCAGGTGGGGGACGACGCCGGGCACCGATCAGCCTCCGGAACTTCCCGTCAGGTCGATGGCCTCAGGCGTAGACGGGGAACCGGGCGCAAAGGGCGTTGACGTCGGCCCGAACCTCGGCGATGGCCGCGTCGTCGTCGCGTCCCTTCAGNGCCCGGACCATGAGTTCCGCGATCTCGGCCATCTCCGGCTCGGCCATGCCCTGAGTGGTCGTCGACGGCGTACCGATGCGCACGCCACTGGTGACGAACGGCGAGCGCGGGTCGTCTGGCACGGTGTTCTTGTTGAGCGTGATGCCGGCCCGGTCGAGAGTGTTCTGGGCCACGGCACCGGTGACATCCTCGTCGAAGGTCCGGAGGTCGACGACCATCAGATGGTTGTCGGTCCCGCCGGTGACTAGGCGGAAGCCGTGGCCGACGAGGGCGGCGGCTAGGGCCGAGGCGTTGGCCACGATCTGGCGGGCATAGTCGGCAAACGACGGGTCGGCCGCCTCGCGGAAGGCCACGGCCTTGGCCGCGATGTGGTGCTCCAGCGGTCCGCCCTGCGAGCCGGGGAAGACGGACTTGTCGATGGCCGCCGCGTGCTCCTCGCGGCTCAGGATGCAGCCACCGCGTGGGCCGCGCAGGGTCTTGTGGGTGGTGAAGGTAACGATGTCGCAGTGCGGCACCGGGTTGGGGTGTGCGCCACCGGCGATCAGGCCGGCGATGTGGGCGGCGTCGAACATGAGCAGGGCGCCCACCTCATCGGCGATCTCCCGCAGCGGAGCCGGCTCGATGATGCGCGGGTAGGCCGTGGCCCCGGCCACGATCAGCTTGGGCCTGGCCTCGCGAGCCTGGCCTCGCAACTCGTCCATGTCGATGCGCTCGTCGCTGCCGGTCAGGCCGTACGACACGAAGTTGTAGAGCTTGCCGCTGGCGTTGACCGGCGAGCCGTGGGTGAGATGGCCGCCGTGGTCGAGGCTAAGGCCCAGCACGGTGTCGCCGGGCTCGATGAGGGCCTGG
>PBUO01000069.1 GCA_002727895.1 Acidimicrobiaceae bacterium | reverse complement strand
AGGTCCAGTCCAGCCCGGAGGCCGCGAATGCCGCGTTCAACAGCGTGGGCGACAACGAGTGCCCGACCGGGTCGCCGATGACGGCGGCCAGCGTCGTCCGCCCGGAGACCGGGGGCCGCAGGTCGGCGCCGTCGTCTAGAGGAGTCAGGTCAGCCACAACCCAGATCCTTCTCCACGCAGATCCGCCGTGCCGCCTCGAATTCGGAGGCCGAGGTGACGAAGGTGTGGGCACCGGGCACGTCGCCCTCGTCGGTCCGCACGTAGTACATCCAGTCCCCGGGCTCGGGGGCCACCGCGGCCTCCAGCGAGGCCCGGCCCGGAGCGGCGATGGGGGTGGGCGGCAGGCCGATCACCACCCGGGTGTTCCACGGGGAGATCACGTTGAGCTCCTCGGTGGTCATTGGCTCGCCGGCCGTCTTGCCCACCGCGTAGCGACTAGAGGCGTCGATGCCGAGGCGCCACCCGGCGGTCAGCCGGTTGTGGATGACCCGACTGACCTTGGCCCGTTCGCCGTCCAGGCGAGCCTCCTCCTCGATCAGGGAGGCCAGCACGACCGCCTCGTATGGGGTCAGGCCCATGGCGGCGGCCCGTGCCTCGAGGTCGAGGTCGTCGACGACCCTCAGGAACTGCCGGTGCATCCGCACCAGAAGGCCCATCTCGTCGGCCACCGTGTACTCGTCCAGTTGGTAGGTGTCCGGGAACAGGAGGCCCTCAGCCAGACGGTACGGAAGATCGGTCGGATAGTGCTCCCAGGTCAGGCGTTCGCTGACCATGGCGGCCCGCAGGTCGTCCTCGTCGAACAGGGGCATCTGGACGAGAAGCCGTTGGACAGTCTGCTCGACGGTCAGGCCCTCGGGGATGGTGACCCGGATGACCTCTTCGGGGAGCGGACCCTCGTCGAGCAGGGCGACGGTGGCCTCGAAGCCGAGATGCTCGCGAAGGATGTAGTCGCCGGCCTGGAACGTGTACTCACGGCCGGTCGGGCAGTCGATAAGCCACCGGATGGCCGCCGGGCAGCGCATCCACTGGCGGAACATGGCGGGGTTGTCGACCACCCCCGCATCACCCAGGGCGGCCACCACCTCGTTGGTCGACCAGCCCTCCACGATGGCGAACTCCACCTCGTCGCCCGGCAGGCCCTCAGGCACCGTCTGGTCGCGTACCCAGTTGACGAACTGGCGGGACCCCAAGACGACGGCGAAGAGGACGACGGCCACCACCAGGCCCCAGCGGGGCAGGGGCCCCATGGAGGGCCGGTGCCGGACCCATCGCAAGTCGGGTCGGACCTCGTCGCCGGGGGATGCCGGTGCGGGGTCGGAACCCGGTGGACGATTGGTCATCCCTGCTCCCCCGCCGCCCGGCGGGCCTCCAGCCAGGCCTGCAGCATCACCGAGGCGGCCACCATGTCGACCACCCGTCGGCGGTCCGGACCGCGGAGGTCCTGATCCCGGAGGGACCGTTCGGCGGTCACGGTGGTCAGGCGCTCATCGTAGGTCTCGACCGGGATACCTAGCCGGTCGCCCAGCACCGTGGCCAGCTCCGACGCCTCGGCGGCCATGGCCTTCGCCATCGGGCCGCTGGAACCGTCCAAGGAGTACGGGATACCGACCACCACCACCTCGGCCTCCCACTCGGCGGCTAGGTCGACCAGGGTTCGGTGCTCACGTGGTCGGTCGCCGGTGCGGTGCACAACGACGACCGGCGTGGCCAACCGACCATCGCCGTCGCTGACCGCGACGCCGATGCGCTTCGTCCCGAGGTCGAGGCCGAGGGCCCGCACCGGACGTCAGCCGGCCCGGGCCGCCGACCGTGCCTGTTCGAGGGCCTCGTCGAGCCCTTCGGGCGCCTTGCCGCCGACCATTGTCACGTCCGGGTTGGGGCGACCACCGCCGCCGATCGTCTTCGCCGCGTCGGCCAGCAGGGCGCCGGCGTCGAGGTCGCTGTCGGCCGACACCGCCGAGACCAGGGCGGCTCCTCCTCCGTCGGGTGCCGCTCCGAGGATCGCGGCCCGGACCCCGTCGTGGTCGCGGATGGCCATGGCCAGCCCCCGGAGGCCGTCGCGGTCGATGCCATCGACCCGGGCCACGACGACGCCGTCCTCGGCCGTGGCCGCCANCTCNCCGGCCCGCCCCAGNGCCGCNTGTCGGCGGAGGTCGTCAANTTCCCGACGCAGNGCCTTTGCGTCGGCCAGGCGGCGCCGGATGCCGTCCANCACGTCGTCGACGGGCACNCCGACCATCTCGGCCGCTTCGGCCAGAGNCGCCTCGGCGCCNCGGAGCCGGTCGATGGGCGCCGTGCCGGTAACNGCCTCGATCCGGCGGATGTTCGACCCGATGGAACCCTCNGCCACGATCTTGAGCGGNCCGATGTCCCCGAGNGCGGCCACGTGGGTGCCNCCGCACAGCTCGGTGGAGTGNGGTCCNGCCTCCANGACCCGGACGGTGTCNCCGTACTTGTCACCGAANAAGGCGATGGCCCCCGCCGCCTCGGCCTCNNCCTTGGTGGTCTCGAAGTGGTTGCAGGTGGGGTTGGCCAGGATGTCGGCGTTGGCCAGGTCCTCCACGGCGGCCACCTGCTCGGCGGTCAGNGCCTCAAAGTGGCTGAAGTCGAAGCGCAGGCGGTCGGGTCCGACATGGGAGCCCTGCTGCTTGACGTGGTCGCCCANCACCCGACGCAGNGCCGAGTGGAGCAGGTGGGTGCCGGTGTGATTGCGACGGATGGCCGAGCGGCGCTCGGCGTCGATGGANGCCCGGACCTCCTGGCCCACCNTGATNTCNCCGTCCACCGCCTCGACGCGGTGCCGGTGGAGGCCGTCCAGGGCCAGCGTGGTGTCCAGTACCCGGAGCGTCCCGGTGTCCGAGGCGAGGATCCCGGTGTCGCCGATCTGACCGCCGGACTCGGCGTAGAACGGGGTGCGGTCCAGCACCGCCACCTCGTCGTCGACGTACAGGACTGTGGCCGTGGCCTCGTCCACGTCGCGCCCCACGAACTCTGTCGGCCCGTGCTCGTCGAGCACCGACCGCAGGTCGCCGGTGGTGGCGGCCCCGCCGGCGTCCTTCCGGGCGGCCCGGGCCCGGGACTGCTGGTCGGCCATGGCGGCCCGAAAGCCGTCGAGGTCCACGGCGATTCCCCGCTCGGCGGTGATCTCCTCGGTCAACTCCAACGGGAAGCCATAGGTGTCGTGCAGCTTGAAGGCCACGTCGCCGGCAAGGGCCGCGCCGTCTTCGAGGCCGTCGAGGGCGTCGTCGAGGATGGCCGAGCCGGTGCGCAGCGTCTCCCGGAAACGGCGCTCCTCGCGGTCCAACACGTCGCGCACGAAGCCGTGGTTACGCTCCAGTTCCGGGTAGTCAGCGCCCATGATGGTCACCACGGCGTCGACCAACTCGGGCATGATCGGGTCCTCGACGCCGAGCAGCCAGGCGTGGCGGACGGCCCGGCGGATGATCCGCCGCAGCACGTAGCCCCGATCCTCGTTGCTGGGGAAGACGCCGTCGCTGATCAAGAAGGTCGACGACCGGGCGTGGTCGGCGAGGATGCGCTGCGAGACGTCGGTCCGCTCGGCCTCGCCGTGGGCCACCCCGCTGAGCTCGGCGATGCGGCCCAGGAGACGGTGGAACTCGTCGGTCTCCCAGACCGACTCCACGCCCTCGAGCACGCTCAGGATCCGCTCCAGCCCGGCACCNGTGTCGATGGACGGGGCGGGAAGCGGCGTCATCGAGCCNTCGGNGTGNTGCTCGAACTGCATGAAGACGAGGTTCCAGATCTCGATGAACCGCTCGTCGTCGCCGTGGGCAGGTCCCCCGTCATCGCCGAACTCGGGGCCCTTGTCCCAGAAGATCTCCGAGCAGGGCCCGCACGGACCGGTCTCGGCCATCCGCCAGTAGTTGTCCTCGTCGAGACGCTGGATGCGATCCAGGGGCACCCCCACCTCGTCGCTCCAGATGGCCTCCGCCTCGTCGTCGCTGACGTGCACGGTGATCCAGAGCCGCTCCGGGTCGAGGCCCAGGTGGGTGGTCACGAACTCCCATGCGAAGGCGCAGGCCTCGGACTTGAAGTAGTCGCCGAAGCTGAAGTTGCCCAGCATCTCGAAGAAGGTCAGGTGCCGGCTGGTGCGACCCACCTCGTCGAGGTCGTTGTGCTTGCCGCCGGCCCGGACGCACTTCTGGACGGTGACGGCCCGCGGCCAGGGTGCCGGCTGTTCGCCCACGAAGTACGGCTTGAAGGGCACCATGCCGGCCACCGTGAACAGCAACGTCGGGTCGTGCGGGATCAGGCTGCCCGAGGCCTCGTGGTGGTGTCCGTGGCCAGCGAAGAAGTCCACGAAGGCGCGGCGGACGGCCTGCGCGGTTACAGGGCCGTCGAGGGTTCCGATCGTGCTCATGGTCGGTCCAGCCTAGGGAGGACGCCTAGGGACGAGGCCGGGTCACCCCGACCGGTCGACGGTGGCGCCGATCCGACCACCGGTGGTCGACGGGTTGCCGAGTCGACCGGNCGNCNGGACCGTCGTTCCGGGCCGCTGCGACCTCCCGGGAGATCCGGCGGGCACCGTCGACCAACGCCGACGCGCGGTCGGCGACCTCCCGGCGCAGGNACTCCGGGGCGTAGCGACGNACCCCCCTACGGACGCGCCGCCGTAACCAGGCCGCGGTGGCCGTCCCGACCACCCAACCGCCCAGAAGCCACACCAGACGACGTCGCATCAGGCCTCCCTTTCCCCGCTCCGGCGCAGCCGTTCGGCCACGTCGGCCTCGAAGCCGTGTGGCGACGGATCGTAGTAGCGGTGCCCCTCCACCTCGGCCGGGCGGTGCCGCTGGTCGACCCATCCGTCGAGGTGGTCGTGCGGGTAGTCGTAGCCCTCGCCGTGGCCGAGGGAGGCAGCCCCGCGGTAGTGGGCGTCCCGCAGGTGCANGGGCACCTCGCCGGTACCCGCTGCGCGGGCATCTGCCTCGGCCGCGCCAAGGGCGATGGTCACCCGGTTGGACTTGGGTGCGGTGGCTAGGTGGACAACGGCCTGAGCCAGGTTCAGCTTCGCCTCGGGCAGCCCCACGAACTCCACGGCCCGGGCCGCCGCGTCGGCCACCACCAGCGACATCGGGTCGGCCATGCCGACGTCCTCGCTGGCCAGGATGACGAGCCGACGAGCGATGAACCGGGCGTCCTCGCCCGCGTCGAGCATCCGGGCCAGCCAGTACAGGCCGGCGTCGACGTCGGAGCCCCGGATGGACTTGATGAAGGCGCTGACCACGTCGTAATGGGCGTCCCGGCCGTACCGGATGGCCTTGGTTCCTAGCGCTGCCTCGACGTCGGCGGCCTCCACCTGGACGCCCNGCCCCCCGTCTTCACGGCCCGCGACCAGTTCCCTTCCAGCAGCGAGCGCGGCGGCCACCTCGAGGCTGGTTANGGCGTGGCGGCCGTCGCCCGCCGCCCGGTCGACCAGCAGGTCGAGGGCCTCGTCATCGGCCCTNGCGTCCTCGGCTTCGAGGCCCCGTTCCAGGAGGCGGCGGACGGCGGCATCATCCAGCGGCTCGAGGCGGAACAGGGTGGACCGCGACAGGAGTGGGGCGTTGACCTCGAAGTANGGNTTCTCGGTGGTGGCCCCNATCAGCACCAGGAGGCCCGACTCCACCGACGGCANGAGNGCGTCCTGCTGGGCCTTGTTGAAGCGGTGCACCTCGTCGAGGAACAGGATGGTGCCCACGTCCCGTTCGCCGAGCCGGGCCTCGGCCGCCGCCACCAACTCCCGGACGTCCTTCACACTGGCGCTGGTGGCCGACAACTCGGCGAACTCCTGGGCGGTGACCCGGGCGATGAGACGGGCCAGCGAGGTCTTGCCGGTCCCCGGCGGGCCCCACAGCACCACCGAGGACAGCCGGTCGGCCTCGATGAGGCGCCGCAGCGGCCGACCCGGACCCAGCAGGTGTTCCTGGCCGACGACGTCGTCGAGTCGAGTCGGCCGGAGGCGGTCGGCCAGCGGGGCGCGGCGGGCCAGACGGTCGGATGCCGCGCTGGTGAACAGGTCCCCAGTCACGTCGGCGACGGTAGCCGCCGCAGGTGAAAGGCCTGCCCCCTGAAGCGCTACTCCGCGGGGGGCAGGACCCGAAGGCCCAGTTCCTCGAGGTGGCGGTCGTCGATGGGGGTCGGCGCGTCGGTCAGCGGGTCGGCCCCCGACTGGGTCTTCGGATAGGCGATGACCTCGCGAATGTTCTCTTCTCCGGCCAGGATGGCCGCGAGCCGGTCCATGCCGAAGGCGAAGCCGGCGTGCGGCGGGGCGCCGTACCGGAAGGCATCGAGCAGGAAGCCGAACTTGGCCTGGGCCTCCTCCGGTCCGATCCCCAGCAGCGAGAAGATCCGCTCCTGGACCTCGCGGCGGTGGATCCGCACGCTGCCCGAGCCCAGTTCCCAGCCGTTCAGGACCAGGTCGTAGGCCTGGGACCGGACGGCCAGCAGGTCGCCGCCGTCCAACAGGTCGACGTCGTCCTCGTGGGGCATGGTGAACGGGTGGTGGGCGGGGATGGGGTTGCCGGCCTCGTCGACGGCCTCGAACAGGGGGAAGTCGACCACCCACAGGAAGT
>PBUO01000068.1 GCA_002727895.1 Acidimicrobiaceae bacterium | reverse complement strand
TACGAGCAGTGGCTGGCCGACGGGGCCCTGTCGGGGCCCTGTCGGCCGAGGACCGGGCCACCGCCAAGTGTCGCCAGTTGCTCGACGAGTACGAGGAGCCGAAGCTGCCCGACGACGTGCGGGCCGAGCTCGACGACTTCATCGCCCGCCGCGAGGCCGAACTGCCCGACCTCGTTTCCTAGCAACAGATTTCCTAGTGATGAGTTTCTCGACAACCTCCTTCCCCATCTGCGAGAGGACCCACCAGCCATGAATCCCAGCAACGGGAATTCCAACAACGGCACCGGCCGGCCCCTGCTCCACGGCGTGTGCGCCGCCATGAGCTCGCCGTTCGACGACAGCGGCGAGTCGCTCGACGAGGGCCGCCTGCGCGACCACGTCGAGTCGCTCGTCGACGCCGGCGTCCACGGCCTCGTTCTGGCCGCCGGCACCGGCGAGTTCGCCTTCCTGTCCGAGGACGAGAAGCGGCGCATCTTCCGCATCGGCATCGACCAGGTGGCGGGCCGTATCCCCGTCATCTGCCAGACGTCGGCTATCACCACAGTGGACGCCATCGAGAACTCCCGGGCCGCCGTCGACCAGGGGGCCAGTGCGGTGATGGTCCTGCCGCCCTACTTCGAGGGGCCGTTCGAACGGGGCGTCATGTACCACTACGAGAAGCTGGCCCGGGCCCTCGACGTCCCGATCGTGCTCTACAACATCCCGGTCAACAGCGGCTTCGACATCACCCCCGAGGTGTACCGCCGGCTGATCGCCTTGGAGAACGTCGACTACATCAAGGACTCCACCGGCGACCTGGTCCGCCTCCAGCAGCTCATCGGGATCGGCGGCAACGTGCTGTCCGGCGCCGACCCCCTGGCCCCCTACGCCCTCATGTCGGGCGCCGCCGGCTGGATCTGGGGCGCGGCCAACGTTATGCCGCAGGAGTGCGTCACCCTGTGGGACCACGTGACCTCGGGACGCCTGGCCGAGGCGTTGGACCTGTGGCGCCGAATGCTGCCCGCCAACCTCTACTTCTGGGACAACCCACACGGCGCCGAGTACAACTCGGCCGTCAAGACGGCCACCAACATGGTCGGTCGGGCCGTCGGGCCATGCCGCCGGCCAGTGCTGCCCATGACCCGTCAGGGCCGGGTCGCACTGCAGGCCGCCCTGTCCACCCTGCCCACCAACCGGGTCGACCGCGACCGCCTCGTCTTCCGCGAATGGGACGACGAGCGGGACTGGCTGGTCCGCATGACCGATCGGGCCGGCGTGGGTCGGCCCCGTGCCGAGGAGGCCTCCCGATGACCATCGACCTCGCCGACCCGGCGGCCCTGGCCGCCTCTGTCCAGCCCCCCACCCGGGCCGTCATCGGCGGCCGGAGCGTCGACTCGGCCTCCGGAAAGACGTTCGCCACACTCAACCCGGCCACCGGTGCCGAGTTGGCACGGGTCGCGGAGTGCGACGCCGAAGACGTCGACCGGGCCGTCACTGCGGCCCGCACCGCCTTCGANGAGGGCCCGTGGGGACGGATGGCCCCNNCCGAGCGCAAGCGGCTCATNCTGCGGTTCGCCTCCCTGGTCGAGGCCCACACCGACGAGCTGGCCGTNATCGAGACCCTCGAGGCGGGCAAGCCGATCAGCGACTGCTCTGAGTTCGACGTGCCCGACCTGGTGGCCACCCTGCGGTGGCACGCCGAGGCGGCCGACAAGCTCTACGACCAGCTATCGCCGTCGGGCCCCGGCAAGGTCGGCATGGTGGTGCGCGAGCCCATCGGCGTGGTCGGCGCCGTGCTGCCGTGGAACTACCCGCTGATGATGGCCGGCTGGAAGCTGGGGCCAATCCTGGCCGCCGGCAACACCTGTGTGGTCAAGCCGGCCGAGCAGACGTCGATGTCGACCATCNGCATCGCCGAGTTGGCCATCGAGGCCGGCATCCCCGACGGCGTGTTCAACGTCGTGCCCGGCTTCGGGCCCACTGCCGGGGCGGCCATCGGCCTCCACGGCGACGTGGACTGCGTGGCCTTCACCGGCTCCACCGAGGTGGGCCGCNATTTCCTNCGCTACTCCGCCGACTCCAACCTCAAGGAGNTCCTNCTGGAGTGCGGTGGCAANAGCCCTGTCATCGTCATGGCCGACGCCGACGACCTGGACGCCGCGGCGGCCGGGATCTGCGAGGGCATCTTCTGGAACGGCGGNCAGAACTGCAGCGCCAACTCCCGCCTGCTGGTCCAGCGGTCCATCGAGGACGAGTTGATGGAACGGATCGCCGAGCGCAGCCGCGACTGGGTGGTCGGCGACCCCCTGGTGGCCGANACGACGATGGGCGCCATGATCGAGGAGGAGCACCTCGGCAAGGTGATGGGCCACATCGCTGATGCCCACGAGGCCGGTTCGACGTGCGCCATCGGCGGCAACCGGGTCCGGGAGGACAGCGGCGGCTGGTTCGTGGAGCCCACGGTGTTCACCGACGTCGACCCGTCCAGCCGCCTGGCCCGCGAGGAGGTGTTCGGNCCGGTGCTGGCCGTGACCGCCTTCGANGCNCCCGAGGAGGCCATCCGTCTGGCNAACGACACCGAGTACGGCCTGGCNGGCACCATCCACACCACCGACCTACGCACCGCCCACCTGGCGACACGGGCCATGCGGGCCGGCACGGTGGCCGTGAACTGCTACGGAGAGGGCGACNTCACCACCCCGTTCGGCGGCTTCAAGCANTCGGGCTTCGGCGGCCGCGACAAGTCGATCGCCGCCCACGAGCAGTACACCGAGCTGAAGACCATCTGGATGGACCTGTCGTGACCCTTCCGTCCGGCGGTCGGGTACCGGAGGCCGCCTGACGCCATGGGCGCCGTCACGCTGCTCCCCTCGACCCGCCGCGACAACGGCTGGTTCGAGACNCTGCCCGAGGTGCCGCCCGCCGCGCCGCTGCTCGGCGCGCAGGAGGCCGACGTGGTCGTGGTGGGCGCCGGTTTCACCGGGCTGGCCGCCGCCCGACGCCTCGGCGAGCGGCGGCCCGACGCCCGGATCCTGCTGCTGGAGGCCGGCCGGATCGGCAACGGGGCCGCCGGACGCTCCTCGGGGTTCGGCATCGACCACGCCCACAACGTGCGATCTGAAGGGTTCGCCGGCGCCGAGGAGTTCGAGAAGCAGCAGATNGCCCTCAACCGGTCCGGACTGGCCTACCTCGAGGATGCCGTGGCCACCCACGGCATCGACTGCGACTGGTCGTGGGCCGGCAAGACCCACGCCGCGTGCACCGACCGGGGGGTGGCCGACCTCGAGCACTTCGCCGGGACCCTGGACCGGATTGACGAGCCCTACGAGGTGCTCGACGCCGACGCCATGGCCGAACGCCTGGGCATCGGTTACTACCGGCGCGGCCTCCACACCCTGGGCACCGCGCTGATGCAGCCCGCCGCGTTGTGTCGCGGCCTGGCCGAGCACATGCCCCCCAACGTGGTCGTCCACGAGGAGACCCCGGTGACCTGGATGGATGCCGGACCGCCCCACGAGCTGTGGACCGACGGCGGCAACGTCCGTACCCCGGAGGTCCTGCTGGCNAACAACGGCTACCTGGCCGGCTTCGGGTACTACCGCCATCACCTCATCCCGGTCGTCACCTGGGGATCGATGACCCGGCCCCTGACCGCTGACGAGATGGCCGGCATCGGCGGGCCGCGCACCTGGGGAGTCATCCCGGCCGCTCCGTCGGGCACCACCGTCCGGCGCCTGGCCGACGACCGGATACTGGTCCGCAACGTCTACTCGTACAGCCGGCACTCGCTGGCCGGTGGCCGCCGCCTCCAGCGGGCCGGCCGGTCGCACCGACAGGCCTTCGAGGCCCGGTTCCCGACGCTGNCCCATGTGCCGTTCGAGTACACGTGGGGCGGACCGCTGAGCATGGCCCGCAACGGCGAGCCGGTGTTCGGTCGCCTCGACGACGGCATCCACGCGGCCTGCGTCCACAATGGGACCGGGCTGAGCCGGGGCATCGCCTGCGGGAAGTTGGTGGCCGATATGATGTGCGGGGAGGGGTCCGACCTGCTCGACGCCATGGTCGGCCGGGGCCGGCCCAATCGAAACGTCCCCGACCCGATCCTCGGGTGGGGGGTCGACCTGTACGCCCGGCGCCTACGGCTCCGGTCCGGGAGGGAGATGTGAGCGCGGCCGGAACGCGCCGGGGAGGCTGGAGATGAGCGAGCAGGCAGCAACGACCGGGGGAAGGGTGGCCCTGGTGACCGGCGCGACGTCGGGCATCGGACGGGCGTGTGCCCTGCGACTGGCCGCCGACGGGTTTGCCGTGGTGGTCGGCGGACGGAACGAGGGCCGGGCGACCACCGTGGTCCACGAGATCGTCGCTAAGGGGGGCAAGGCATCGACCGCCCTGGGCGACGTGGCCGACCCGGCCTACGGCGACGCGGCGGTGGCCACCGCGGTGGCCGACCACGGCCGCCTCGACGTGCTGGTCAACGCGGCGGGGGTCATCACCCGGGCCGACGCCGAGGGCACGTCCGACGACGAGTGGCACCGAGTCATGTCGACCAACGTAGACGGCGTGTTCCGCACCAGCCGGGCCGCTGTGCCCGCCATGCGGGCCGTCGGCGGCGGAGCCATCGTGAACATCAGTTCCACCTGCGGTCTGGTCGGCAACCCGAGCCTGGTCGCCTACTGCGCCTCGAAGGCCGCTGTGTCCAACATGACGCGGGCCATGGCGCTCGACCACGCCGCCGAGGGGATCCGCGTCAACGCCGTCTGCCCGGGCGCTGTAGACACCGACATGCTGTACTCGGAGCGCGACGATTCGTCTGAGGAGGTGCTTGCCATGAACCTTCCCAGCATCCCCGAGGGGAGAGTTCCCGCTGGCGAGGAGATCGCACACGTGGTGTCGTTCCTGGCAGACGAGCGGTCCCGCCACGTCAACGGCGCCAACGTGAGCGTCGACGGAGGGTTCACGGCGCAATGAGCACCGGAGCCACGGGGACCGGGAAGCCGGCCGCGCTGCGGGCCGACGGACGGATCGTCGTGGTGACCGGCGGGGCCCGGGGCATCGGCCGGGCCATCGTGGACCGGTTCGCCGCCGAGGGGGCCACCGTCGTCATCGGCGACCTGACCGACCCCGGGGACGTGGGCGCCGGCCTCGACGTGGCCGGCCACCGCGAGTGGGTGCCGCTGGACGTCACCGACGAGGACTCGATCCTGGAATTCGCCGAGACCGTGAAGGCCGGGCATGGTGGGGTGGACGTGCTGGTCAACAACGCCGGGATCATGGACACCCGGTCCATCGTCGACGAGACGGTGGCCGACTGGGACCTGGCCATGGCCGTGAACCTGCGGGGCCCGTTCCTGATGGCCAAGCACCTGCTGCCCCTCATGGAGGGGAGCGACGACCCGGCCATCGTGAACATCGGTTCCATCGAGGGCCTGGGGGCCAACGCCCTCCACGCCTCCTACGCGGCGTCCAAGGCCGGCGTCCACGGCCTGACCCGGGCGCTGGCCGTCGACCTCGGGCCACAGGGCATCCGCTGCAATGCCGTGGCCCCGGGCTGGATCGACACCGATCTGAACCGGGGCTATGTCGACAAGCACCCCGACCGCGACCGGGCGGTCGTCGAGCTGGCGTCGCTGCACCCGGTGGGTCGCATCGGCGATCCGGCGGACGTAGCGGCCACCGTGCTGTGGCTGGCCACCCCGGACGCCGGTTTCGTAACCGGCCAAGTGGTCACCGTGGACGGCGGCCGCATGACCCGCCTGTCGCTCCCTGCGTCCCTGGCCGACGACTGAGCGGAGCGCGCCCCGGCACTACCGGCCGACCACCTGGCTCACCGCGTCGTCGAAGGTGGCGGAACTCCCGGCGTCCGGACCGTGGTCCGACCTGTCCTGGGACCCGGAGGCCTCCTGCCTCGTCGTCGTGAGTGACTAAGCCGACGACCCGGCCGACTCAGCGTGCCATCTCAGCCGGCCAGGAGGGCCGGCACGTCGGCGAACGAGTCGATCACGTGGTCGGGCGTCCCGGAGGCCCGGTCGACGGCCTCTGGCCGGTACTTCCCAGTCCGCACCAGCACCCCGGTCAGGCCGCACCGCTGGGCGGCCACCACGTCGTTCTCCACGTCATCGCCCACCATGGCCACCCGGTCGGGCGTCAGGCCCAGCTCGGCCACACCGGTGGCGAAGAAGTCGGGCGACGGCTTGCCGAGTACCACCGGGGCGAGGCCCGACGACTCCTCCAGGGCGGCCACATAGGCACCGGTGTCCAGTTCCATGCCCGCAGCGGTCCGCCAGTAGAGGTTGCGGTGCATGGCCACGAAGGCCGCCCCGTCCAGCAGGTGGCCGAAAGCCCGGTTGAGTTGCCGGTGGGTGAAGTTGAGGCCGGCCCCGCCGACCACCACCACGTCGA
>PBUO01000067.1 GCA_002727895.1 Acidimicrobiaceae bacterium | reverse complement strand
TCGTCCCGGTGCCCAGCGGCCACGAGTTCCTGTTCCACAAGACCACGGTCCGCGAGGTATACGACGACGCCCGGGCTCGATTCCCCGGCGCCCCCGACGTGCTCCTGTTCAACGAGGTCGGCGAGCTGACCGAAACGACCATCGGTAACCTCATCCTCGACCTGGACGGCGACCTGGTCACGCCGCCGGTTTCCTGCGGCCTGCTGCCCGGTACCTTCCGAGCCGAGTTGCTGGCCAATGGCGCGGTCGCCGAGCGGGTGGTCGGCCGGGCCGACCTGGACCGGGCCCGGGCCGCTTGGATGGTCAACTCGGTCCGCGGCTGGGTGCCGATCGTCCCCGTCACCGACCCGGCCACGCCGCTAGGCGCTGCGGGTCGGCGCTAGGGGAACCCGAGTTCGGATACCGCGCCGCTAGCCAGACGCTGGGAGGCCGAGCCGCTCAGGAACCGCGCCGGCGCCGGACCTCTTCTGTGATGGCCGGCACCACCTGGTGCAGGTCGCCGATCACGGCGTGCCCGGCCCGGGCGACCATGTTGGCCTCGGCGTCAGTGTTGATGGCCAGGATGTTCTTGGCCGCCATGGCGCCCACCCAGTGCTGGATGGCGCCCGAGATGCCGCTGGCGATGTAGATCTCCGGGGCGATCCGGGTACCGGTCTGGCCGACCTGGTCGCTGTGGGGGCGCCAGCCGTTGTTGGTGACCGCCCGCGAGCAGCCCACGACGCCGCCCAGCTCGGCGGCAAGCTCCTCCAGCGGGGCGAACGCCTCGGCCGAGCCCACGCCACGGCCCCCGCCCACCACCACCGGGGCGGTGGACAGGGTGATTCCCTGGGTGAGGACGACCCGGTCGACGACCACCGTCCGGGCCAGCGATTCATCGAGGTCGGGGGCGAAGGTCGACACCGTGCCGGCGGCGGGCAAGTCGGCCGTGACGGCCTCCACAGCGTGGTGAGCCACGGTCACCAGGTGGACGTCAGCGGTGAGCGTGGCGTCCTCCAGCAGCGAACCACCCCACTGGACGCGGGTCATGGTCCAGCCGTCGGTACCCGGTTCGACGGAGCGGCAGTTGGCCACGAAGGGCTGGTCGAGGCGGGCGGCCCCCTGGGCCACCACTTCGTTCCCCCGCTCGGTCCCACAAGCCAGAACCGCGGTAACTCCGGTGCTCCGCACCAACTGGGCCACCGTCTCGCCCCACGCCTCGGGGCCGAAGTCGGTCAGGATCGGATGCGAGGCCACGTGGACGGTGGCCGCACCGTGGGCGCCCAGGCCCGCAGCGGCCGCGTCGGCGCCCTCGCCGATGACCACGGCGGCCAGGTCCAAGCCCGCCGCGGCGGCCAGCGGGCGCCCGAAGGTGAGCGCCTCCAGCGAAGCGTCCGACAGGGCACCCCGGTCGTGTTCGCAGACGACGAGCAGGCTCACTGGAACACCCCCAGCTCCTCGAGGAGGTCGACCACTGCGGGTGCGGCCTCCGGTCCGGTGCCGAGGATGATGGTCTCACTGACCTGCTCCTCGGGACGGTGCAGGCGCACCCGACCCTGGCCACCGGCGTCGGCCGTGCGCTCGTCGAGGGCCATCTCGACCTTCTTGGAGGCCAAGCGGCCCTTCATGGTCGGGTACCGGGGCAGGTTGATGCCCTCCTTGACGCCGAGCACGGCGGGCAGCGGCACCCGGTAGACCTCGAAGCCGCCGTCGATCTCGCGGCGGGCGGCCACCGAACCCTCTGGCACGTCGCCCGCTCCGGGGTCACCCCCCACGTCGATGCCCTTGATGCCGTTGACGATGGGGCGGCCCAGGGCGTGGGCCACCCGGACCCCGACCTGGAACCCGCCGGCGTCGGCCGACTCGTTCCCGAACAGGACAAGGTCGAACGGGCCGTCGGCCGCCTCCAGGTCGCCGATGGCGCCGGCCAGGGCCGCCGCAGTGCGCTGAGGATCCCAATCGACCTCGGCGATGGGCACCAGTACAAGCCGGTGGGCGCCGACGCTGGCCGCGTACCGCAGCTGCTCCTCGGCCTCGGCCGGGCCGAGAGTCAGCACGGTGACCTCTCCGCCGAGCCGCTCGGTGATCTGGACGGCCTCCTCCAGCGCGCACTCCTCGTGCGGGCTGGTGGTGAAGCCGAGGTGGGCCGCGTCGACGTCCTGGCCGTCGGCGGTGACATTGATGCGGGCCCCGGGAGCGGGGACGCGCTTGACGCATACGAGGATTCGCATGGTCGTCGGCTCAGGCCTTCATGCGGGCGTCGTCCGGGTCGAAGACCGCTCCCGTGGAGGCGACCTTCACCGGGTAGAGCTCGTTCATGTACATGACCTGCAGGTCGGTGCCGGGCGCGGCCAACTCGCGGGGCAGGTAAGACATGAGGAGGTGCTTGTCGACCGACGGCCCGAAGCCGGCCGAGGTGACCCGGCTGACCCGCCCGTGGCTGTCGACGATGCGGTTGCCGTCCAAATCCAGGATCGGCTCGTTGCCACCCGCCATGTGGCGCGTACGGCCCTGCGAGTCGACTTGGTCTTCGACGGTCAGGGTGCACATGGCGACCTCGGGGTCGCCGGCCTCGCGGGCGGCCACGTAGGCGTCCTTNGCNNATGAAGTCGGCGGCCTTGACCTTNGGNCGGGCCANGCCGGCCTCCANCGGGTTGTACTCGCTCTCNAGNTCNGCNCCCATGAGGCGNTAGCCCTTCTCNAGNCGNCCNGACGAGCCGTANACNCCNCCACCGGTGGNGCGGATGCCNAGGTCGNGNCCGGCCTCGAACAGGGCGTCCCACAGCNCNGGNCCGTTGNCCCAGNCGGTGTAGATCTCCCAGCCGGTGTCGCCGACGTANGAGATGCGGAACANCTGGACCGGNACCCCNGCNACCTCGGCGTCGANGATCGAGCCGTAGGNCGAACCGTCCTGGGAGAGGTCNTGGCTGGTCAGNTGNGACAGCACNGCCGGGGCGTTGGGACCCCACAGGCCNAGGGTGGTNAGGTCCTTCGTGATGTTNGTGAAGGTCACCGAGCCNTCGGTGGGCAGGTGGCGACGGGTCCAGAATTCGTCGCGGCCACCGTCGAACACGCCGGTGACGATCCGCACCCGGTCCTCGGCCACGCGCATCATGGTGAGGTCGGAGTGGAAGCCGCCCTCGGAGTTCAGCCACGGTGTGTAGACCGATCGGCCGACCGGCACGTCGACCTTGTTCACGGCCAGGCGCTCGGCGTACTCGACGGCGCCGGGGCCCTCAAGCTCGTACACCTGGAAGGCGCTCAGGTCGACCACGCCGCAGTTCTCGCGCAGGTTGAGGTGCTCGCCAATGGTGATGGGGCTCCACCAGCGGTCGTCCCACTCGACGTCTCGGGGCNTCAGGCCGTAGCGCTCGACCAGGTCGGCGTTGGCGCCGTACCACTGGGGCCGCTCCCAGGTGCGGGCCTGGAAGAACATGGCGTCCAGGTCCTGCTGGCGGGAGAAGTACGGGCCGACCTGCAGGTTGCGGCGACCCTCCCACTGCTCGGCCGGGTGGACGATGCCGTAGGTNTTGTTGAAGTGCTCGTCGGCCCGGGACCAGATGTGCTCCTCGGTGCGCTCCTCCGGGTAGAAGCGGGCGATGTCGGCGCCGTGGACGTCGATGACCCGGGGATAGCCGTAGGTCATCCACTCGGCGACCACCTGGGCCATGCCCGGACCCTCCTTGACCCACACGGCGGCGGCCGACCAGAGGTTGCGGACCTCCNCGGTCTCGCCGAGGCACGGCATGGTGTCGGGGGTCAGCGAGAGCAGGCCGTTGATGGCGTACTTGATCTCCGCGTCGCCGAGCATGTCCATCAGCTCGATGGCCGTCTCCATCTGCGGGTCGAAGTCGTCCGGGGTGAACGGCATCTCGGTGGGCGAGAGCGCCGCCTCATCGTTGGACGGGATCTCGTCCGGGTGGTGGAGGATCGCCCGGTGGCCGTANGAGCCGACCTCCATGGAACCGGCCGACTGCCGCTCGTAGCAGAAGGTGTCCATGTCACGGACGATCGGGTAGCCGATCTCGTTGTTGGTCTCGGCCAGAACGTCCAGCGGGCCGACGTCGGCCATCTGGTGGACGGCGGGGACCAGCGGGATGGTGGCGCCGGCCATGTTGGCGATGCGGTTGGACCACACGCCGCAGGCAATGACCACATGGTTCGCCTCGATGGTGCCCTTGTCGGTGACCACGGCGCTGACGGTGGTGATGCCACCCTCGCCCTCCNCGGTCTCGACGTCGAGCACCTCAGTGTTGGCGAACACCTGGCAGCCGACCGTCTCGATGGCCTCGCGGCGCATGGTGGTGCCGGTCTCCAGCGAGTCGACGACAGAGACGGTCGGGCAGTGGAAGCCACCGAGGATGACGTCCTCGTTGATGAACGGCACCAGCTCCTTGACNTCGGCGGGGGTCAGGAGGTGGGCCTCGACGCCCCACGCCCTGGCCGAGGTCATGCGGCGGGTGAGTTCGTGCATTCGCTCGGGGCTGCGGGCTACCTCGATGCCGCCACAGTCCACCGAGAGATCCATGTCCCGGTACTGGTTGGCGCTCTGCTCGCCGAGCAGGGCCATCTCCTTGTTGTGGTCGACCGGGAAGATGAAGTTCGACGCGTGGCCGGTGGACCCACCCGGATTCGGNAAGGGACCCTTCTCCAGNAGGACCAGNTCCTCCCAGCCGAGGCGGGCAAGGTGGCCGACCANGCAGCTGCCGACGATGCCGGCACCGATCACGACGACGTTGGCGCGAGTCGGGAATTCGCTCATTCGATTGTCTCCTGGGACGCAGCCCGGGCCGGCTCCGTGGGAGGCGACCGGGGGCGGTGGATGGGGGTCCTGGTGGCGGAGGCCACCGGACCGGAGAATCGTACCGATGCCCCTCCGCCGATGCTGACAAAACCTCCGACCCGTCGCGGCTACCGTCCCGGCCGCGCCGTCCCCGTCCGGGGAGGCGGAGGCGACCAAACGGGGGGCGATCGTGGGCGACGGTTGGGAATCCCAGGCATCGTCCGGCCAGCGCGTGCTAGTCACCGGAGGGGCGTCGGGCATCGGGCACGCCATGGCCGTCGCCTTCCGCGACGCTGGGGCCCGGGTCCACGTGGCTGACCTCCCGGGAACCTCCGACGGCGTGCCCGACGGGTGCGGGTTCACCGGCGTGGACGTGTCGAGCCCCGACGGGGTGGATGCCCTGTTCGAGNCCGTGCTGGCACCGACCGGCCTAGGCGGCCTCGACGTGCTGTGCGCCAACGTGGGTATCGCCGGACCCACCGGTCCCATCGAGGAGCTCGAGGTGGACGGCTGGGACGCCACCATGGCCGTCAACGTGCGCAGCGCCTTCCTGTGCTGCCGACGGGCCGTCCCGGCGCTGCGCGCCGCCGGCGGCGGTTCGATCCTGCTGACCTCGTCGACGGCCGGGATCACCGGATTCCCCATGCGCACCCCGTACGCGGCGTCCAAGTACGCGGTCGTCGGCCTGGGCGACACGCTGGCCATGGAGTGCGGAGAGTTCGGGATCCGGACCAACGTTTTGTGCCCCGGCTCGGTGGACGGCGACCGGATGCGCCGGGTCATCCAGGCCGAGGCAGAGGCCACCGGCGCCTCGGCGGCCGACCTGCGCGCCGCCTACGAGAAGCAGGTGTCGATGCGGACCTTCGTGGAGGGCCGGGACATCGCGGCCATGGCGGTGTTCCTGGCCTCGCCGGCGGCCCGCTACGTCAACGGCCAGGTGGTCTCCGTCGACGGAGGCCTGGAGACTCTCCGCACCACCTGGCGCACCTAAGGAACAGGGCGTCCTAGTCCAGGTGGCCGAGGAGGGCCGAGACCTCGGCG
>PBUO01000066.1 GCA_002727895.1 Acidimicrobiaceae bacterium | reverse complement strand
CTCCTCGCGCACCGCGTGCATATCGGCCGTGCAATCGGCCAGCAGGACGGGGGCCACGAAGTAGCCGGGCAGGTCCGGCCGCTCGCCACCGCACACCAGGGTGGCCCCGGCGTCGACCCCGCCGCGGACGAACGCCTCGACATTGTCGCGCTGCTGCTCGCTGACCAGCGGGCCGACCAGGGTGTCGCGCTCGGTGGCGTCGCCCACCTTGAGCATCCCGGCCACCGCGGTGAGGCTGCCCACCAGCTCGTCGACCTTGCTGCGGTGGCAGATGACCCGGGTCGGAGCGGTGCAGATCTGGCCGCTGTGGAAGCCCCACACGCTGGCGATGGCCCCCACGGCCTTCCCGACGTCGGCGTCGTCGGTCATGACGAGCGCGCCCTTGCCGCCCAGCTCCATGAGCACCCGGGTCATGGTCGAGGCGCCGTCGGCCATGATGCGGGCACCCACCGACGACGAGCCGGTGAAACTGACCATGTTCACGTCGGGCGAGGCGATGAGCGCCGACGGGGCCTCGACCCCAGCCGAGGTGAGGATGTTGACCACGCCGGGCGGGAAGCCGGCCTCCTCGACGGCCCGGCCCAGCAACAGGACGGCAAGCGGGTCCTGGGGGGCAGGCTTGATGATGCAGGTATTGCCCATGGCCAGGGCGGGGGCCAACTTCCCGGCCACGTTGACCAGCGGGAAGTTGTACGAGGTGATGCAGGCCACCACGCCCACCGGACGGCGGTAGACCGCTGCGCCCACCAGGCCGGCTGGGCCGAGGGCCGAGGGCCCCTGGGTAATCGGCATCTCGGCACGGTCGAGGTTCCTGGGGATGGCGTACTGGGCATAGCGGTCGGCCAGATTGGGGCCGACCTGCATGGTCTCGGCCACGTTGATGGTGGCCCCGGTCTCGGCCTGGACCAACGCCGACCACGTCGGGGCCTGGGTCCGGAGCACGTCGGCCAGGCGCCGGAGCATGGCACCCCGCTCGGCCGGCGGGGTGGCCGCCCAACCGGGCAACGCAGCCTTCGCCGCGGCGATGGCCGCCTCCGCGTCGGCAACAGTCCCGTCGGGGGCGTGGCCCACCACCCGGGTGGTGTTGGGGTCGACCACCTCGTAGGTCGACGCGGTGGCGGTCCACTCGCCGCCGATGAACAGGCGCCACTCCTCCTGCGGATCGATGGTCCTGACATCGCCCATGTGCTCGTGTCCTCCCGAGAACTCCTGACGGTCCGTCAGGTCGTCGTCCTGCGGGCGAGCGTACCGAGGGGCCCCGTGCGGTCCCCCACCGGCACGGTCGCTACCGTCGGTCGCCATGCACGATCTGGTGGTCCGGGGTGGCTGGGTGGTCGACGGGACAGGTGCCGAGCGCGTCCGGGCCGACGTGGCCGTCGACGACGGGCGGATTACCACCATGGGTCCGCACGTTGGCCCGGCCACCCACGACTTGGACGCCGACGGCCGCATGGTGTGCCCCGGATTCGTGGACGTGCACACCCACTACGACGCCCAGGTGTTCTGGGACGGCACCCTCAGCCCGTCCCCGCTGCACGGCGTCACCTCGGTCATCGGCGGCAACTGCGGCTTCACCATCGCGCCGCTGTCCGACGATCCGGCCGACGGCGAGTACCTGATGCGCATGCTGTCCAGAGTGGAGGGCATGCCGCTGGAGTCGCTGCGCACCGGGGTGCCGTGGGACTGGCGGACCACCGGCGAGTACCTCGACGCCGTCGACCCGCTGCTGGCCNTCAACGCCGGCTTCAAGGTNGGCCACTCGGCCATCCGNAGGGTGGCCATGGGCGAGGCGGCCACCGAGCGNGAGGCCACCGANGANGAGNTGGCCGCCATGGTCNACCTGCTCNGGGACGGNCTGGCCGCCGGCGCCATGGGCTTCTCGTCCACGTGGTCGACCACCCACAACGACCTGGAGGGCCGTCCGGTCCCCAGCCGGTTGGCGTCACGGGACGAGGTCCTGACGCTGTGCGCGGTACTCCGGGACTTCCCCGGCACCAGCCTGGAAATGCTGGCCGCGGCCGGCGGGCCGACCGACGAGGAGTCCAAAGCCCTGCTGTGCGACATGTCGCTGGCCGCCGACGGACGCCAAGTCAACTGGAACGTCATGCAGGTCACGGCCAACAACGTCGACGAGTGCCTGGCCAANCTGGATGCCTCGACCTACGCCGCCGAACGGGGGGCGAAGGTGGTNGCCCTGACCGTGCCNATGGTCATCGCTGCGCGCCTATCGCTGGCCAGCGGCTTCGTNCTGGACGCCATCCCCGGTTGGNGCGAGGTCATGTTCCTCCCCCACGAGGACAAGAAGCGGGTCCTGNCCGACCCCGAGCAGCGCCGCCGNCTCNACGACCTGGCCCAGGGCGACCACCCGTTCCGACGCCTGGCCCGGTGGGGCGCCATGACCGTGTTCGACACCGTGGCCCCCGAGAACGAGGGCTGCGCTGGTCGCACGGTGGCCGACATCGCGGCTGAGCGGGGCTGCGAGCCCTTCGACGCCCTGCTGGACGTGGCCCTGGCCGACGACCTCCTCACCTCGTTCGGCCACGCCGACGCCGAGGCCTCCCGGGCCGACTGGGAGGCCAGGGTCGGGATCTGGAGGGATGGACGGGCGGTGATAGGCGCCTCGGACGCCGGCGCCCACCTCGACCTGCTGGCCACCTTCAACTACCCCACCCGGGTGCTGGCCGAGCCGGTGCGCCAACACGGGCTGCTGTCGTTCGAGGAAGCCGTCCACCGGATGACCGCCGTGCAGGCCGACCTATATGGGCTCGTCGACCGGGGCCGCCTGACCGAGGGTGCCCACGCAGACATGATCCTCGTCGACGAGGACGCCGTGGCCTCCGACCCGATCACCATGCGACCCGACCTGCCCGGCAACGCGGTCCGCCTCTACGCCGGGGCGTCGGGCATCGACGACGTGCTGGTGGCGGGCGTGCCCGTGGTGGCCGACGGGGCGCTCACCGACCACCTTCCCGGCCGGGTGCTGCGCAGCGGTACCGACAGTCGCTGAGCCGCCCAACGTTTCGGAGCCTCTGCCGTGTCCGCCCAGCCTTCCTTCCACCGTTCCTTCTTCCTAGATGAGGCCCTCTACGACTACGTCCACGCCCACACCACGCCGGCCGACGAGGTCCGCCGGTCACTTACCACCGCCACCGCGGCACTCGGCCCGTGGGCCCGGATGCAGGTGGCCGACGACCAGGCCGCACTGCTGTCGACGCTCGTGGCCGCCGTGCGCCCCGCCCTGGCCATCGAGGTGGGGACCTTCACCGGGTCGTCGTCGCTGGCCATCGCCCGAGCCCTGCCGCCGGGGGGTCGCCTGCTGTGCTGTGACGTGTCCGACGAGTGGACGGCTATCGCCCGCCACCATTGGGAGGCGGCCGGCGTGGACGATCGCATCGACCTGGTCATCGCCCCGGCGCTCGACACCCTGCGGGGGCTCCCCGACGACGCGACCGTCGACTTCGCCTTCGTGGACGCCGACAAGACCGGATACCTCTCCTACTACGAGGANNTGGTCCCCCGCCTGCCNCCCCACGGGATCCTGGCCATCGACAACGTCCTGTGGTCNGGCAGGGTGNTGGACCCGACGGCCGANGACGACGACACCGAGGCCCTGCGGGTNCTGAACGACCGGATCGTGGCCGACGACCGGGTCGAGGTGGTCATGCTCTCCGTCGGCGACGGACTCACCCTGGTTCGGCGGACACAGCCGGAGCCGACCCAGCCCGTCTGAAGGCGGGGTCATAGGAGGACGGGCCCGTCGGCCACGAACCCCGCTGGGGGGCCGGGTAGCGGACCCGCGGTAGGATCCAGTTACCGGCCGGTAACCCACCGGACCGGCTTCACCGCACACAGGAGTTCCCCCCATGGCCGAAGCCGTCATCGTCGCCACCAGCCGCACCGCCATCGGACGGGCCGGAAAGGGCAGCCTCGTCGACGCCCGACCCGACGACCTCTCCGCCTTCGTCATCGACGACGTCCTGGGCAAGGTCCCCGAATTGCCCCGCGACGAGGTCGAGGACGTCCTGTGGGGCACCGCCCAACCGGGCGGCGAGCAGGGCTACAACCTGGCCCGGGTAGCCGGCATCCTGGCCGGCCTCGAATCCCCCGGGACCACCGTCAACCGGTACTGCTCGTCGTCGCTGCAGACCATCCGCATGGCCGCCCACGCCATCATGGCCGACGAGGGCGACGCCTTCGTGGCCGGTGGGGTGGAGTGCGTCAGCCGCTTCCAGTTCGGCGCGGCCGACACCGGCCCCCACAACCCCCGCTTCGCCGACGCCGAGGGTCGCACCGCCGAGCGGACCGGTGAGGGAACCGATGTCTGGGAGGCGCCGGCCGGCCTGCCCGACATCCACATCGCCATGGGCCAGACGGCCGAGAACGTGGCCCAGCACAAGGGCGTGTCCCGTCAGGCTCAGGACGAGTGGGGCGTGCGCTCCCAGAATCGCGCCGAGGCCGCCCAGGCTCGCGGCTTCTTCGAGCGGGAGATCACGCCGTACACGCTGCCCGACGGCACCGTGTTCAGCACAGACGACGGCATCCGGGCCGGCACCACCTACGAGAAGGTGTCGCAACTGGCCCCGGTGTTCCGCCCCGACGGCACGGTCACGGCCGGAAACGCCTGTCCGCTGAACGACGGCGCCGCCGCGGTGGTTGTCATGAGCGACACCCGGGCCGCCGAGTTAGGCGTCAAGCCGATGGCCCGCATCGTGGCCTCCGGCGTCTCGGCCCTCAACCCCGAGATCATGGGCCTCGGCCCCATCGAGGCCATCAGGCAGGCCCTCGCCCGGGCCGGCATGACCCCGGACGACATCGACCTGTTCGAGATCAACGAGGCCTTCGCCGCCCAGGTACTGCCGTCGGCCGACGAGGTCGGCATCGACCACGACAAGCTGAACGTGAACGGCGGGGCCATCGCCCTCGGCCACCCGTTCGGCATGACCGGCGCCCGCATCATGACCACGCTGCTCAACGGCCTCGAGGACGCCGACAAGGAGTGGGGCGTGGAGTCCATGTGCGTGGGCGGTGGCCAGGGCATGGCCATGGTGGTCCAGCGCCTCAGCTGACGCCACTCAGACGGCAACCCTCAAACCACGAACCTCTCGGCGCGTGCCCGGAGACAACGAGCCAGGTTGAGCGCGGCCATGGCCGAGCTCTTCGGGTTGCCGGGCAGCGGATCGTTGGCGATCGCCACCTCCAACCGACCGAAGGCCCCTGTCGCCGTGACCTCGTGGCGGTTGATGGTGGCCGAGGGATCGGCCACCAGCACGACCCAGGTGGCCTCGGGCCCCACCCCAGCCAGGGCCGTGGTCATGGCCGCGTTGGCGTTGGCCGGAAACGCGGTGGCCGACTCGCCCGCCGTGCCCTCGAAAAAGGCCCGAGGGCCGTCCAGGCCGTCGAGGTCGCACCGGACCTCGGCCGGAGTGCCCCGCCATGCCGCCGGCGGCTTGACGATCCGGTGCTCGACGGCGTCCAGGCCCATCGGCCGGGCTGCCGACAGGGCGTCAATCCCGCCCAGCGCACCGGGCTGGACCTCGAGGCGGACCCCGTGTCGGTCGGCGAGCTCGCGCAGTTCGGCCAGCAGGTCCGGGTCGGCCAGCGCTGAGACCGACGAGACGAGATAGTCGGCGCCGGCCGCCAGGGCGGCCCGGCCCCACGGGGCGACGCCGTCGCGTCCGGCCGCCTCGGCCACCACGTCGGGGGCGACCGCCGCCAGATCGGCCGGTTCGGTGACCAGCCGAGCCCCGGCCGGAAGGTCCTCCCGGGACATCGATGCGTCGCGGACCGCGACAGCGACAACCGCAATGGGCGCACCTGCCTCCCGATCCTCGAGCAATCGGCAGGCGGCACGGGCGATGGCGCCCCACCCGACGAAAGCGACCCGGAGCGGTTCGCTGTCGCCCATCAGACCCGGAGGCCGCAGGCCTCGAAGGCCTCCCGGGTGGCCCGCTTCTCCTGGGCGGTCAGCTCCAGCAGCGGCGCCCGCACTCGACCGCCCACCTGGCCCAGCAGCTCCTGCCAGTACTTCTGGTGGGCGTGCGGCTTCTCCGGCGGACGGGTGGCGCGCAGCGCCTCGCGCACCGGTTCGAGGCTGGCACTGATGGCCCGGGCGTCGTCGACCCGGCCCTCGAAGGCGGCCTGCGTGTATTCGTGCATCCGCCGGTCGGCGGCCGTCTGCATCAGGAAAGGCGGCGACGAGCAGAGGTAGAGCCGCCAGTCCAAGTCCAGCACGTTGTCCAACCACTCGACCTCCGAGGCGGTGCTCACCTGGATCCGGTCCGACGCCAGGGAGGTCAGCTCGGCGTAGAGGTCGCGGGGGACGCTGTACTTGATGGCCACCACCGTCTCCAGGTCGGCCAGGCGGTCGCACAGGGCCGGAGACATCAGGTAGCCACTATCCGGGTGGCTCCACAGTGCGATGCCGATGTCGACCGCCTCGGAGATGGCCCGGTAGTACCCGAGCACCGTCTCGTCGCGTTCGGTGGCGAAGTGCAAGACCGGGGCGTGGACGACGATGTAGTCGGCCCCAACCTCCTGTGCGTAC
>PBUO01000065.1 GCA_002727895.1 Acidimicrobiaceae bacterium | reverse complement strand
GTTCTGGCCTCCGGACCGGCCACCGCCGTCCGACGGTGCGTCGGGTGCCGGTCGGCTGTCCCCGATCTTCGGAGCGGGTCGACTGTCGCCGATCTTGGGTGCCGGTCGGCTGTCCCCGATCTTGGGGGCGGGTCGGCTATCGCCGACCTTCGGAGCGGCCTCAGCCGCCCCCTGCTGTCCGGTCCCCTGGTTCCGGGGACCCTCTTCGGTGCTCACTGGCGTGTTCCCTTCTCGTCACGCCGACTCCGTGGTCGGCGGGGCAGGGGCGACCGCGACCGTCAACGGTTCCTCGCGGTCGGCTCCCTGCGACATCCACTGGTTCATCCTGCGCACAGACCGGGCCACCAGTGGCGGATCCACCGCCACCAGCAGTTCGGTTGGCCTGAGCGCCCGGGGCTGCGTGCCGAGGTCGGCCAACAGGCGCACCCTCGACGTCGTCCCCGACTCCTCGTCGACGCGGAGGGCCAGCACCTGGGGTCGGAGGTCCTCGACCACCGGCTTCCCCTTGCGCTCACGTTCCACGACGATCTCCTTGCGGGACAGCACGTCGGCCACCCACGCGTCTACGTCGGTCCGCCCGACGCCGTCCACCTCAACGGCCCACGTGCACGACACCACGGCCTGCTGCAGTGAGTCCCCCTTGGCGATGGGCGCCACGGCTACTACGTCCATACCCTCGGGCAGGACGGCGGTCAGCGCCCCTGCCAGGTCCATCCCCGCGGTGCCCTGCTCGCCCCACGCGTCGGTGGTCCCGTAACGCTCGTCCACCAGGTCGACGTCCAGGTACTCGGCGTCGGACTCGTGCCCGGTCGAAAGCGCCAAACCGAACGACAGCTTGGGCCGGGGCGAGAAGCCCTGACTGTAGGCAACGGCGATCCCGGCCCGGCGGAATGCCCGTTCCCAGATCCGGGCCACGTCGCGGTGGCTGATGAACCGGACCTTGCCCACCTTGGTAAAGCGGATACGGACCCTCACGAAATCACCCCCACAGTGTCCATCTGGGCGATACCGTCCGATTCGGGCCTAGCCGTTAACACGACCGGTACCTCCCCGCCGGCGCCGAGTTCCTGGCCGGTGCCTTGGCTACCACCGGCCGGCGGCACGGCCGAGGCCACCACGTGCTCGATGCCGTAGCCGGTGCAGGCCCCGCAGTCGTAGCATGGCGTCCACCGGCAGTCCTCCAGCCCCACCGCGTCGAGGGCGTCCCGCCAGTCCTGCCACAGGAAGTCGCGGTGTAGGCCGGCAGACAGGTGGTCCCAGGCGAACGCCTCGTCCTCGGCACGGTGGCGGTACACCATTTCCTCGAATGACAACCCGGCTGCCTCGACGGCCTCGGTCCACAGGTCGAGGTCGAAGTGCTCGCTCCACTCCTGAAAGACGCCACCGCCCCGCCACACAGCCTCAACGACGTCGCACAGGCGTCGGTCGCCGCGGCTCAGCAGGCCCTCGACGGCCGTGGCCTTCGGATCGTGCCACTTCAGCTGGACGCCCCGGTAGGCCTTGGTGTCCCGCTTCAGCTCGTCGCGCAATAGGCCGACCTTGCGGCGCAACTCGGCCTCGGTGTTCTGCCCGAACCACTGGAACGGGGTAAACGGCTTGGGGACGAAGCCCCCGACCGACACGGTGACCGAGGGGTTGCGCATGTGTTGGCGCCCGACCTCGACGCAGCGGCGGGCCATCTGGAGGATCCCCAGGGTGTCCTCGTCGGTCTCGGTGGGCAGTCCAGTCAGGAAGTACAGCTTCACCCGTCGCCAGCCCTGCGAGTAGGCCGACTCAACGGCCGCGTACAGGTCCTCCTCGCGGATCAACTTGTTGATGACCTGGCGCATCCGCCACGTCCCAGCCTCCGGGGCGAACGTGAGCCCGGTCCGACGGGCCTTCTGGATCTCGGCGGCGATCCCGACCGTGAATGCGTCGACCCGCAGGCTGGGCAGCGACACCGACACCTGGCCGCAGGCGTCGTCTGCGACGGTGGCCGCCACCACCTCCTCGATACCGCTGAAATCGGCGGTGCTTAGCGAGGTGAGAGCCACCTCGTCATAGCCGGTGCGACGCAGGCCGTCGGCCACCATGGTCCGGACCTGCTCGGCGGGGCGCTCCCGGACCGGACGGGTGATCATCCCGGCCTGGCAGAAGCGGCAGCCCCGGGTGCAGCCCCGGAAAACCTCCACATTGAGCCGGTCGTGGACCACCTCCGTCAACGGCACCAGTTGATTCTTCGGGTACGGCCAGTCGGCCAGGTCGGCCACCGTTCGCTTCTCGACCACCCCGGGCGCCCCCGAGCCGGCCAAAGGACTGATGCCGGTCAGGCGCCGACCCGGGATGCCGCCCTGCGAGGAAGCCTCGTAGGTGGCGTCGTACAGCGACGGCACGTAGACACCCGGCACGACGGCCAGTCGGCGGTATAGAACGGCCCTAGGGCCGCCGCCGGAAGCCTTCCAGTCGGCCAGCACCTCGGTGACCTCGGAGACCACCTCCTCCCCGTCGCCCAGCACCGCGGCGTCCACGAAGTCGGCCAACGGCTCCGGGTTGTACGCACAGTGTCCACCGACCAACACCAGCGGGTCGTCGTCAGCACGGTCCGCGGTCCGGATCGGAACCCCAGCCAGGTCCACGCACTCCAGCACGTTCGTGTACACGAGCTCGGCTGACAGGTTGAAGGCCAGCACGTCGAAGTCGCGGGCCGGCCGGTGCGTGTCGACCGAGAAGAGAGGAAGCCCCTCGCGACGCAGCACGGCCGCAAGGTCAGTCCACGGCGCATAGCCCCGTTCGGCTACGGCGTCGGGCCGTTCGTTGAGGATCTCGTACAGGATCTGGAGACCCTGGTTGGGAAGGCCGACCTCGTAGGTGTCCGGGTAACAGAGGAGCCAGGCCACTGCGTCGGGGTGGTGGTCGGGGACGGTCATGCCGTCCTCGCAGCCGATGTAGCGGGCGGGCTTCTGAACCTCGCCGAGGACACACTCGAGTTCGGACCAGAGCGAACTCATGATTGTTTAGCGTACCGGCCTGCTCAGCCCCTCGTGTCGTCGCATGTGGATGCTCTGGACGAGGCCAAGGGCCACGAAGGTCGCCAGCAACGATGATCCGCCATAGCTCACCAGTGGAAACGGGATTCCGGTGATGGGCATGATCCCGGTCGACATGCCCACGCTCTGGAACACCTGGAAGGCCACCATCGAGAAGGTTCCGGCAGCCAGCAGGGTTCCGAACCGGTCGTCGGCCATCTGGCCGATTCGCCAGATCCGGACCAGGACCAAGCCCAGCAGCCCCAGCAGGACCGCCCCGCCGACAAAGCCCAGCTCCTCGGCCACCACGGTGAAAATGAAGTCGGTCTGCTGCTCGGGCACCAGCGCTGAGTTGTTCTGGGTGCCCTGGAAGAGGCCCCGACCGGTCAGGCCGCCGTTCCCGATAGCGATCTGCGCCTGCTCAAGGTTGTAGCTGGCCGTCGAGTTGGACCCCTCTTCCACGAAGACCAGCAGGCGACGCACCTGGTACTCCTCCAGCACCTCGGACTCCAGGACCAGGACTAGCCCGGTAACCAGGAGGAGGCCCAGGAAGAGCAGGTGGCGGCCCTTCACGCCAGCCACAAGCACCATCCCGGCCACGATCGCCCCGTAGACCAGCACCGTCCCGAGGTCGGGCTGGGCGGAGATCAGGGCAACAGGGCCCGCAGCCAAGAACACGGCGACGATGACCCGGGTGACGTTCGGCTCGTCGGTCCGGGCCAACCAGGCAGCCAGCACAACGATGAGCCCCACCTTGCCCACCTCCGACGGCTGGAACTGCGAGCCTGCCACCTGGAACCAGGCTCGCGTCCCCTTGACCTCCACCCCGACCACCAGGACGGCGGCCAGCAGCCCCAGCGACGCCCCGTGGATCCACCAGGCCAGGCGCTGGACCCGCCGGTGCCCGACCCACGTGGCCACCACCATGGCGGCCACGCCGAAACCGGCCATGCGGAACTGCCGATCCAGGTGAAAGGTCTGGGCAGGACGCAGGTCGGTGGCCGGTCCTCGGGTGGCCGAATACACCATCACCACGCCGATGGCCGCCACGACCACGGCCAGAACCGGCAGGACCAGGTCGACGTGGCGCAGCACCCGGGGGCGCTCGTAGTCGGGGCGTCGGAGGTCGACCATCAGCCGTCCTCCCCCGCCGCGTCGGCGGCCACACGCCCGTCGAACGCCTCGAGGACCTGGCCGATCAGGTCCTCACAGTCGACCTCGATGCCCCGGACCACCACTCGTCCCGACGCGTCCAGGACGGGGCCGCCGACATCGGCGGCCGTCGGATCGGCCGCGTCCAGACGGTCCAGGGTGTCGCCGGACCGCCAGCGGTGCCACGCCACGCACAGGGGCAGCGCCGTAGAACGCGCATACCGGTCGGCGGCCAGCGGGGCCGGTGGCACCGTCCCCTCGAACACGCTCTTCATCAGACGGGCCACCAGAGGGGCAGCCACCCTGGACCCGAAACCCGCCTCCTCGAGGATGGCCACCGCGGCGTAGGTGGGTACCTCGGCCGGGGCGAAGGCGGCGAAAATCGACGTGTCAGCCTTGCCCCGGACCTCGGCCGTGCCCGTCTTGGCCGCCACCGGGAACTCATCGAGGGGGAAGTGCAACCCACCGGTGGCCTCCGAGTTGAAGGCCCAGTAGGCGGTGCCCTCCTCGTCGGCCGTCGCCCCGACCAGGCCGGCAAGCACCCGCTTGCGAAAGCCCGGGTCCAGGTAGACCTCGGAGAGGGCTCGTGGGCCGAAGTCCCGGACCACCCGGCCTTCCGGATCGACCACTCGGTCGACCACATTCGGGGCGTAGCGGATCCCTCCATTGGCAAAGGTGGCGAAGGCATTGGCCAACTGCAGCGGAGTGACCAGCACCTCGCCCTGGCCGATGGCCGTGATGACGTTGTCACCAGTCGACCAGCCCCATTCCGGGAAGGCCACCGGGTTGTCCTCGTGGCGCTGTCGCCGGTTGGACGGCGTGGGGAGGTAGCCGTCCTGTTCGAAGGGCAGGGTGATCCCCGTCTCCAAGCCGAGCCCATAGGCGGTCGCCGCGTCCTGAATCGCCGTGTCCGGGTGCCCGGGGTTGACGTAGATCGACTCGCCGATCCGGTAGTAGTAGACGTCGCTAGACACGGTGAGGCTCCGAACCAGGTCCACGTCGTCGTACTGCTTCTCCCCGGCGTTGCGGTATCGGCACCCCGGCGGTGGGTCGGTGGGGTCCACCTCGCCGCAACTGCGCAACACATAGGCGCCGGGATCGCGGCCGGCCACGTCGGCCCTAGGCACTGCTCCGACGCCGAACACCCCGGCGTGCCAGGCAGCGTGCGCGGTGAACAGTTTGAACGTCGAACCTGGCGCGTACTCGCCCTGGATAGCCCGGTTGAACATGGGCAGGTCGTTGGCCGGGTCGTTCAGCTCGGCCCACTGCTCGGACGAGAACCCCCCGATCGACTGGTTGGGGTCGTACGTCGGGTACGACGCCAGAGCGACCACCGACCCGTCGGTCGGATCCAGGACCACCACCGCACCACCGGGAGCGTCGTAAGCCGGCAGGAGACGCGACGGGTCCTCGGGATCCTGCTCGGGCTCCTGGGCCCGGGCCCGGTGGATGGACCGCTCCAGCTCCCGCTCGGCCAGGTACTGGACGTCCACGTCGATGGACAGGACGACGTCGTCGCCGGGCACCGGCGGTAAGAAGAGGTCGGGACGTTCCCGCACAATCTCGCCCAACCGGTCCACCTCGACCACCTTGCGGCCGGCCACGCCCCGCAGGTCGTCCTCGAACATGAGCTCCACTCCAGCCTTGCCGATGTGGTCGCGCAATTGGTACGCCTTGCCCTCCGGCGGACGCCTGCTGCGTAGCTCGGCGTCGTTGACCGGGCCCACCCAGCCCAGGACGTGAGTGGCCAGGTCGCCGTACAGGTAGGAGCGCACCGTGCTCTCCGCGACCCGGACGCCGGGAAACCGGTCGCCGCGTTCGCCGAAGTAGACGAGGAGGTCTTCGCCCACGTCGTGTGCAATGGGCACGTCGTCGTACCGACCGTAGGACGGATCGTTCAGGGCCCGTTCCACGTCGGAAACCTTCATCAGGTGCCCGCCCCGGTTGATCTCCACGGCGACCTCGATGAGCAGCCTCCGCACCTCGTCCTGGTCGAAGTCGGCCTCGTCGAGCTCGTGGCGGTTCATGGTCAGCACCGTGGTCGTGCGGTTGCCGACCAGCACCCGGCCCTGCACGTCGAGAATCCGGCCCCGGGGAGCGGGGACCGAGATGACGCGGGTGACGTTGCTCTGGGCCACTGCCACCGCCTGCTCGCTGGTCATGACCTGCAGGTACCAGAGTCGGGCCCCGAGGGTGGCGAACAGCGACAGGCCCACGATGGCCAGAACCCGCATGCGGAAGCGGGTCGATTCGTTCATCGCCGCCCGACCCGGCCGGCCGCTGTGGGGCGGACGGCGCCGGCCGGTTCCCTATCCACGTCAATGTCGACCGGGAGGCCTCCGGTCACCGCCCACCGGACGATCCGGCTAGTCGGCAGGGCGACCGTCCCGGTCATAAGCGCGGCCACCAGTGCGGTGCCCAGCAGAGTCGACCAGTCGACCGGATGGAGGCCGAACATGGTGCCGATGGTCGCCGCTGCAGCCAACCCCGCGGCGACAGAGCTCAAAAGGCCGAGGGCGGCCAGCCCGCGGGCACCCGCGGCGAGGCGCACCGAGAGGTGGCCGACCACGGCGGCCACCGGGGCGAAAGCCAGGGCGTGGAGACCGAGCGGCGACACCCCGACGGAATCGTGGAGGAGCCCGGCGAAGAAGGCCACCACGGCACCGCGCTCGGGACCCCCGTGGTGTCCGGCCAGAACGGCCACCAGGAGGAGGTACTCGACGGCCACCCCGTCGACGCGGACCTCGTCGAACAACGTTGCCTGCAACGTGGCCGCGGTCAGCAGCAGGGCNAGGACCCGGAACCGGCCGGTCACCGGCTCACCCGCCCCGCAGGCCCGACGGGTCGCCGGTCGGCGACTCGTCCACCATCAGGAGCACGTTGAGGAAGCTCAGGTTCTCCAGTGAGGCCGCCGGCTCTACGACCACAGCCCGTTCGAACTCCGCGTCGTCGTCGGGGTCGAGGACCCTGCCGACCGGGATGTCGGCCGGGAAGAGGCTCCGTCCACCGGACGTGACCACCACCTCGCCGGGCTCCACCTCGGCGTCGAGGCGGATCCCCGCGTCCACGACCAGAAACCCCGTTCGGCCACCGCCCCGGGCTAGGCCCTCGTCCTGCGAGCCCACGAGGCGGACCCCGACCCGGAACTCCGGATGGGTAGCCAGCCGGACGGTGGAACGCGACCGGTCAACGGTCTCCAGNCGACCAACCAGGCCGGCCGCCGTCACCACCGGCATCCCCTCGGCGAGGCCATCATCGCTGCCCCTGTCCACTTCGATGGTGTGGGAGGCGAAGTTCCCAGGCGGGGTTCCGAGNATGCGGACCACCACCGACCGACGGTCGCCCACGTCGATTCCCACCTCGCCGAGGAGGCGTTCCAGTAGTTCGGCATCAGCCTCGGCGGTCAGGCGGCGGCCACGCACGCGGGCCAGTTCGNCGGCCAGTCGCTCGTTCTCGGCCACCAGTTCGTCGTAGTCGAGCAAACCGTTCCACGCCGACCGGAACGGCGACACGACCCGGTCAGTGACCGACCGCAGCGGCTCGACCACGTCCCGGACGCCCCGTTGGAAGGCGGCCAAGGGCTCCACGCCCCGGTACTGCATGGTGAGAAGCGTCAGGGCCGCCGCCACCAGGATCAGAAGGGTGGGCCGGGAACGACCACCATCGGGGGCCGCCACCATCGCCTACTCCGAGGAGTCGCCGAAGATCAGCTCCCCGAAGCGCGAGAACTCCTCGAGGACCCGTCCGGCCCCCTCGACAACCGCGGTGAGCGGATCAGGGACCATCCAGACCGGCATCCCCGTCTCGGCCCGGAGCCGGTCGGCCAGCCCGATGAGGAGCGAGCCGCCGCCGGCCAGTGTGATGCCCCGCTCCATAAGGTCGACGGCCAGTTCGGGCGGCGTCCGGTCCAGGGTGACCTTCACCGCGTCCACCACATCGGAGATCGGCTCGTCGAGGGCTTCGCGGAGTTCCCGAGTGGAGAAGATCGCCTTGTCCGGCAGGCCAGTCCGCATGTTGCGTCCCGGGACCTCGGCCCGGATCTCCTGGACCAACGGATGGGCGGAGCCGAAGCGCATCTTCACCTCCTCGGCCAGGCGGTCTCCGATGTCCACCCCCTTCTCCTTCTTGAAGAACTGCTTGACGGCGTCGTCCATCTCGTCGCCGCCCACCCTTGACGACTGGGAGGCCACCACCCCACCCAGGGAGAGGACGGCGACCTCGGTAGTCCCACCGCCCACGTCCACGATCATCGACCCGGTGGGTTCGGCCACCGGCAGGCCGGCGCCGATAGCAGCGGCCATAGGCTCCTCAATGATGTAGGCCGGAGGCCGGGCGCCCGCGTACTCGGCCGCCTCCTGGACGGCTCGACGCTCCACGCCGGTCACGCCGGAAGGCACGCAGATCACCATGCGGGGCTTGGCCCACTTGCGCGAGTGGACCTGCTGAATGAAGTACCGGAGCATCTTCTCGCAGACGTCGAAGTCGGCGATCACGCCGTCCTTCAATGGCCGGACGACCTTGATTCGATCAGGCGTCTTGCCGGCCATCCTCTTGGCCTCCTCGCCGACGGCCACCGGCGTGCCGTCCAGGGCGTTGGCGGCCACCACGGATGGCGCGTCGAGGACGATGCCCTCCCCGCGGACGTAGACCAGCGTGTTGGCCGTGCCCAGATCGACGGCGACGTCACGCGCCCCTAGGACGATCCGACGGGACCCCCGCCGGGCGGAGGAGTTCTTCCTCTGGTCGACCATCGCCCGTTGTGTCTCCGTCGGTCTCGGCAGCAGCAGGCGGACTCCAGGGCACGTCTCACCCGGTCCTGCCGGAACCGTAACGCGTCCGTCGGTCGAATGCCACTCTCCGCGCCCGACTGACCACGCTGCGCGCTAACCAGTTAGGCGCTGGATCAGAGACCTGGAAAGAAGATACCGATCTCCCGCTCGGCGGACTCCACCGAGTCGGATCCGTGGACGAGGTTCTCGGTCATGATCAGGCCGAAGTCGCCCCGGATGGTCCCCGGCGCGGCCTCCCGCGGGTTGGTGGTCCCCATCAGGGTCCGCACTACGGCGAAGGTGTCCTCGGCACCTTCCACGACGAGCACCATGGCCGGCGACCGGGACATGAAGGCCACCAGGTCGTCGTAGAAGCCCTTGCCGATGTGCTCTGCGTAGTGGCGCGACAAGGTGTCGGCGTCGAGGCTGCGCAGTTCGGCCGCGGCGATGGTCAGGCCTTTGCTCTCGAGGCGGCCGATGATCTCCCCGACAAGGCCGCGTTCCACGGCGTCGGGCTTGCAGATGACGAGGGTTCGATCCATGCCCGCAGGCTACGGCCGCCGTCCCAAGGTGCCGATGGGCTCAGGTGTCGAGTTCGTCACCCCAAGAATCTGGCAGCGCCAACCCGTCCTCCTCATCGGCCATGAGTGCCAGTGCCTCCCGGGCCGCCGACAGGACGTAGAACGAGCCCGTCACCAACACCAGGTCGGCTTCGTCTGCCAGCGTGACCGCGAGGCGCACCGCGTCGACCGCGTCGGCCACAGCTTCGGCGGCCATGCCCCGCTGGCGGGCCAACGCCGCCAGGTCGGCGGCCGGCACGGCACGGGGCGACGGCGCCGCACAGGCGATGGTCAGGTCCGGGGCCAACGGCGCCAGCTCGTCGAAGACCTCAGACGGCTCACGGGGGCCCAACGCGCCGATGACCACGATCCGCCGGGCCGCTCCGAACACCTCTGGCACGGCGGCCACCAGAGCCCGGATCGCCTGCTGGTTATGGGCACCGTCCAGCACGACCAGTGGCTCGGTGGCCGCCACCTCCATACGCCCCGGGATGGACACCGACCCGAAGCCCTCGGCCACCGCGTCCTTCCCCAACGGGGCACCCAGGAAAGCCTCGGCCGACGCCAGGGCGATGCCAGCGTTGTCGGCCTGGTGGGCGCCGTGCAGCGGGAGGAACACCTCGGCGTGGTCGCCGGACGGGGTCCAGAGGTCAAGGAGCTGGCCACCCACCGCCCGCTCGGCGCCCCGCACCCCGAAGTCCGCGCCGCGCTCCCACAGCGGGTGCGGGGACTCGGCCACGAACACCTCCCGGAGGTCGATCGACGTCTCGCCAAGCACCAGGGGGCGACCGGCCCGGATGATCCCCGCTTTCTCCGAGGCCACGTCGCGCCGCCAGTCGCCGGTGCCGTCAGTGTGGTCGCGCCCGATGTTGGTCACCACCGACACGTCCGAGTCGATGACGTTCGTGGCGTCGTAACGTCCCAGCAGTCCCACCTCGACCACGGCCGCCTCCACGGCCTCGTTGCTGAACCAGAGGAAGGCCGCCGCGGTCAGCAGTTCGAAGTACGAAGGCCGCTCCGGCGCCACGGCCGCATAGCGCTCCAGGTCGGCCACCACCTCGGCGAACGCCTCCTCGTCGATCATCTCGCCGCCCATGGTCAGGCGCTCCCGCACCGTGTCGACGTGTGGACTCGAGTACCCGCCCACCTTCAGGCCCGCCGCCACCAGGAGCGACGACACCATGGCCGACACCGACCCCTTGCCGTTCGTGCCCGTCACGTGGACCGAGCACACGTCGCGGTGCGGATCGCCCATGACCCCGACCAGGCCGCGCATGGCCTCCAGGCTCAGGCCG
>PBUO01000001.1 GCA_002727895.1 Acidimicrobiaceae bacterium | reverse complement strand
GTGGAGAAGCGGTAGATGACCACTCGAGCGATTATCATCGGCGCCGGACGAGGTGAGCGGTTGATGCCGACCACTGCCGATGCTCCCAAGTGCTTTGCCGAGGTCGGCGGTCGTCGGATCCTCGACTGGACGGTTGAGGCCCTGGCCACCGCCGGGGCCTTCGGGTGCCTCCCGGCCACCGAAGGGACCGTCGACGGGGCCGCCGATGGGGTCAAGGGTCGTCGGGAGGCCCTGTGGACGGCCGGGGCGCTGGCCAGCACCGGGCCCGACCGCCTGGCCGGCGTGGTCACCGGCACCGTGCCGCCCCAGCTGCCCGCCATGACCGCCCCGGAGGAGGCCCGGGCCGACCTGTGGGCCACCGGGGTGTCGCCCGATGGGCACCCCACCCGGTTCCTGCGCGACCGCCTGGCTGCCGCCGGGGTGGTCACCGCTGCCGACCTGCGTTCGGTGGCCGACGGGACGAAGGTGGCGGTGGCCGGCGTGGTCACCCACCGGCAGCGCCCCCACACGGCGGGCGGGACAACGTTCGTGAACCTGGAGGACGAGACCGGCTTAGTCAACGTGGTCGTGTCCCGGGGATGCTGGGTCCGGTACCGCGACGTGCTGGGGGCCTCGGCGCTGGTGGTCCGGGGACGGGTGGAGGCCGTCGAGGGGGTGGTCAACGTGGTGGCTGAACGGGTCGAGTTGCTCGGGGTGCGCTCGCCGGCCCGTTCCCGCGATTTCCGGTAGGTACCGGCGACCGCTCCGAGCGGCAACCAACCCCGGTGGCTGGGTGGCGGTCCACCACACTGGTGGGATGCGACCACCGGCCCGGATGGCCGACGCCCGCCAGCGGCTCGCCGCGCTCATCGTCGGGGTGGTGGCCGCCTCGGCCGGCGGCCTGGTCCTAGCCTCCGCCGACGGGACGCTGACCGACCTGCCAGGCCTGCTGCTACTCGTGCCCGGGGCCATCGCCCTACGGGGCAACGTGTTCGGGGCCATGGGCAGCCGTCTAGGGACCGCCGTGCACACCGGCACCTTCCGCCTCTCGGGCCGGCCCGACGGCGTGGTCGGGCAGAACCTGCTCGGGGCGGCGGCCCTGTCGCTGGTGCTGAGCGCCCTGCTGGGCGTGATGGCCCGGGGGACGGCCATCGTGTTCGGGATCAGCCCCACGATGACCCTGGCTGACTTTGTGGTCGTGTCGACCCTCGGGGGGTTGCTGGCCTCGGTTGGGGTGGGGGCGGTCACCGTCGGTCTGGCCGCCGGGTCGGTCCGCTTCGGGTGGGACCTCGACAACGTGATGGCCCCGCTGGTGTCCACGCTCGGCGACCTAGCCACCGTGCCCGCTCTGGTGGCCGCCGCGCTGCTGGCCGATCGGGGTGGCATGACCGACGCTGTTGCCGGGCTGGCGGGCGCGGCCGCCGTCGTCGTGCTGGTCGCCGCGTGGCGGGCCCGCCTCGACGACCTGCGCCGGATCGTCCGCCAGTCGGTCCCCGTCCTGGTGGTGGCTGTCCTGCTCGACCTGGTGGCCGGGGTGACCGTCGAAAAACGCCTCGGCGACCTGTTGGCCGCCGAGGCCTTCCTGGTCCTGCTTCCCGCCTTCCTCGGCGTGGCCGGAGCCCTCGGTGGAATCCTGTCCAGCCGGCTGTCCACCCACTTCCACCTAGGCCTGGACGACGCCTCGCCCCTGCCCAGCCGGGCCACCCTGCGTGAGGCCCGGGCTGTCGGCGCGGCGGCCCTTCCTGTGTTCATGTTGAGTGCCCTTCTGGCCGAGTGGGCCTCGGTGGCCACCTACCAGTCCACCCCCGGCCTCAGCGACCTCCTGACTGCCACCCTGCTGGCCGGGGTGGTGGCCACCGTGCTCGTGGCCGTGGTGGCCTACGCCACCACCATGGCCGCCTTCCGCCTGGGCCTTGACCCCGACACCTACGGCATCCCCATGGTGCTGTCGGTGCTCGATCTGGTCGGCGCCTTCACCCTGATCCTCGCCATGGTGGCCGTGGGGGCGGCATGACCACCGGACCTAGCATCGATTCCCGACACCCTGTGAGGACCTGATGGACGACAGACCCCGCAACTTGCGGGCCATGCTGGCCGAGGCGAAGGACACCTCGGAACTGATGGTGGACCTGGCCTACGCCGCGGTCTACTTCGGCGACCCGGACATGGCCGAGGAGGTCGACGAACTCGAGGAGCGGATGAGCGACCTGGTCCACGACATGCGCGCCGTGTGCGTGCTGGCTGACCGCAGCCCCCGCGATGCCGAGGGCATGTCGTCGGTCCTCCAGGTGGTGTCGGCCATCGAGCGGATGGCCAACGACGCTGTGGACATCGCCCGCATCGTGACCCACCGCCTCGGCATACCCCGCCAACTCGTGGCCGACCTGTCCGACGCCGAAGAGGTGTCGCACCGGGTACTAGTCAGCGACGGCTCCCACATGGCCCATCGCCCTCTGGCCGGCCTCGAGTTGACCGTGCAGGCTGGCATGCGGGTCATGGCGGTGCGTCGGGGTCGCCAGTGGATCACCGACGTGGACGGCGACACGGTGTTGGTGCCCGGTGACGTGCTGTTCCTCCACGGGTCGCCGGACGGCATCACCCGGCTACGGGAACTGGCCGCCGCCCCGGTGTGGGAGCCGCCTCGACCCGACGACGTCCAGGCCCTGACCGACCTGGACCGGGCCGTGGATGTCCTGGTGGAGATGAAGAACTTGTCGGAGGCCGCCGTGGGCCTCGCCTACAGCGCCCTGGTGCTCGGCGACCGCGGCCTGGCCGCCGAGGTCGGGCACCTCGAGGAGCGCCTCGACGAGATGAAGGACCGCCTCGAGCTCTGGGTGCTCGGCGCTGCCGCCGAGGGGCTGGACCCGTCGTCGCTGCGCGGACTGCTCCATTTGGCCGAGGCGGCCGAGGACCTCGGCGACCAGGCGAAGGCCATGGTGTGGTTGGTCGAGGAGGGGGAGGAGGTCCACCCGATCCTGGGCATCGCGCTCGGGGAGGCCGACGAGGTGGTGGTCCGCTTCCCGGTGGCCGAGGGGAGCTCGGTGGCCGATGCGACGCTCAAGGACCTACAGCTCAACATCGAGCCCGGGTTCACCGTGCTGGCCGTGCGCCGGGGCGGGGGCTACCTCTATCGGCCGCGCGGGCGGGTGCGCCTGGTGGCCGGCGACGAGGTGATTGCCTCGGGCCCGGAGGAGGGACAGTCGCTGCTAGCCGCCATGTGCGGCTGGGAGCTGGTGGAGGGCGACGAGGGCGACGACGAGTTGGTGCCCGCCGGCTGAGGCGCCTGGGCCGGTCTCCCCGAAGGCGGGTCCAGACGGCGGGTTTAGCCGACCGGTTCCGGTCCGTCTTCCTCCTCGACCGGCGCCGACGCCTCGGCGATGGCTTCGGCCCGGGCGTCGTCGCCGGTCCCGCTGCCGGTGAACAACTCGGCGACGGCGCCCAACGAACCCAGAGCGGCGCCTACTTCGGTCGGGAGGAAGATCTTGGTGGCCCGGCCGTCGGCCACGGCGCCCAATGCCTCCAGGGCCTTGATGGCTAGGAGGTCGGAGGTCGGGTCGCCGTCGTGGATGGCTCCGTACACGTCGCGGATGGCCGCCGCCTCGCCCTCGGCGACGGTGACCTCCCGGTACCGCTCGGCGTCGGCCACCGCCCGGATGGCCTCGGCCTCGCCCTCGGCGTTGAGGATGGCCTGCTGCCGGTCGGCCTCGGCGGCCAGGATGACCGCCTGCTTCTCGCCTTCGGCCCGGGTGATGGCCGCCTCCCGAGTGCCGTCGGCCTCGAGCACCACGGCCCGTCGGTTCCGCTCGGCCTTCATCTGCTCGTGCATGGCGTTCATGACGTCGACCGGGGGGTCGATGCGTTGGATCTCGACCCGTACCACCTTGACGCCCCACTTGTCGGTCGCGTCGTCGAGGACCTCTCGCAGGGCCACGTTCACGTTGTCCCTAGACGTCAGGGCGTTGTCGAGCGACATGTCGCCGATCACGTTCCGCAGGTTGGTCTGGGCCAGCTTGGTCACTGCGAGGATGAAGCTGGCCACGTTGTAGATGAGGCGCTGGGCGTCGGTCGGCTCGTAGTAGATGACGGCGTCCACGGTCACCGTCACGTTGTCCTTGGTGATGACCTCCTGCGGGGGCACGTCGATGACCTGCTCGCGCATGTCGACCCGGGTCAGCGACTGGACGACGGGGAGGATGAGCTTCAGGCCGGGTTCCACTGTGGCCTTGTAGCGACCGAGTTGTTCGACGATGCCCTTCTGGTAGGGCCGAACGATCTTGACGCCGGCTGCCGCGAAGACGAACAGCACGATGGCGATTACGGCCAGGGCGATCACGGGGGCGATGGACATGGGTTCCTTCCGGTGCTCTCGGGTTGCTCAGGTGGTGCGGCGGACCACGGCCCGCGTCCCCTCGATGCGGACGACCTCGACCGGCTGGCCGACCTCCAGGGGGGAGCCGTCGTCGGCCTCGGCGTGCCAGTCCTCCCTGCCGACGCGGACCGTGCCCAGCCGGCCGTCCGACATCCCGCTCGCCGAGGTCACGTGGCCGGTCTCGCCGACGAGGCGGCCGGCGCCCACGCCGACCGGGTTGCCGCCGCTGGCCATGCGGCGGGCCATGGGGCGGAGTGCTGCGAAGGCCGCGGCGGAGACGACCACGAAGGCCAGCCACTGCCAGGCGGCCTCGGCCCCGGTGAAGGCCACCACGGTGGCTGCCGCGGCCCCGGCGCCGAACGGCAGCAGGAAGAACGACCCGGTGAGGGCGATCTCGCCGACCACGAAGATCGCTGCGGCTCCCAACCAGATCCAGCGCCACACCTCGGGTTCCATGGGCGCACGGTACACCGACCTCCCGATCCATCTGCGACGGCCGCCTCCCGGCGGAACCGGCCACGGGTGAGGGAGCGGTACCGTTTCCCGTCGTGCCCCCCTTCCACCCCGTCCCCGCGGACGCCCCGCTGCGCCTGCTCACCGTCCATGCCCACCCGGACGACGAGGCCTCCAAGGGGGCATCGACAGTCGCCGCCCTGCGCCAGCGGGGGGTCCACAGCGTCCTCGTCTGCTGCACCGGGGGTGAGGCCGGCGATGTTCTGAACCCGGCCATGGACCGGCCCGAGGTCCACGCCGAATTGGCCGGGGTGCGTCGGGCCGAGCTGGACCGGGCCGCCGACATCATCGGCTACGACGAGGTGGTCATGCTCGGCTACCACGACTCGGGCATGAAGGACTCCGAGCACAACTCCCGCTCCGACTGCTTCGCCAACGCCGACCACGACGAGGCGGTCGGCCGGCTGGTGGCCGTCATCCGGCGGGTTCGGCCCCAGGTGGTGGTCACCTACCCGGATGCCCGGGGCGAGTACGACCACCCGGACCACGTCCAGGTCCACGACGTGACGGTTCCAGCCTTCCACGCCGCCGGCGACCTCGACCAGTTTCCCGAGGCCGGGCCGGCCTGGCAGCCCTCGAAGCTGTACTACACCATGTGGTCGCGGGCCCGGATCGAGGGCCTGCACGAGCGCTTCGGCGCCCTCGGCCTGGAGTCTCCTTACGACGAGTGGTGGTTCGACCGGCCGTCCCGGGACCACCTGATCACCACCCGTGTGCCCATCGCCGAGCACTGGGACGTCCGTGGCGAGGCCCTGCGCGCCCACGCCACTCAGATCGACCCGGCGTCGAAGTTCTGGTTCGGCCTGCCCGACGACGAGGCCCGGACCGTGCACCCGTGGGACGACTACCGGCTGGAGTTCAGCCACGTCGGTCCGGCCGTGCCGGTCGACGACGGCTACGAGGTCGATCTGTTCGCCGGCATCGAGGCCAAGGATCCTGAGGCCGTGACGGCCACCGTGGACGGGGCCGCGTCCTGATGGCCGGGATCTCGTTCCTGTCCGAGGCTTGGGTGGCCGAGTTCGCCTCGGCTGGTTCGGCCCTGCCCGAGCGGTCGGGCGTGGACGGCGTCGTCCGGTTCGTGGTCACCGGTACGCCCCACGGCAAGGTACAACTCTTGGTGACGGTGGTCGACGGGCGCCTGTCCGAGGTGCAGGCCACGAAGGACGGCGAGGCCGAGGCCACAGTGACCTGGAAGTATCCCGACGCCGTGGCCCAGTTCCGCGGCGACCTGGACCCCGACGTGGCGTTCATGACCGGGCGGTGCAAGGTCGAGGACGCCTACGCCCGGTACGTATTCGACCTCCGGCCGATGTTCGGCTCGCCGGAGTGGTCGGCGCTGCTCGCTGACCTGGCCGGTCGAAGCGAGTTCTGAGCCCGGGTCCCGACCTGGTTCCCTGTCGGGGCCTGACCGTCAGCCGGCCCGCTGGGCGTCCCGGATTTCCCGCCAGTCGACGAGGGTCACGCCACCTCGCTCCAGGTCGGCCCGGAGGTCGGAGTCGTTGCAGGCCAGGTCGAGGTGTTCGACCCGGCGCCCCCATTCGTCGCACACGGCCCGCAGTTCGGGCGTGTCTGCCGCCGGCTCGATGACGATCTCGGTCACTCCGGGCTCCAGGTCCATGGCCTGGCGTTCGATGGTGGCCGGGTCGACGAGGCGCCGCAGCCTGTGGTGATCCACGGTGAGCACGCCCTCTTCGGCGGCCAGGGTGCGGAACGGGAAGCCGGCCGTCGCCTCGGACGCCGCGCCCTCCAGGCGGATGGGCAGCCTGAAATCCACAGCCAGGCCGAGGTAGACATCGAAGAACTCGGGCCGGTTCTGGAGGGCACCGAGGTGGGTGCTCAGGTGGCTCACGTCGAAGCCCCACAGCACTGCCCGTTCCAACTGCGCCCGGCACTCCCGCCTGGTCTCGTCCAGGTCGGCGTGGTCCCACAGGTCGCCGGTGGTCCGGGGGAAGCCGCCGTCGCCGTCGTGGAGGCTCGGGGCCTGGGTGATGGGTCGCCAGCGGTAGCAGTCCAGCTCGGCATTGAGAGTGAGGTGCACCCCGACCGGCTCGCCACGGTGGTGGGCCGCCGCGTCGCGGGCCCATGGGCCGGGCACCATCAGCCCGGCGCCGGTGGCCAGGCCGGATCGGATGCTCTCGTACACGCCGACGTTGACGGCGTGGCACAGGCCGAGCTGGTCGCCGGTGAGGATGAGGAGTCGTTCGTCCGGGCCCCGACCGAGCCGTTCCAGCAGCGTGGTCACGCTGCCAACGGTACCGGACGCCCGCTCAGCCGGATGGCGCGACCAAGGGTTCGTGGGGTCCGCCGCAGGCCGAGTCTGGCCGACCTGGCCCGAGCCTCCGCGGCCGCCGGATCGTGGTGCATGCCGTATTTGGGTTCGATGTGGAGGGTCGCTGCAGAGCCGTCCTCGACCAGCGTCCGGTTCACCGAGCGTCGGTTATCCGACGCCAGATGCCCGAGCAGGCGCCCGTAGTGGTCGTGGACCTCGACGTCGCGGGTGACCACCACCTCGGCGCCGGAAGGGAGTAGCTCGGCCAGCCGTCGGGAGATTCGGGCGGTGGAGGCTCGTCGACCGGACACGGTCCGGTCAGGCTGCCTCAGGGAGGTGGTGGTCTACACCCGACGGACTCGCCGTCCGGGACCGGTCGGTCCTAGCGGAGTCGGCGACGGCCTCGTCCGACGGGTCGTCGACAGGCGCCCGGCAGGCGGCCAGCGTGGCTCGGGCCTCGGCGATGCCGGCCAGGCCGATGGCTCGGGTCCGGGCGTCCATGCGGTGGAGGTGGCTGCTCTGGTTCTCCATGGTCGGATCATGCACANCGTCTGTGACAGTGGCCCCGGAAAACTTTCTGACCTCGGAAGATACGCCCGGGTGGGGTCCTCGGACCGTCGGCGGGCATGCTCCGTCGATGGAGCGCAGGCCCTACCTCAGCGCCGAGATGCGACCCGGCGACGCACCCCGGACGTGGATCCTCCCCCTCACCGAGGACGAGTGTTCCAGTGCCGGACGCCTGTTCGGTGGTACGGGTCTCGGCGCAGCGGTCCGGGTCCTCGAGATCGACTCGGGCCGCCCCATGGTGTGGGCCACCGGCCAGTTCCTCTCCCATGCCCTGCCAGACGAGGACCTCCGGATCGAGGTCGACCTGGTGGCCGAGGGCCGGGCCACCACCCAAGCCCGGGCCCGGGCTCATGTTGACGGCCGCGAGGTGCTGGCCGTGATAGCCACGCTGGGCTGCCGTGACGTGGATCGGTCCGGGGTGTGGATCACACCGCCCGAGGCGCCGTCACCCGACGAGTGCCCGCCTTTTCCCAGCCGGGCCACCGGTCGGTCGGTCTCCGGCAACCTCGAGCGGCGCCTGGTTCGCGGTCGGACGGCGGCCCACGAGCCGGCCATGGACGACGGTCGGGTGGCCATGTGGGTCCGGGTGCCCGACCACCTCGTTGTCGACCCGGCCTTCCTCGCCGTGCTCGGTGACTACGTCCCGTGGGGTGGCCGCGACGCGGTGGGCGGGGGCCTGAGCGGGGGCCAGAGCCTGGACAACACGCTGCGGGTCGTGGAGCCCGTCGAGACCGTGTGGATCCTCGTCGACGTGCGCATCAGCAGCCTCGTCAACGGCTACGCGCATGGCACGGTGCACCTGTGGTCGGAAGACGGCCACCTCATGGCCACGGCCAGCCAGACCTGCCAGTACCGGTCCCCACGAGAGGGAGAGATCGTCGGATGACCGCCCGCTATGGCATGACCGTGCCCTTCGCCGGGCCGCTCCACGCCCAGGCCGACCGATACCGCGATCTGGTCGAGCTGGGCTACACCGACGCCTGGACGGCCGAGGCCGACGGCCACGACGGCCTGACGCCCCTGGCTCTGGCGTCGGTGTGGGCGCCCGAGTTGCGCCTCGGCACGGCCATCCTCCCGGCTTTCACCCGTGGCCCCGCGTTGCTGGCCCAGGGCGCGGCCGCCCTGGCCTCGGCGGCCCCCGGCCGGTTCGTCCTCGGCCTGGGGACGTCGTCAAACGTCATCGTGGAGCGATGGAACGGGATCGACTTCGGGGCTCCCTACGCCCGGGTCCGCGACGTCGTTCGGTTCTTGGGCGAGGCGTTCACCGGCGAGAAGGTCACCGGCACCTACGAGACTTTCGACGTCCGCGGGTTCCGCCTGGCCTCTCCGCCGGTCGAGGCGCCACCCATCGTGGTGGCCGCCCTCCGCGAGGGGATGCTCCGCCTGGCCGGGCGGGAGTCCGATGGGGCGGTCGTCAACTGGCTGTCCGTCGACGACGCCCGGACTGTCACGGCCATCGTCCGAGACGCGGCTGCCGGGGCCGGACGGCCGGGCCCCGAGGTGGTGGCGCGTCTCTTCGTTTGCCCGTCGACCGACCGCGAGGCGGTGGTGGCCCAGGCGAAGCGTCTGGTGGCCGCCTACGTCAACGTCCCGGTCTACCGGGCCTTCCACGAGTGGCTGGGTCGGACCGAGGCCCTCGGCGAGCATTGGGAACGGTGGGACGCCGGAGACCGTGCGGGATCGCTCGAGGCCATGCCCGACGGAGTGGTCGACGAGCTGCTCATCCACGGCACCCCAGACGAGTGCCGGGCCCACGTCCAGCGGTACGTGGACGCCGGGGTCACCACGCCGGTCCTCAGCGTCGTGCCGCTGGCCGGTGTGGACCCGATGGCCGCCGCACGGGACCTGGCGCCCGGCGGCTGACCAGTCCAGTTGGAGGGGGTCGGTCAGGTGGGGGAGCCGTCGGCCAGTCGACCGGCGGCCCGGAGGTGATCGACGAGGTCGGGAAGGCGGCTGTGGGCGTTCAGGCCGCTGGTGCTGGGCATGACGTAGGCGGGCCGTCCACCAAAGCCTTTGGGCTGGACCCCGGCCACAGCGGTTCGGTCGATGACGGTCCGCCAACCGCCCAGGCCCACGAAGCACACGGCCCGGGGCCGCAGCCATCGGACCAGGCGTTCCACTCGGGCGGTCCCGTTCTGGTACTCGTCGCGGTCCACCTCGTCGGCCCGGACGGTGGTCCGCCGCACGAGGTCGGTCATTCCGAGGCCGTGGTCGGCCAGGGCAGAGCGGGGGTCCCGGTCGACCGACGCCAGGTCGGCCTCCAGGACCGCCGGCCAGAACCGGTTGCCGGGTCGCGCATACCCGATGCCGGTGTCGGCCGACGCGGGGCTGGGGTTCAGGCCCACCAGCAGGAGCCGCATATCCGGGGCCACGATGTCGGGGAGGCTGCGGATCCTCGTGGCCCGCACCGTTATGTGGCATCCGTTGGCGACCGGCGGCCCGGAGGGGATGAAGCCGGCGCCCACCAGCAGGTCGACTACCCGTTCCGCCGACCAGCCGTCGTCCGGTTGCGGTGCCAGCGCGAGGTCGGCCGGCGCGCCTACGGACAGCGACCGGTGGAGGTCGGCCAGCAGGAGGGGGAGGTCGGTGGTCGCCCGGCCCGCTCCGACCACCTTCGGTCCGTCACCTGTCACGACACGAGGCTATGGATGGTGAAGGGCAGTCCATGACGGGTGGTGGACCATGGGTTATGGGTCTCACACGAACGCGCGTCTAGGGTTGGCATCATCGACGAACAGCGAGAGGATGTGGCCGTGACCGAGATGCTCGACACCACGACGATCGAAGAGATCCGCGCCATCATCGACAAGGGTCTGGGCACCACCCAGAGCCGCGAGCTGATCGCCGCCTCGGAGGTCGCCGACCTACTGTTGGACCTCCGCCTGCTGCTCGCCACGAGCGACGCCGAACTCGAGGCTGCTCCCACCAACTGAGCATTCCCGCGGGCACCGCCTGCGGCACCCGTCCGGGTCCTCCTCAGCGGACGGGCACCAGCTTCCGGACCAAGCGCCCCAGCGCCAGCCCGATGCCCGCCCCTACCACCACGTCACTGGCGTGGTGGATGCGCACGTGGATCCGCGAGGCGGCCACGATCGACGCCAGGCCGTACCAGGCCGGCTTCACCTTCGACCGGTCGGCCAGCAGGGTGGCGGCCATGAAAGCCGCCGAGGCATGTCCCGATGGGAAGCTGCTGGTTAGTGGCTGCCGCAATCCGTGGGGCCGCTCCTCCTCGTGGACCGGACGCTCCCGGCGGAACGCTGACTTCACGGCGCCGTTCACCAGTGCCGACTCGGCGGCCAGGGCCAGGGCCAGGCGGGTGGCCTCCCGGGAGCCCCGACGGCTCGTCACGCCCTTTGCCATACCCAGCAGGTGCCAGATCAGGCTGAAGTCACCCAGTTCGCTGGCTGTGTAGAAGACCCGGTCCAGGGTCGGGTGGCCGCGTAGGCGGTCCCAGACCCGGTCGACGGCCTCGTCGAGGGAGGTGCCGAGCGGCCCCAGAGGATGGCGGTCGGCCCGGTCGTCGCCGTGCTTGGCCTGGTCGTCGGCTCGCCCGTCGGACGCCCCCGACGGGGGGCCGACGGGCTCGACGTCAGCGGGATCCACGGATCCAGTTTACGGGCGCCCGTCCGGGGACGGGATCCGACCGACACCTAGGGTCCGGGACCGGGTGTGCCCGGGGCGTGGTACTTGCCGCGGGCACTGGTCGCCGGGGCGAGCGGTAGTCCAGTTTTCGGCCCCGACGATGCCATCGAGGGCCAGGTGGCCGAGGGATGCTCGTATGGTCCGTTGAGGAGGTCGACGTCACTTTCTTCGACTGCGGCCTCGAGGACACCAGGATCGGGACGGGGCACGAGGTGCACCTGGTGCCGAGGCTGTTCGAGGTGTCCGCGGCACCGGTGGTCAAGGGCGGCGAGGCGACCCGGGGGGCCACGGCGAACTACGTCCGCCGGAAAGCCGAGGAGTGCGCGCCCCGAGAGTTGTCCAACTGAGGCTGGCCATCCACCTGCTGCCGGACGGGGTGGGTCAGGCGTCGACGTGGGCGCCGGGCGCGGACAGGATGCCCCGGCGCCAGCGACGCGGCGTGGTCAGCAGCGCCCGCGGATAGTCCTCGAACATCCAGCGGGCGAAGTTGCGGCGGGTCCACGGGGTCGATCCGGCCAGGCGGACCGAAGCCCGGGCGCCGGCCGGGCTGGCCAGCACCCGCTGGAGGGCCTTAGACATGCGATGGTCGGCCACCAGGTGGCGGCGGACCTCGCTCCGGTACCTTTCGGCGACGCCGGTCGCTCTGGACAGGTGGGCCTCGGCTGCGAGGATCCCAGTGAGTAGGGCCTGGCCGATACCCTCCCCGGTCAGGGCATCGGTGGCCGACGCGGCATCGCCGACGAACAGGACGGGTCCGTGGGCCAGCACTGAGCGGTCCACCCGGGCCGGGATGGGCCAGGCGGTCCGACGGTCCTCCGGGCGTGCACAGTCGCCCAGCACGTGGCGGACGTCGGGGCGTTCCATGAGGCCGTCCCAGATCCGCCCGGTGTCGCCCACGTCGATCGGTCCGCCCCGGAGTACGCCGAAACCTACGTTGGCCCGACCTCCGGGGAGCGGGAACGACCAGGCGTATCCGGGGAGCAGGTCGGGCTCGAACCAGACATGGAGGTCGGCCGCCAGGGGGCCCACGTCCGACACGTACTGGCGGAAAGCGTGCCACTCGCCCCGGTAGCCGTCCTCCGAGAGCCCCAGCAGGCGCCGGGTGGGGGACCACATCCCGTCGGCGGCCACCACCGTGTCGGCTCGGACCAGTCCCAGGCCCTCCACCTCCACCGTGGCACCCCCGTCGTCGACCTCGATGCCCGACAGCGCGTGGCCTTCGGCCACCTCGGCGCCAGCCCCTCGGGCTAGTTCGAGGAGGGCGGCGTCGTACTCTCGGCGGGGGACCACCGCCGCGTACTGGCCGGCTCCCGACGGCAGGGGCAGCCGGACGGACCGGCCCGATGGAGAGTGCAGGACCGCATCTTCCACCACCTGCCAGCCCGCGATCTCCGCCGGGTCCAGGCCGAGCCGTTCGCCGAGGCGCAGGGCAAGCGTGGTCAGGCCGTCCCCACAGCACTTGTCGCGGGGGAAAGTCGCCTTGTCGACCAGCAGGACCGACCGTCCGGCCTCGGCCGCGGTGGTGGCCGCCGCCGATCCGGCCGGCCCTCCGCCGACCACCAGCAGGTCGACCCGGCGGGGGACGCCGACCGGCGATTTAGAGGAGTCGGTCATCTCAAAAGAGCCGGAGCGCGTCGGACTCGATGCCCCGTAACTCGTCGTAGTCGACCTCGACCCAGCCGATGTCGCGGTCGTCGGCCAGTACCCGCGCCTGGGGCCTGATCTCCTGGGCCACGAAGATCCCCCGGACCGGCCGGAGCATGGGGTCCCGGTTCAAGAAGTCCAGATAGCGGGTGAGTTGCTCCACGCCGTCGATCTCGCCCCGGCGCTTCACCTCGACTGCCACCGCCTCGCCGTCGGCGTCGCGGCACAGCAGGTCGACCGGGCCGATGTCGGTGGGGAACTCTCGACGGACGAGGCGCAGGCCGTCGGCGATTGATGTGGGGTCGGCGGCCAGCAGTTCCTGGAGGTGGGCCTCCACGCCGTCCTTCTGGAGGCCGGGGTCGACCCCCATCTCCTGGTCCAGCTCGGCCAGCACCTCGTGGACGGTGATGGTCAGCACCTCGCCCTTCGGGCTCCGCACCGTCCACACCGACTTGACGTCGTCTTCGCCGGACGCCACCTCGGTCAGCGTGTTGGGAGCGTTCATCCAGTTCAGCGGCTTGTAGGCCCCGCCGTCGGCGTGTACGGCCACGCAGCCGTCAGCCTTGACCATCAGCAGGCGGACGGCCTCCGGGAGGTGAGCGGTGAGCCGGCCGTCGTAGTCGACGGTGCAACGGGCCACGACGACGCGCACGGGACCCTTCCTCAGCCTGCTGGGTCGGCCAGGGCGGAGAGGACGGCGTCGGCCAGCTCGGCCCGGCAGACGACTAGGTCGGGCAGGTACGGGTCGGGCCGGTCATAGGCCAGCGGGCTGCCGTCGAGGCGCGAGGCGTGCAAGCCGGCGGCCAGGGCCACGGCAACCGGGGCGCAGCTGTCCCACTCGTACTGGCCGCCCGAATGCACGTAGCAGTCCACCTCGCCTCGCACCACGGCCATGGCCTTGGCGCCCGCCGAGCCCATCTCGACCAGCTCGCCGCCCAGGATCTCGCACACCGACAAGGCCTCGGCCGGCGGGCGGGACCGGCTGACCACCATGCGGGGCTGGTCGCCGACCTGGGGCAGGACGTGGGCCAACGGCGGTTCGAGGGTCGACAGGGTGACGCCCAGGCCGGGCAGGGCCACGGCGCCTGCGGTGGGCATGCCGTCCTCGGCCAGCGCCACGTGGACCGCCCAGTCGGTCCGGGGCGGTTCGGAGTACTCGCGGGTGCCGTCCACCGGGTCGACGATCCAGGTGCGCCCGCCGCTGCCCCGGGCTGGGTGGACGGCATGGGCGCTGCCCTCCTCGGACAGCACGGCGTCGCCTGGGACCGCCTCTGCTAGGGCGTCCATCAGGAACTCGTGGGACCGCTGGTCGCCCTCGTGCTTCATCACCGAGGCCAGCGCACCTTCGGCGACCAGGCGCCCGCGGATCTCCAGAAGGACGGCCCCGGCCCGGGTGGCCAGGTCCGCGGCGAGACGGTGATCGTCGACGGTGGCCACGGGCTCCCCGATCGGATCAGTCGCCCGCCGAGCGGCGGCCCAGCTCGACGGCGGCCCGGACGGTGGCCCGGACCTCGTCCTCGTCGGCGCCCGCGGACACCAGACGCTGCACGCCGTCCTCGACGGCGGCCGCCTGCTCCTCGTCGGCGCTGGCGGCCACTTCTACGGCCGGCACCAGCACCCCGACCAGCAGCAGGATGGTCGCTCCGCCGGCCGCCACCAGGCCGAATGCCAGGGCGCCGTCGATACTGTCGGCGATCGAGGTGACGATCATCCCGGCGATGCACGCCGCGCAGAGCACGAGCGCTAGGCCGCGCACGACGGCAGGGGCCAGCAGGCGGGTTTGGGCGTCGGCGGCGCTCATCGGACCAGGGGCTTGTACTTCATGCGGTGGGGCTGGTCGTCGAGGCCCAGCTCTTTGCGGCGGTATGTCTCGTACTCGGTGAAGTTGCCCTCGAACCACCGGACCTGGGAGTCGCCCTCGAAGGCCAGGACGTGGGTGGCCACCCGGTCCAGGAACCAGCGGTCGTGGCTGATGACCACGGCACAGCCGGCATAGGCGTCCAGCCCGGACTCCAGCGCCCGGAGGGTGTCGACGTCAAGGTCGTTGGTCGGCTCGTCTAGGAGCAGGACGTTGGCGCCGCTCCTGAGCACCTTGGCCAGGTGAACCCGGTTGCGTTCGCCGCCCGAAAGGTCGCGGACCTTCTTCTGCTGGTCAGAGCCCTTGAAGTTGAACGACGCCACGTAGGCCCGGCCGTTGACCTCCCGACGGCCCACCTCGATGAACTCCCGGTCGTCGGTGATCTCCTGGTACACGGTCCGCTCCGGGTCGAGGCTGTCCCGGGACTGGTCGACGTAGCCGACCTCCACCGTCGGGCCGATGTGGATGGCGCCCTCGTCGGGGGCAGTGGCGCCCTCGGCGGAGCCGTCGGCCGCCGCGGTGAGCATCCGGAACAGGGTGGTCTTGCCGGCACCGTTGCCGCCGATCACGCCGACGATGCCCGCCGGTGGCAGCGAGAACGACAGGTCGTCTATCAGCAGGCGGTCGTCGAAGCCCTTGAACAGGTTCTCCACCTCGATGACCTGGTCGCCGAGCCGCTGGTTGGCCGGGATGTCGATCTGGAGTTCCCTGGCTCGCTTCTCGGTTTCGGCGGCCTCGGCCACCAGGCGGTCATAGGCGCTCAGGCGGGCCTTGCCCTTGGACTGTCGGGCCTTGGGGGCCATCCGCACCCATTCCAGCTCGCGTTCTAGGGTGCGCTTGCGGGCCGAATCGACCTTGTCCTCGGCGTCGAGGCGGGCCTGCTTCTGCTCCAGCCAGCCCGAGTAGTTGCCCTCGTAGGGGATGCCCTTTCCCCGGTCCAGTTCGAGGATCCAGCCGGCCACGTTGTCGAGGAAGTACCGGTCGTGGGTGATGGCCACCACGGTGCCGTGGTAGTCGCGCAGCGTGCGTTCCAGCCACGCCACCGATTCTGCGTCGAGGTGGTTGGTGGGCTCGTCGAGCAGCAACAGGTCGGGGCGCGACAGCAGCAGTCGGCACAGGGCCACCCGCCGCCGTTCGCCACCAGACAGCGTGGACACGTCGGCCTCGCCGGGCGGGAGACGCAGGGCGTCCATGGCGATCTCGATGGTGCGCTGGAGGTCCCAGGCCCCGGCCGCTTCGATCTTCTTCTCCAGGTCGGCCTGGTCGGCGCCCAGCTTCTCGTAGTCGGCGTCGGCGTCGGCCCAGCCGGCCAGGACCTCCTCGTAGCGGGCCAGCAGACCGGCCACCTCGCCGACGCCGTCCATCACGTTGCCCTGCACGTCCTTGGCCTCGTCGAGTGCCGGCTCCTGCTCGAGTAGGCCCACGGTGAAGCCGTCGGTCAGACGGGCCTCTCCGGTGAAGCCGTCGTCCACCCCGGCCATGATCCGTAGGAGCGACGACTTGCCGGCTCCGTTGGCGCCCAGGACGCCGATCTTGGCCCCGGGGTAGAAGGCCAGCGTGATGTCCTTCAGCACGTCGCGGTCCGGCGGGTGGAAGCGGCCGACGCGCCGCATGGTGTAGATGAACTGGGCGCTCATGGGCGCCGAGGCTACCGGCGGCGTCCGAGCGGCCCGGCGGCGGCCCTACGCTCGCCGGGTGTCCGGGATCGGGGCAGTGCTGTTCGACTTCGGCGGGGTGGTCCTGACCAGCCCGTTCGAAGCCTTCGCTGCCTACGAGGCCGACGCTGGCCTGCCGCCGGACACCATCCGTCGCATCAACTCGACCAACCCGGACGACAACGCCTGGGCGCTCTTCGAGCGGCGCGAGGTCGACGTTGACGGGTTCTGCCGCCTCTTCGAAGCCGAGGCGGCCGACCTGGGCCTGGTGGTCGACGCCCGGCGGGTGCTGGCCGGCCTCCACGGCGACCTGCGGCCGGCCATGGTCGAGGCGGTGCGGCGCTGCTCGGCGCACCTGCCGACGGGCCTGCTGACCAACAACGTGACGCCTCTGGCCGACCAGGAGGAGTCCCGGCCCGAGGTCCTGGCCGTGGTCGACCTGTTCCACGTGGTGGTGGAGTCCAGCGTGGTCGGCTGTCGCAAGCCGGAGCCCGAGTTCTACGAGGGGGCCTGCCGGCGCCTCGGCGTCAAGCCGTCGGCCTGCGTGTTCCTCGACGACTTGGGCATCAACCTGAAGCCGGCCCGGGCTATGGGCATGGCCACCATCAAGGTGGGCGACCCTGCGGTGGCCATCGCCGAGTTGGAGGGCGTGCTCGGGATCCCGCTGGGTTGAATCCCCCTGGTCCTTCAGCCCCCTAGTCTCGGCCCCCGTGCGGATCGTCACCTGGAACGTCAACTCGCTTAAGGCCCGGATCGACCGTGTGGAGGCGTGGATGGCCACTGTCCGGCCGGACGTGCTGTGCCTGCAGGAGACAAAGATGGCCGACGAGGCCTTCCCCCACGACCGGTTCACGTCGCTGGGCTACGAGTCGGCCCACCACGGCGAGGGCCGGTGGAACGGGGTGGCGGTGATCTCCCGGGTGGGCCTCGACGACGTCCGGCCCGGGTTTGCCGACGGCCGCGACGATCCTGATCCCGATGCCCGGATCCTGTGGGCCACGTGTGGCGGGGTGCGGTTGGCCTCGTGCTACGTGCCCAACGGGCGCGAGGTCGACCACGACCACTACCGCTACAAGCTGGATTGGCTGGGCCGGCTCCACGATGACCTGGCGGCCAACACCAGCCCGGCCGACCAGTCGGTGGTGGTGGTCGGCGACTTCAACGTGGCGCCCGACGACCGGGACGTCTGGAGCCCGGAGGCCATGGAGGGCTCGACCCACGTCACCGGACCGGAGCGCGACGCCCTGCAGCGACTAGTCGATCTCGGCCTCGTCGACGTCTTCCGGGAGCGGTTCGCCGACGCCGGCCTCCACTCCTGGTGGGACTACCGGGGCGGCGCCTTCTACAAGAAGATGGGGATGCGCATCGACCTGGTGTACGCGTCGGCCCCGGCGGCTGCCGCGCTCGACTTCGTGGTCGTGGACCGCAACGAGCGCAAGGGCGAGAAGCCCAGTGACCACGCCCCGGTGGTGGCCGACTTCGCCCTCGGCTGAGGACGGTTCGCTGCCGCCGGCTCAGCCGTCGGCCAGTAGGGCCAGCAACTCGGCGCCGAAGTCCTCGACCTTGCGGTGGCCGATGCCCGGGACGGCCAGCAGGCCGTCGACGTCGGTGGGTCGGGCCTCGGCCAGGGCGTCCAGAGTGGTGTTGTTGAAGACCCGGTAGGGCGGCACGTCGGCCACCCGGGCCCGCTCGGTCCGCCAGGCCCTCAGCCGGTCGTGCAGAGGCGAGTCACCGGTCGACGTGGTCGGCGTCTTCGAAGCGGTCCGTGCCATTGACGGCGAGTCGTTGGCTGGCGGGTCCGCCGCCTCGGGTCGGTCGTGGGCGGCCAGCACGGCGAGGATCCCCACCCCGTGCCGGTCGGCCTTGGTGGGTCCGATGCCGTGGACGGCCAGCAGGCCCTCGGCTTCGGTCGGCCAGCGGTCGATCAGGTCGCCCAGGGTGGCGTCGCTGAACACCACGTAGGGGGGCACGTTCGCAGCCTTCGCTGCAGCGCTCCGGAACTCGCGCAGGGCGGTCACCACCGGGTGGTCGGGCAGGGTGGCCCGCCGGGTGCGGTCGGCCATCTCCCGGGCCCGGCGTGCCCCCTCGGACCGGCCCACCGGCCGCTCGAGGCCGGCGATGGCTGTCTGGAGGTCGGCCAGCCATGGGGATGGACGACGGTTCGCCGTGCGCTGGCCGAAGGTCCGCTGGTCGGCCCACGTGCAGAACAGCCGGTCCTCGGCCCGGGTGAGGGCCACGTACAGCAGGCGTCGCTCCTCGTCTTGGGCGTCGGAGCCCTTGGCGTGGGCGATGGGTACGAACCCCTGCTCGAGGCCGGCCACGTGGACCGTCGGCCATTCCAGGCCCTTGGCGGCGTGGAAGGTGGCCACCTCGACGGCGTCGGTCGGGTCGTCGGCCACTGACCGGGCCTGGGCCTTGACCCAGGCGACGAACGCCTTCCCCGACCCTGACGGCTCGAGTGCCAGGTACTCGTCGGCGAGGCGGGAGAGCTCGGCGAACGCCGCCGCCCGGCCGGTGTCCCCCGACCCGGCGTCGTGGCCGCCGTCCCCTTTGGGTTCGGGGCCGTCAATCGGTCCAGTCGGTGCGTTATCGGGCTCTCTGGTGGTGGTGGCCCGCAGGTCACCCACCAACTTGGACAATGCCTGATCGGTCCGGCCCAGCTGGGTCAACTGGACCTTCACGTCGGAGCGGTCCAGCAGGCCGCTGCCTGCGCGGGTGCGGATGGGGATGCCGGCGGCCCGGAAGGCGTCGACGAGGGGCTCGGTCTGGGCGTTGGTCCGGACCAGGACCGCCTGGTCGCGCCACCGACCGTTCGGACCGCGGACGGTGCGGGCCCGACCGGCGATGGCCTTTGCCTCGGCGTGTTCGTCGGCGTGGCCCTCCAGCACCGGGTCGGGTCCCCGGTCGCGGTTGGCCACCATCGGGTCTCGGCCCAGTAGCACACCCGTCGCGGCCCGCAGCACCTGCGGGGTGCTGCGGTAGTTCTGGCGGAGTTCGAGCACTGTGGCCCCGGGGAAGTGGGTGGCGAACCGGACCAGGTGGTCGGCATCGGCGCCGTTCCACCCGTAGATGGCCTGGTCGGGGTCGCCCACCGCACACAGGTCGCCCCGGCCGTCCAGCCAGCCGGCCAGCAGGTCGAACTGGAGCGGGTTGACGTCCTGGAACTCGTCCACGTAGAGGTGGCGGAACCGCCAGCGCTGGGCGGCGGCGAACCGCTTGTCGGTGGCCAGGGCGTGGCGGCATCGGCCGAGCAGGTCGTCGAAGTCGACCAGGTTGCGCTGGTCTTTCGCCTCCTCGTAGTCGGCGTAGATGCGGGCCACGGTGGGGGTCGGGAAGGGTGGTGTCCGGCCCGCCTCCTCGGCCAGGGCCGCGTAGGCCTCGGGGCGGATGCGCCGGGCCTTGGCCCATTCGATCTCGGCGACGACGTCCAGGGCGGCCGTGGATCGCTTGTCGCGGGGAATCAGCGGTCCGATGATCCCCATCTTGCGGTCCAGTAGATCGGGCTCCCGCTGGTCGGTCTCGTGCCACCAGGTCCGGAGTTGGGCCAGGGCCACGGCGTGGAACGTCCCGGCGGCCACCTGGTCGCGCATGCCGAGGCGTCGGAGGCGGGTCCGCAGCTCCGATGCGGCCTTGCGGGTGAAGGTCAGGGCCAGGACCCGGCGGGGGTCGTCGCGACCGGTCAGGGTCCGCCAGGCGATGCGGTGGGTCAGCACCCGGGTCTTGCCCGAGCCGGCACCGGCGTGGATGGCCAGGGGTAGGCCGTCGGTGGTCACCGCCGTGCGCTGCTCGTTGTTCAGGCCGACCAGCAGTGCCTCGGCGTCGGCGGCCGACGCGTCCTCGTCCCCGAACCCGCTCCCGTCGAAGAGCGGTCGGGAGTGGGCGTCCGCCCCCGCTCGGGGGCCCGTGGGATCGTCCGCCGCAGCCATCGGCCGCACCCTAGCGATGGCCCGTGACGGCCCTCCCCGGCCCGGTCGTCCACCCGATGGGTCCGACCTACCATCGGTTCATGGAGCCTGTCGCGCCCGAGGACTTTGACCGTCTGGTGGCCGAGGCTCTTGACCTACTGCCACCCGAGTTGGCCTCGTTCATGGACAACGTGGCGGTCCTGACCGCCGACCGGGGCCACGAACCCGACCTGCTGGGCCTCTACGACGGCGTGCCGCTGACCGAACGGGGCGACTACGGCGGGGCGTCGGACTGGACGATGCCCGACCGCATCCACCTGTACCGGCTACCCCTGTGCGAGATGTGCTCCGACCTCGACGAGCTCCGTCAGGAGGTGGTGGTCACCGTGGTCCACGAGGTAGCCCACCACTTCGGCATTGACGACGACCGCCTCCACGAACTGGGCTGGGACTGAGCCCCCGGCCCGCAGGCACCGGTCAGACGTCGCGGGCCATGGGCACGTGGGGTATGCCGTCCTCCAGGAACTCGTCGCCGGTGGGCTCGTAGCCCAACGAGGCGTACCAGGGCACGAGATACGACTGGGCATCCAGCACGATCCGTCCCGGGGTGGTGTCGTGCACGTGGGACAGCAGCACGCCGGCCAGGCCGTGGCCCCGGGCGTCGGGCCGGGTCACCACCCGCCCCACCCGGTGCGACCCGTCCGGTTCGGCAAGCACCCGGAGCGCGGCGGCCGGCAGGCCGTCGGGGCCGTCCAGCCACACGTGGCGGGTCCCTGGCTCGGGGTCGCGTCCGTCGAGCTCGGGGTAGGCGCACTCCTGCTCGACCACGAACACGTCGATCCGTAGCCGCAGCAGTTCGTGCAGCATCGCCGCCTCGAGGTCGGCGAACCGCTGGTCGTGGATGCTCGGAGGATCGGTTGCCACGGGCCGGACGGTAGTGGCCGGGCATGGACACTCGGCGGGGGCACCCGGGTTGGCGTGCCGGCCACCCGGGACCGGAGGATGGCGCCGTGCCGTTCGCCGACCTGCCTTCCGGGATCCGCATCTGTCACGAGTTGTTCGGCTACCCGGCCGACCCCACAGTGCTCCTCCTTCACGGCCTGGGCAGCCAGATGCTGGTCTGGGACGAGGCGTTCTGCCGCCTCCTGGCCGACGAGGGCTTCCGGGTGGTCCGCTCCGACCACCGCGACAGCGGCCTGTCGACCATCTTCGACGAGGACGCTGACCCGTACTCGCTCTCCGACATGGCCGCTGACGCCGTCGGCCTTCTCGACGCCCTCGGTGTCGATGCCGCCCACGTGGTCGGCTTCTCCCTCGGCGGGATGGTCGCCCAGACGGTCGCCGTCGAGCACCCCGACCGTTGTCGCAGCCTGGTGTCCATGGGCTCGGGGACCGGGCATCGCGTGAAGGGCCGGCTGCCCGACGCCACCCGGAAGGCCATGTTGGCCGAGCCGCCCGACGATCCCGAGGGCGCCATCGCCAAGGAGATGGCCGACCTGCGGCTGTGGGCCAGCGACTGGCACAACGAGGAGCACGCCCGGGCCAAGTACGAGGCCTACCGGCGGCGCTCCGTCCAGCCCCGCCACGCCTACGAGCGTCAGTGGGGGGCCGCCCGCGCCGCCGGGAACCGGGAGGAGGCGCTGGCCACCGTCCGGGTGCCCACCCGGGTCGTCCACGGCACGGCCGACACGCTGGTCCCCATGGCTGCCGGCGAGCGGACCGCCGAGGTGGTCCCCGGAGCCGAACTGATACGCGTCGAGGGCTGGGGCCACGACGTCTCGCCCGGCGGCTTCCCGCTCCTCGTGGCGGCTATCGCCGAGCACTGCCACGCCGCCGAAGGGACGGCCTGAGCGACCTGGGCCGGATGGCGGCCCCGGGTCCACCACGGGGGAAGATCAACGGGGAGGCCGACGGGCCACGGGGCCGCCGGGCCACGACGTGACGGGAGCGACCATGGGTGCACTGGACGGGGTCCGGGTGATCGAGTTGGCGGGGATCGGACCCGGCCCGTTCTGCGGGATGATGCTGGCCGACATGGGGGCCGACGTGGTCCGCATCGACCGGGCTTGCTCGGTCCGCGGCGGCGACCCGGACCGCCCCCCGGCCGACGTCAACGCCCGGGGCCGGCGCAGCATCGGCGTCGACCTCAAGTCCGACGAGGGCCGCGAGTTGGTTCTCGACCTGGTGGCCGCCGCCGACGTCGTCTTCGAGGGCTACCGGCCCGGGGTGGCCGAACGCCTCGGGCTCGGACCCGAGGACTGTCTGGCCCGCAACCCGGCCATCGTCTATGGCCGGATGACCGGCTGGGGCCAGGAAGGCCCCTACGCCACTACGGCCGGCCACGACATCAACTACATCTCCCTGGCCGGCGCCCTGGCCCACATGGGCCGCAACGACACCGGCCCCGTTCCCCCGCTGAACCTGGTCGGCGACTTCGGCGGCGGCGGCATGTACCTCGCCTACGGCATCGTCTGCGCCCTGCTTTCGGCCCGGGCCACCGGAGAGGGCCAGGTGGTCGACGCGGCCATGGTCGACGGGGCGGCCAGCCTCATGAGCTTCTTCTACGGGATGCTGCACACCGGCTTCGCCACCGAGGGACGGGGCGAGAACATGCTCGACACCGGCGCCCACTTCTACGACGTGTACGAATGCGCCGACGGCGGCTGGATCTCCATCGGCTCGATCGAGCCCCAGTTCTACGCCGAGCTGGTCCAAAAGCTGGGGCTCGACCCGGACGACTTCGCCGACCAGCACGACCGTTCGCGCTGGCCGGAGCTCAAGGAAAAGGTGGCCGCCGTGGTGGCCACCAAGGCCCGCGACGAGTGGGACGCCATCCTCGAAGGCAGCGACGTCTGCTATGCCCCGGTGCTCACCGTGTCCGAGGCGAAGGAGCACCCCCACCACGTGGCCAGGGGCACCTTCGTGGAGTCGGGCGGCATCGTCCAGCCCGGCCCGGCCCCCCGCCTCAGTCGGACGCCGGGCGAGATCCGCCGGCCCCCGGCCCACGCCGGCCAGCACACCGACGAGGTCCTGGCCGAGATGGGCCTCGACGCCGAGCGCATCGCCGCCCTGCGTGCCTCGGGCGCCGTGGCCTGAGCGTCGCCGGACTCGGCCGACCCGACTACGAACCCCGATGGCCACCGTCGCCCTCCTACACGCCCACCCGGACGACGAGTCCCTGGCCTCGGGCGGGACCATGGCCCTGCTGGCCGATGCCGGACACCGGGTGGTGCTGGTGGTGGCCACCCGCGGCGAGGAGGGCGAGCCGGTCCCCGGGGTGCTCGACGACGGCGAGGCCCTGGAGGACCGTCGGACCGACGAGCTACACGAGGCGGCCAGGATCCTCGGCGCGGCCCGGGTGGCCTTCCTCGGCTACCGGGACAGCGGCATGGCCGACGACCCGGCCAACGCCCACCCCGACTGCTTTTGGCAGGCCGACGTCGACGAGGCGGCGGCCCGTCTTGACGAGGTGCTGTCCGGCGAGGACCCTGAGTTGCTGGTGGCCTACGACCCGAACGGGGGGTACGGCCACCCCGACCACGTCCAGGTGTACCGGGTGGGAACCCGGTGGGCCGAGCGCCGAGCTGCCGACGGCCACCCGGTCCGGCTCCGGTGGGTGACGCTGAACCGCGACGTGATCCAGGCCACGATGGACGCGGCCCTAGCCGCCGCCGAGGAGGCAGCAGCGACCGGCGAGCCCATCTGGTCGGACGACGCCATGCTCCAGGCCCGCCGGGAGCGGCTCGAGTCGGGGACCTACGGGATGCCCGACAGCGAGATCACCCACGGGGTGGACGTGGGAGCGGTCCTCGACCGCAAGCGGGCGGCCATGCGGGCCCACGCCAGCCAGATCCCCGACGACTCGTTCTTCCTGGCCATGCCCGACGAGGCATTCGCCCTCGCCTTCGGCCGCGAGTGGTACGTCGACCCCGACCGTCACCGCGATGGTCGCGCCCAGGTCGACGACCCGCTCCTCCCGTGACCCGGCACGAACCGATCCGTGGTGGACGGTTGGGGGCCGTGGTAGGGATGGCCACCGCTGGCATGATGGCCCGGTGACCGCCTCCTCCCCGCTTGTCCTGGCCTCGCTGCGCGACCTCCACGAGGGGTTCGCCTGGGTGGTGGTGGTCGGCAACGGCCTGGCCGGCGCCTGGGCCCTGGCCGCGCACCGGGTCCACACCCTGCAGGGCCGGGCCCTGTGGTGGTTCACTGCGCTGGCCCAGGTGGCCATCGCCGTGCAGGTCACGATGGGCGTCGGCATGGTGGCCGGCCAGGACATCGACCCACCCCAGTTCCACCTCTTCTACGGCTTCGTGGCCCTGGTGGTGGTGGGCATCGTCTACAGCTACCGCCAGAGCCTGCGGCCCCACCGGCACCTGCTCTACGGCTACGCCGGCCTCTTCCTCATGGGCCTCGGCATCCGAGCCATGCTGGTCACTGCCTGACGGCGGCGGGCCGGAACTACTCCTCGGCGTCGAGGCGCCGGCGCAGGTCGTCGAGCTCGGCGTCCAACCGCTTGGGCAGGCGGTCGCCGATCATCGAGTAGTGCTCGTCGATGAGCGCCACCTCGTGGCCCCACGACGCCGGGTCCACAGCCAGCAGCCGCTCCATGGTGGCGTCGTCCAGGTCCAGCCCAGTCCGGTCGATCCCGTCCAGGGTGGGCACCAGGCCAATCGGGGTCTCGGCGGCCGCGGCCGAGCCGGCCACCCGCTCCACGACCCACTTGAGCACCCGGCAGTTCTCGCCGAAGCCCGGCCACAGGAAGCCACCGTCGGCGTCCTTGCGGAACCAGTTCACCCAGAACAACTTCGGGAGCCGGGTCGGGTCGCCCTCGTCGCCGATGGACAGCCAGTGGGCGAAGTAGTCGCCGACGTTGTAGCCGGTGAAGGGCAGCATGGCGAATGGGTCGAACCGCACCTGGCCGATGGTCCCGGCTGCGGCGGCCGTCTTCTCCGAGCTCATGATTGAGCCGAGGAACACCCCGTGGTCCCAGTCGCGGGCCTCAGTGACCAGCGGGACGTTGGTGGCCCGGCGGCCGCCGAACAGGATGGCCGAGATGGGCACGCCGGCCGGGTCCTCCCACTCGGGGGCGATCGACGGGCACTGCGAGGCCGGGGNGGTGAACCGGGCGTTCGGGTGGGCGGCCGGNGNCTCCGANGCNGGNGTCCANGGGTCGCCCCNCCAGTCGGTGAGCTCNGCNGGCGGCTCGTCGGTCATCTCCTCCCACCAGACGTCGCCGTCGGGGGTGAGGGCCACGTTGGTNAACACCGAGTTGCCCCACAGGGTGGCCATGGCGTTGGCGTTGGTGGNGTCCGAGGTCCCNGGGGCCACGCCGAAGAAGCCNGCCTCCGGGTTGATGGCGTANAGCCGNCCGTCCTCGCCGAACTTCATCCAGGCGATGTCGTCGCCGATGGTCTCNACCGTCCAGCCGGGCAGNGTGGGCACCAGCATGGCCATGTTGGTCTTNCCGCAGGCCGACGGGAAGGCGGCGGCCANGTAGGTCTTCTCGCCNTCNGGCGAGGTCAGGCCGAGGATCAGCATGTGCTCGGCCAGCCANCCGCCGTCGCGGGCCATGGTCGAGGCNATCCGNAGGGCGAAGCACTTCTTGCCCAGCAGGGCGTTGCCNCCGTAGCCCGANCCGNACGACCAGATCTCCCGGGTCTCCGGGAAGTGGGCGATGTACTTGTTGTCGGCNTCGCACGGCCACGGCACGTCGGCCTGGCCCACCTCGAGGGGNGCGCCGACGGAGTGCACGCAGGGGACGAACTCGCCGTCGCCGAGNACNTCGAGCACNCGTCCNCCCATCCGGGTCATGGTCCGCATGCCGANCACCACGTAGGGNGANTCGGTGAGCTGGACNCCGATGTGGGCGATGNGCGAGCCGACCGGNCCCATGGAGAAGGGNACCACGTACATGGTGCGGCCCCGCATNCAGCCCCGGTANAGCTCNAGCATCTCGNCCTTCAGCGTCGACGGNTNNCGCCAGTTGTTGNTGGGNCCGGCGTCGNNTGGGCTTGGTGGTGGCGATGTAGGTGCGGTCCTCGACCCGGGCCACGTCGCCGGGGTCCGACANCGCCAGGTAGGAGTTGGGACGCAGGTCNTCGTTCAGGCGGCGGAAGGTGCCGGCCTCGACCAGCTCCTCGGCCAGGCGCTCGGCCTCGTCGGTGCTTCCGTCGCACCAGTGGACCGCGTCGGGGGCCATGACCCGGGCCCATTCCTCGACCCAGCCGAGGAGGGTGCGGTTGGTGGTCAGGACGTCGGTCTCAGTCGGTGCCACCATGACCCTCCATCGTGCTCGGCGCAAGATGACGATGCCACACGCTGCGGTGTGACTGTGGTCAATCGGGGCTTGGCACCCGATCGGTGGTCGACGGGTTGACTCAGCCGATGTCTGGGGTGCCCATATCGACCTCGGAGCCCAGCGACAGCGAGGTGGCCCGCTGGTCGTCGTCCAGGTCGAACAGGACCCGCTGCCCCTGCCGGAGCATGCGAAACACGGAGCCCTCGAGGGCGCCGTCGGCGAGGTCGAACTCCGCCAGGTCGGTCTCCCGGACCACGACGCCGTCGCCGGTCCCGGGGTCGTAAGACTTGATCACGCCCTGCACGGTGCCCCCTCAGGCTTCCTCGGTCGAAGGGTCGGAGTGGCTCAGCGCCCGGCCTTGACGACCTTGCCGGCCTTGATGCAACCGGTGCACACGTTCATGCGCCGGGTGGTCTTGCCGACGACGGCCCGCACCCGTTGGATGTTCGGGTTCCAGCGACGGTTGGTCCGCCGGTGGGAGTGGCTCAGGGACTTGCCGAACCAGGGCTTCTTGCCGCAGATCTCGCAGACGGACGCCATGACTTCACCTCGATCGGGGGGACCGGTCGGACGGGGAGGGACCGGTCGGGAACGGCCCACAGGCTACGAGCAGGGGCGGGGAGTCGCCAACCACCGACGCCTGGACGGGCGCTGGATACGCTCGTGCCCCGTGACGGCCACCCACATCGACGCCTCGGACCTGCGTGCCCTGATGGGGGCCTTCCGGACGGCGTTGGTGGCCCACCGGCCGGCCCTGAACCTCCTCAACGTCTACCCGGTGCCCGACGGTGACACGGGCTCCAACATGACCATGACCGTGGAGGCGGTGGTCGCCGAGTTGGACGGCCTGGCCGACGGGACGGACATGGCCTCGGTGACCGGGGCCATCGCCCACGGTTCGCTCATGGGCGCCCGGGGCAACTCGGGCGTCATCCTGTCCCAGGTCCTGCGAGGCCTCGCATCGGCCTTTTCGGGTTACGGGTCGATCGACGGTCGCCTCATGGCCGACGGCCTGGCCGCCGCGTCGACCGCTGCCTATGGAGCGGTGATGACGCCGGTCGAGGGGACGATCCTGACCGTGGTCCGTGAGTCCTCGGAGGCTGCGGTGGTCGCCGCTGACGAGGGTGGCGACCTGCTGGCCGTCGCTGAGGCGGCCAGCACCGCGGGTGGAGAGAGCCTGGCCCGCACGCCGGAACTTCTGCCCGTGCTGGCCGATGCCGGGGTGGTCGACGCCGGTGGCAGCGGCTACCTGCTCCTGCTCGACGCCCTGTTGGCCATCGTCGACGGCCGCCCCCTGCCCGACCCGCCCGACGTTGACGCCCCGATGCTGGATGTCTTGGGAACGGACGGGAGTGACCGTCCGGACGAGCACGGCCAAGGTCAGGAGGGCACCCGCTACGAGGTCATGTACTTCCTGGACGCCCCGGACGACTCGATCGACAAGTTCAAGGAGGCCTGGGCGGCCCTCGGAGACTCCATCGTGGTGGTGGGCGGCGACGGCGTCTGGAACTGCCACGTCCACACCGACGACATCGGCGGGGCCATCGAGGCCGGGATCGAGGTGGGGCGTCCCCACCGCATCCGGGTCACCGACCTCTTCGAGGAGGTCGAGGAGCAGGCCTGGGTCCGCGACCAGAAGGGCGATACGGGAGACGTCGGCGAACCGGTGCCGTGCGCTGTGGTGGCGGTAGCCAACGGTCCGGGCATCCGCGAGATCTTCCGGTCGCTCGGCGTGCGCCGGGTGGTGCTCGGGGGGCAGTCCATGAACCCTTCTACCGCCGACCTGCTGACCGCGGTGGAGGCCGTGCCGGCCGACGAGGTGGTCGTCCTGCCTAACAACTCCAACATCATCGCCGTGGCCGAGCAGGTGGACGCCCAGACCGACAAGGTGGTGCGCGTGGTGCCGACCCGGGGGATCACCGAGGGCTTCGCCTCGCTGCTGTCCTACGACCCGCAGGCCACGGCCGACGGCAATCGGGAGGCCATGGCCGACGCCGCGGCGGCCGTGGTGGCCGGCGAGGTGACGGTCGCGGTACGCGACTCGGGCGGCGAAGCCGGCGACATTCACGAGGGCGATCACCTCGGCCTGTCCGGTGGGAAGGTCCGGGTGGTGGCCGGTTCGGCGTTCGACGCGCTGACCGGCCTGCTCGACGCCCTCGTCGACGGCGACCACGAAATCGTCACCCTGATCACCGGCGAGGACGCTGAGGAGGCCACCACGGCCGATGCGGTGGCCTGGCTGGAGACCGAACGACCGGGTGTCGAGGTCGAGGTGCACGAGGGCGGACAGCCCCTCTACCCGTACTACGTCGGCATCGAGTAGCGCCCCGGCCGGCGCGGACGCCGGGGGTACCGTCGATCCGTGGCTGGGACCGGCATCACCTTGCGGGAACTGGACGCTCGCCCCGTCGCCGACCTGAACGGCGTCGGACCGGCCCGCCAGAAGGCCCTGGGTGCCGTGGGGGTTGCCTCCATCCTCGACCTCCTCGGCTTCTACCCGCGTCGCTACCTTGACCGCAGCCGGGAGGCCACCGTCGCCGAGCTGGCCCCGGGCGTCGAGGGCATGGTCCTGGTCGGCATCGACCGGACGTCGGCCCGCCGGACTCGGAACGGGAAGTCGCTGGTCGAGGTGCGGTGCAGCGATGACACGGGCCGCCTGCGGCTCACCTTCTTCAACCAGCCGTGGCGGGAGAAGCAGTTGCGGGAGGGCATGCAGGCCGTGGTGTTCGGCAAGGCCGACGAGTACCGGGGCGCCCTCCAGATGACCAGCCCGGTGGTCGACCTGGTGGGGGACCGGACGGGTCGGATCGTCGCCGTCTACCCGCAGAGCGAGACGGCGGGCCTTCACAGCTGGGACGTCGACGCTCTGGTCGGCGAGGCCCTGCGTCGCACCATGAAGGTCCGGGGCCTGTCCGACCCGGTGCCCGCCGGGGTCCGTGACCGGTACCGGCTGGTCGACCGGTCCGAGGCCTATCGGAGCATCCACCGGCCCGAGGGCATGCACGACATGCTGGAGGCCCGTCGACGCCTCGTGTTCGACGAGCTGCTTCGCATCCAGGTGGCCCTGGTCCGTCGCAAGGTGGAGCTGGAGCGGACTGCCACGGGAATCGTCCACGCCCCGGGCGGCGGCGAGGGCGACCCGGTGGCCACCTTCCTCGACCGGCTGCCGTTCGCCCTGACCGGCGCCCAGCGGCGGGTCGTCGACGAGATCGCCGACGACATGGCCCGGCCGGCTCCCATGCACCGCCTGCTGCAGGGTGACGTGGGCTCGGGCAAGACTGTGGTCGCCGTGGCCGCCCTGCTCACCGCGGTCCGCGGCGGCCACCAGGGCGCGTTGATGGCTCCCACCGAGGTGCTGGCCGAGCAGCACCACCGGGGGGTGGCCGACCTGGTCGACGGGATGGTCGTGGACGACCCGGCCACCCTGCTGGGCCACCGGCCGCTCAAGGTCGACCTACTCACCAACCGGACCACGGCCGCCGAGCGCCGCCGCATCGCCGCTGAGCTGGTGGCCGGTGGCGTCGACATGCTCATCGGCACCCACGCCCTCATCCAGGAGGGGGTCGAGTTCGGGTCGCTGGGCGCGGTGGTGATCGACGAGCAGCACCGGTTTGGGGTCGAGCAGAGGGCCGCCCTGCGGGACGGCAACCGCGACGGCACGGTGCCCGACGTGCTGGTCATGACGGCCACGCCGATCCCCCGCACGGCGGCCATGACCGTCTACGGCGACCTCGACGTCTCGATCCTCGACGAGCTGCCCCCGGGCCGCACCCCGATTGAGACCGCATGGCACGTCAACGAGGCCGACGCCTGGCCGGTGGTGCGGGCCGAGGTGGCCGAGGGACGGCAGGCCTACGTTGTGTGCCCGCTGATCGACGAGTCCGACGCCCTGGACGTCCGCTCCGCCGAGGCCACCTTCACCGAGCTATCGGACGGAGCGTTGTCTGGTCTGCGGGTCGGACTGCTGCACGGCCGGGTGGGCCGCGCCGAGAAGGAGGAGACGATGCGCCTCTTCCGGTCGGGGGCGCTCGACGTGCTGGTGGCTACCACGGTCATCGAGGTGGGCGTCGACGTCCCCAACGCCACCGTCATGGTCGTCCTCGACGCCGCCCGGTTCGGCATCGCTCAGCTCCACCAGCTCCGGGGCCGGGTGGGACGTGGGGTACATGCCAGCCGGTGCCTGCTGGTCGGCGAGGCGCCGACCCCGGATGCCGAGGAACGCCTTCGGGCCCTGGTCCGGACCAACGACGGGTTCGAGCTGGCCGAGGTGGACCTCGACCTGCGGGGCGAGGGGACGATCATGGGCGAGCGCCAGAAAGGTCGCAACGACCTGCGCCTGGCCTCGCTGCGACGCGACCGCGAGTGGGTGGAGGCGGCCCGTACCGAGGCGGTGGCCATGGTCGGCGACGGCACCGGCTTGGCCGACCACCCGGAGCTGGTCGACGAGGTCGACCTGTTCCTCGGCGAGGACGAGTCCGACTACCTGCTGAAGGACTGAGTTCCGACCACTGGACGGCGCCCCCCCGGAGGCAAGATCCAGATATGCCCGCAGGTCGAGCCCCCATCGCCACCCGTCCCGGCACCGACGCCGACGTCCCGTCGGTGGTGGCCGTCATGGCCGACGCCTTCGCCGACGACCCGGTGCTCCGCTTCGTCCTCGACGACGGGCCGGATCCCGACCCGGACCGACGCCGATCCCTGCTGGCAGCCTTCTTCGCCAACCGCCTGCTGGGGGGCAGGGGGATCGACGAAATCGTGGTGCCCGCCGATCCGGCCGACGCCCGCGAGGCCGCCGCCGTGTGGATCCCCCCGCACGCTCCGGAACTCGACCTGTCGATGCTCCGGGCGGTCAACAACCTGGCCTTCGGCGCCGAGGCGATGCAGGCCCGAACCATGGCGTTGATGCCGCTCCTGAGCGCCCATCCCGCCACCCCGCACTGGTACCTGAACCTCGTGGGAACCCGAGCATCGGCCCGTGGACGCGGCCTGGCCTCGGCGGCCATCTCGGCGGTCACCGACCGTTGCGACGCCGACGGAGTGGGCGCCTACCTGGAGTCCTCGGACCCAGCCAACGTGCCGCTCTACCAACGCCACGGGTTCGTGGTCACCGCCGAGGTAGCTATTGACGGAGGCCCGACAGTTCCCCTCATGTGGCGGGACCCCCGCTGAGGACTCCGGTCCTCGCTGCTCAGTGGCCGGGCGGATCGTCCCCCCGCCCGTCGTCCTCGTCGTCGGGCATGACTAAGTCCCACCGGTCCATGCAGTCGGCGCACCGGTAGGCCACCGGGTCGCCGGGGCCGAACTCTGTCTCCGGATGGGCCAGCAGGTGGCAGGTGCCACCGCAGTCCACGCACACGATCGTCTCCGGCGCCCGCACGCCGCCGACGGTAGTTCCCCCGTCCACCCGTCCTGAAGCGGACCCCGGGGCGGGCCATGATGCGGGTATGCGCGTCGTGGCCGGAACCGCTCGGGGTCGTCGCCTTGCGGCCCCGGAGCCGCCGTCCGGCAAGAAGGGGGCCCAGCGAGGCAGGGGCGGGTCGACGAGCGGCGATCCTGGGGTCCGGCCCACCACCGACCGGGTTCGCGAGTCCACCTTCAATGCGCTGCACAGCCGCGGTGCCGTGGTCGGGGCCCGGGTTCTCGACCTGTTCGCCGGGACGGGGGCGCTGGGCATCGAGGCGCTGTCCCGGGGAGCCGACCACGCCACCTTCGTGGACCGGTCACCTGAAGCGGTGCGACTGGTGGAGGCCAACCTGGTCACCTGCGACCTGGCCGGCCGGGCCACGGTCCTGCGGGCTGACGGACCGGGCTGGCTTCGGACCTCGACCGACTTCTGGGACCTCGTCCTCCTCGATCCGCCCTACGACTTCAGCGGTTGGGAGGACCTGCTGGCTCTGGTGGCCGACCGGGTCGCCGGGGATGCCGTGGTCGTCGTGGAGTCGGACCGCGATGTTCCCGCCGGCGACGGGGACGGCGAGGGCCATGACGCCCGCTGGCATGTCGATTCGCGGCGACGTGCCGCGGGTACCGTGGTGACGCTGCTGCGTCCGGGCTCCGGACTGGGCTGAGCGGCGGTCGGACGAAGCGATCGAGAGCCACCGGGAGAGGTGCCGACAGCATGACCCGAGTCCTGTACCCCGGCTCCTTCGACCCGGTCCACAACGGCCACCTCGAGATGGTCGAGACGGCGTCCGGACTGTTCGACGAGGTGGTGGTGGCCGCCCTGATCAACCCATCGAAGGGCGGTGGCCTTCTCGACCTCGAGGAGCGGATGGCGCTCCTCGACGAGTGCTTCGCCCACCTCGACAACGTGAGCACCACCAAGTTCGACGGCCTGGTGGTCGACCTGGCCGCGGAGGTGGAGGCCGACTTCATCGTCAAGGGGTTGCGTGCCGTCTCCGACTTCGAGAGCGAGCTCCAGATGGCCCAGATGAACGCCGCCATCTCCGGGGTGCAGACCCTCTTCCTTCCCACAGCGTCGCGCCGTTCGTTCCTGGCCTCCCGGCTCATCCGGGAGGTGGCCCGCCTCGGCGGCGACGTCAGCGACATGGTGCCCCCGGCGGTCCTCCGGCAGCTCCTGGATCGGTCCGACGGGTGAGCGAGGCCCACGACCCCCTCTCGGGGCAGTCCGTGTTCGGCGATCCGGTCCCAACGGGAGCGGCGGACGGCTCGGCCGAGGCCTCGCCCGCGCCCCTACCCCCTGACCCCTACCGGCCGCCTCAGATCGAGGCCATCCTCCGCCAGCTGCACGAGGTGGTGGGCAACGCCAGGCCGATGCCCCTGTCGGCCTCGTCGATGGTCAACAAGGAGGAGCTGCTAGCCCTGGTCGACGAGGCCATCGCCCGCCTGCCCGACGAACTCCGGTCGGCCCGGTGGCTGCTCAAGCAGCGGGAGGAGTTTCTCGACAAGGTTCGTCGCGAGGGCGACGAGATCCTCGAGTTGGCGCGTTCGCGGGCCGAGCGGCTGGTCCAGCGCACCGAGGTGGTCCGGACCGCCGAGCAGCGGGCCCGCCACCTTGTGGAGACCGCCCGCGAGGAGACACGCCGCATGCGACGCGAGACCGAGGACTACTGCGACCAGAAGCTGGCCAGCTTCGAGGCGCTGCTTGGCAGCACCCGCGACGCCATCACTCAGGGCCGCCGCCGCCTTCAGGAGACGGCGTTGGACCGCGATCGGGAACAGCGGGCCGCCGATGCGGTCGAGGCGGCACGGGCCGCCGACGAGGCCGACCAGGGCCTGGCAGGGGGGTCCGGCACGGCGTTCTTCGACCAGGATGCGGTCGGGGACTGAGCACTCCGGTGGTCGACGGGCTGCGGCTCCCGCTGGCCGTCCTCAGGCGGCGGTCCGAGCCGCGGACTGTCGTAAGCGACGTGCTGTTCGACGACCTCCGGGTCGGCGACGTGGTCGTGGTCGACGGCCGGGTAGCGCTGGACCTCGAGGCCGAGGCCCGGGGGTCCGACGTGGTGGTCTCCGGCACAGTCCGGGCGGCATGGACGGGCACGTGTCGCCGGTGCCTAGCCGAGGTGGTCGGCGACGTCGACCTCGCCGTGCGGGAGGTGTTGGCCCACGATCCCGACGGCCAGTTCGGGGACGGACCCTCAGGCGACGCCTACCCGCTGGCCGAGGACGAGGCCGACCTGGAGCCGGTGGTACGGGACGCGGTGCTGCTGGCGTTGCCTCTGTCGCCCCTGTGTGGCGAGGCGTGCGACGGACCGGACCCCGAACGCTTTCCGACCCGATCGCCGACGGGGCCGGGTAGCGAACAGGACGGTCCAGCCGGGGGCGATCCTCGCTGGGCGGCCCTTGACGTCCTGCGCGACGCCGGGGAGGCAATAGGAGACGACGGTTCTTGAGGTGCTCGTCACCGCCGCTTCCGATCTGTTCGGTGCGGGTTCCACGGTCCTCCCGCTAGCCTCGTCGGGTCCCCACGGGCGCCTGCCCTTCGTGGGAGACCAGTCCGTTCGCACGCCGCCGAGGAACCCACGATGGCCGTCCCGAAGAAGAAGACCTCCAAGGCCAAGGGCCGCAGCCGCCGGGCCGCCAACTGGACTCTCGGCCGCGCCTCGCGCAGCGCTTGCGCCCGATGTGGCGTCACCAAGCGCCCGCACCGGGTGTGCGGCAACTGTGGCTGGTACGCGGGCCGTCAGGCCGTCGAGGTCGACTGACCCCATCATGCTGCCCGTCGCCGTCGACGCCATGGGCGGCGACCACGCACCGTCGGAGATCGTCGCCGGTGCGCTGAGGGCTCACGACGAGGACGGCATCCCCGTCTTGCTCGTCGGCCGCCCCGACGAGCTGGGCGACACTGGCGACCTGGAGGTCCTCGAGGCCTCCGAGGTCATCGCCATGGACGCCGAGCCGGGCTCCAGCGTCCGCCGCATGAAGGACTCTTCGCTGGTCCGCGCCGCCGAGGCGGTCCGCGACGGTCGGGCCTCGGCAATGGTCAGTGCCGGCAACACCGGGGCCACCATGGCGAGCGCACTGCTCCGCATGGGCCGCATCTCCGGGGTGTCACGCCCGGCCATCGCCACCCTCATCCCCACGCCCGGTGGCACGCCGACCGTCCTGCTGGACTCCGGCGCCAACGCCGAGTGCCAGCCCGACTGGCTAGTCCAGTTCGCCCAGATGGGCGCCGTCTTCGCCCGGCACCGTCTGGGCATCGCTGAGCCGCGGGTGGCCCTGCTGTCCATCGGAGAGGAACCCGGCAAGGGCAGCCCGTTCGTCAAGGAGGCGTTCGCCGCCCTGGAGGCCGCCGAGGTGGGCGGTGCCGGGTTCATCGGCAACGTCGAGGGACGCGACCTGATGACCGACGCCGCCGACGTCATCGTGACCGACGGCTTCACCGGCAACGTGGCCCTCAAGACCGCCGAGGGAGCGCTCAAGGCGCTGCTCACTGCGCTGCTCACCGCCATGGCGGGGCGCCCGGAGGCTGTCGAGGCCGCCAACGTGCTGGCCCCCGAACTCGACGGCCTGTACCGGGAGTTCCATCCCGACACTTACGGCGGCGCGATGCTCCTCGGGGTGAAGGGCGTCTGCATTATCAGCCACGGGTCGACCAACGCCCTGGCCATGTGCAACGCCATCGGCGTGGCCGCCGAGATGGTCCGTGGGGACGTGGTCGACCACCTCGCCGAGGCTGTCAGCGCCTGACCCGCCGGTCCGGGCCGCCCAACGGGCGCCCGATGTGCCGACGATGAATCTCGTTCCCTCTGGTTGTAGGCCGATCTGGAGAGCCCACCGATAGGCTGGATGACCGCCCGGGGCCGATGCCGTGGGCCCGTCTTCCCACCCACCGGCCCACGCTCAGGAGGCATTCGGTGCCCGCAGAAACCCACGTCGAAGGCACGCCGATCGGACGCGACGAGGTCCTGGAGCTCATCCGGGACCGCCTCGCCGACATCCTGGAGATCGAGCCGACGGAGATCGCCGAGGGGGCGTCGTTCGCCGACGACCTCGACGCCGACTCCCTGGCCCTTATCGAGCTGGTGGAGGCTCTGGAGGAGGAGCTCAGTGAGCGCTCCGCTGGCTTCCGGATCGAGGACGACGACCTCGAGGACCTTCGTACGGTCCGCGACGCCGTCGACTATGTCGTCGCCCGACTCGGCTGAGCATCCGAACTCCGAACTGCCCGTCGCCCCGTCGGGCCTGGGCCACGAGTTCGCCGACCTGCCGCTGCTGCACGTAGCCCTGACCCACCGTTCGTGGTGCGCAGAGCACACGGGCGCGTCCAACGAGCGCCTTGAGTTTCTGGGTGACGCCGTGCTGGGCATGCTGGTCGCCGAACGCACCTACGTGCAGCGACCCGACCTGCCCGAGGGGCAACTGGCCAAGATCCGGGCCTCGGTGGTGAGCTCGCCGGCGTTGGCCGAGGCCGCCCGGGCCCTTGGCCTGGGTGCCTCGTTGCGGCTGGGTCGGGGCGAGGTCTCCGACGGCGGCGAGGACAAGGAGTCGATCCTGGCCGACGCCCTTGAGGCGGTCATCGGCGCTGTCTACCTCGACGCTGGCCTCGACGCGGCCCGCGACCTGGTGGACCGCCTGTTCGCCGAGTCGCTGGACCGCTCGGCCGCCGATCCCGGCGAGCACGACTACAAGACACGTCTCCAGGAGCTCGTGGCCCGCAACTCCACGACACCGCCCCGCTACGTCCTGACCGAGGACGGCCCGGACCACGACAAGCGGTTCCACGCGACCGTCGAGGTGGCCGGACGGGCCCACGGTCCCGCCGTCGGGACGTCCAAGAAGCGGGCCGAGCAGGCCGCGGCCCGCCTGGCCTGCCGCTCGCTGGAGCCCGTCGCCGTCCCGGTGGGCGCCGGCGCGTCCGCCGCCCCCGCCCCCCGCCCGCAGACCCCCCAGGAGTCCCCGTGACGCTCGAACTCGAACTTCCCGAGGTGGAGATCATCCGCTACGCCCTCGACCGGGAGGTCGCCGGCCGCAAGGTGAAGACTGTCGAGGCGGCCTCGATGGCCGTCCTCGGCCGCTACCGGAACCGCAAGCAGTTCGCCTCGGCCGTGGAGGGCCGCAAGCTCGGGGCGGTGCGACGCATCGGCCTGCTGCTGGTCACCGAACTGGAAGGCGAGGACCTCCTGGTGATCCGGCCGGGCGCTGGGGCGACCATCCGCCGCCATGCGGCGCGCGACGCGGTGGCTCCGGGCACCGAGTTGACCATCACCTTCACGGTGGGCGGGCAGGTTCGTCTGATCGACCCAGGCGGGGCATCGGAGGCGTGCGTGATCGCCGGTGGGGAGCTCATGGCCGAGTTCCCCGAACTGGCATCCCTCGGCATGGACCCAGCCGGCGAGATGATCCCTTGGACCACCTTCGGTGGGCAGGTCCTGGGTCGGTCGATGCCGCTGAAGGACCTTCTGTGCGACGATTCGATCGTGGTCGGCGTCGGCGATGTCTACTCCGACGAGATCCTCTTCCACGCCGGCCTCCGACACGACCGCCTGTCGGACGCCCTGTCCCGCCAGGAGGTCCGGCGACTGCACCAGGCGCTCATCCAGGTGGTCAACGACGCCATCAAGTACCGGGGCACCGACCTCGAGGAGCGGCCCTTCGTGGATGTATTCGGGGAGCCCGGGATCTACGGCGAGCACCTTGCCGTGTACGGGCGGGCCGGTGCGCTCAGCGAGCGGAACCGGACCCCCATCCAGCGCACGAAGTACAAGGGCCGCTGGACCTACTACTGCGACACCCAGGTCTGACCCGGGGCGCGCGACCGCGCGGCACGGCGCGCGCCTAGGGTGGCGCGATGGCGAATGACACAGGTGTGATTGCGGGCGGACCCGGCCCGGAGAGGGATCGCGAGCGGTGGGAATGACGTGTTCCTGAAGAGCCTCTCCATCAAGGGCTTCAAGTCGTTCGCCGACACGGCGGTGCTGGACATGGAGCCCGGGGTGACCGTCGTCGTCGGCCCCAACGGCAGCGGCAAGTCCAACGTGGTGGACGCCATCGCCTGGGTGCTCGGCGCCCAGGCCCCCAGCGCCGTGCGGTCTCAGAAGATGGACGACGTCATCTTCGCCGGCACGGCCACCCGGGCCGCTCTCGGTCGGGCCGAGGTGTCGATCACCGTCGACAACGCATCGGGACAGCTCCCGGTGGAGTTCAGCGAGGTCACGATCACCCGCACCCTGTTCCGAAGTGGGGAGAGCGAGTACGCCATGAACGGGGCCCCGTGCCGGCTGCTTGACATCCAGGAGCTGCTGTCCGACGTCGGCGTGGGCCGCCAGCAGCACGTGATCATCTCGCAGGGCCAGATCGATGCCGTGCTGAATGCCCGCCCCGAGGACCGGCGGGCCATTATCGAGGATGCCGCCGGGATCCTGAAGTACCGGCGTCGCAAGGAGAAGGCCCAGCGCCGACTTCAGGCCACCGAGGCGAACCTCAACCGCCTCTCCGACCTGCTGCGTGAGGTCCGCCGGCAGCTCCGCCCGCTGGAGCGGCAGGCCGACGCGGCCCGTCGCCACGGCGACCTGCTTGCCGAGCTCACCGCCCTGCGCCTCCACCGGGCCGGAAGGGAGCTGGCGACCCTGCGCACCCGGGCCCGCGACGAGGCCGAGACCCGGTCCCAGTTGGCCGCCGCCGAGTCGACCCACCATGCAGCGCTCTCCCGCCTCGACGCCGAGGTGGTGGCCGCCGAGGCCGAGCTGGCGTCCCGGGGCGGCGACGACCTGGGCGACCGGCTGGTCCGCCTTGAGGCATTGCGCGAGCGGGGTCGTGGCGTGCGCGGTGTGCTGGTGGAACGCCTGCGGGGCATCGAACGCGACCGCTCGGCGCTGGTCTCTCAGCAGGTGGTGGTTGGCCTAGAGGCCGAGTTGGAGCGGTCCGAGGCCGAGATGGCCCGCCTGGAGGCCGAGTCCGAGGAGTTGGCGCCCGATGCCGAGCGCCTCGCCCTGGACGAGACGGAGCTGGCCGCTGACCGGGCGGCGTTCGAGGTCGACTGGTCGGACGGGGTCCCCGCCTTGGGAGGCCACGCGGCCGAGGCCCGGGGCGAGTTGGGTGTGCTGCGGGCCGCCGTGGCCCAGGCCGATGCCGAGCGCCGGCGGGTGGCCGAGCGTCTGGCCGCTCTGGAGGAGGCCGCTGACCGGCTGGAAGTGGAGGCGGGACGCCTGCGGGCCGACCTGTCTACGGGCGAGACGGCCGAGGAGCCGCTGGCTGCCGAGGTGGCTGTCGCCGAGTCCCGGGCGCACGACGCAGCGGTTGCCCGCAATGCGGCTTGGGAGCGGGTGGTGGCCGCCGAGGCCGATGTCCGCGCGGCGACGGCCAGCGTCGAGGCCCTCGCTCTGGCCCTCGACGAGGCCCGGTCGCGGGCCGGTGCCGAGCACCTGGCCGGCGTGGATGGGGTGCTGGGCACGCTGCTGGACCTGGTCGAGGTGGACGAG
>PBUO01000064.1 GCA_002727895.1 Acidimicrobiaceae bacterium | reverse complement strand
GAGGTCGTCGTGGCAGGCACGGTCGACCCGTTCCCGCCGGTGGCGGCCTCGGGCATGCGGAACGGACCAGTGACCTCGTAGGTGACGCCCACGTGGCGTCCCTCGGCCCCGTCGCCCCAGTCCAACTCCGGGACCACGTCGCGGACCAGCGCCTCGCCCCGCCCCCGCAGCGAGCTCACATACATCCGACTGCCCGACGGGTCGAAGCAGGGTCCGGTGACCGCCGAGAGCCGGTGTCCGTCGCCCACCAGGCGGCAGAACGGCCAGGCGGCCGTGCCGGCACCCCCGTCGGCCGCGGGTCCGAGGAGGACCACCTCCATGTCGCCACGGTCCTCCACCACGAAGACGTCCCCCGACGGGGCCACGGCCAGGTCGCCGATCCCAGCCAAGGGCCGGCGTCGCCGAGTCCCGTCCCAGACCACCCGGTGCCGGCCGGCGCCAAGGTCCACGGCGTGGACCCGGTCGTCGAGGCCGGTGGTGAACCAGAGCGTCCCGTCGTGCACGGCCACACCCCCGCCCATCGGGGTAACGGTGGCCGCCGCGGCCTGCACCCTGGTGGGGGCCACGGTGCCGGTCGGATCGGCCACCGGCTGCCACGACACGCCGCCGTCCGGACCGACGACCATCGCCTCGAGGGTGCCGGCGGCCAGCGAGTCGGCAGTGAGTCCACCGTGGGCCGGCGTGAATCGGTAGAGGCGGCCGTCCCGGTGGGCCTCGGTCAGGTAGCAGCGGCCGTCAGCCGGGTCGACGGCCACCGAACCGTGGGTGCGGACCCCCAGCGCCGGACGGGGCACCGCTGGGCGCTCCCCGGACGGGTCGCACTCCCAAACCAGGCCGGCACCGTCGCCGCCGACGCGCTCCCCCGATCCGTGGGCCTCCTGGCAGGACAGCCAGGTCCCCCACGGCGTCATGGCACCACGGCTGTTGGAGTGGCTGCCCTCGAGGATGGGCCACGATCCGGTGATCCGTCCCTCAGCGCCGAAGGCCACGGTGGAGGCGCCCCCGCGCGGGATGAGCGAAGACTGGAAGTCGAACACCTCGTGGTTGCAGGCCAGCAGCCAGCCCCCGTCGGCGGTCGGGACGGTGCCCTTGCCGTCGGGGAACAGCGGCCACGGCCGGTCGGTGCCTGCCACCGACGTGCCACCCTCGGCCACCACCCGAGCCGTGAACCCCTCGGGCAGGACCAGCCCGTAGGCGTCGGGTGGCCTGCCCTCGAGACTCCCGTAGGGGCCGTCGTCGGTCGTCGAGGCCCCGGCCGAACCAGCGCCGACGAGCAGGCCGTTGGCGGCGAGGCCGCCGGTCGCCGCGACGCCGAGGCCGGTCCGTAGGGAGGCCCGGAGGAACGCCCGGCGGTGGATCGTTCAGCCTCCCCGGTAGGCGCCGAAGAGCCGGGCCGCGGCGGCCGACGGGGTGGTCCGCCCGTCCAGCACGTCGGCCTCCTCGGCGGCCAGGCGGTCCAGCACCACCGGATCGGACCGCAGTGAGGCCAGCAGGCGGTCCTCGACCATGGCCCACATCCAGGCCAGGCGCTGGGCCCGGCGGCGGTCCTCCCACTCACCGGTAGCCGTCAACGCCCCGCGGTGGGCCTCGACGTGGCCCCACAGTTCCGGCAGGCCATCCCCTGACAGGCCGGCACAGGTGACCACCGGCGGGGTCCACGACGGGCTGGACGGTTGGGTGAGGCGGAGGGCGGCCGAGTAGTCGCGGGCCGCGGTGCGGGCCGCCGCCTCGTTGGGCCCGTCGGCCTTGTTCACCGCGATCATGTCGGCCAGCTCCAGCACGCCCTTCTTGATGCCCTGGAGCTCGTCTCCGGCGCCAGGCAGCATCAGGACGAGGAAGAAGTCGACCATCCCGGCCACCACCGTCTCGGACTGTCCGACGCCTACCGTCTCGACGAGGACCACATCGTGGCCCGCGGCCTCCAGGACCAGCATCGACTCGCGGGTCGTGCGGGTCACCCCGCCGAGGGTCCCGGCGCTCGGCGAGGGGCGGACGAAGGCCGTCGCCTCGTTGGCTAGGCGGGGCATGCGGGTCTTGTCGCCGAGGATGCTGCCGCCGGTGACGGTGCTGGTCGGGTCGACGGCCAGCACGGCCACCCGGCGCCCGGCGCCGACCAGGTGCATGCCCAGCGACTCGATGAAGGTGCTCTTTCCCACCCCGGGCACGCCGGTGATGCCCACGCGGTGGGCCTCGGCGGCGTGCGGGGCCAGGGCGTCGAGCAACGCCGTGGCCTGGTCCCGATGGTCGGGACGGTTGGACTCGACCAGAGTCAGGGCCCGACCCATCGACGCCCGGTCACCGGCCAGGACGCCGTCGACAAGGTCGCCAGTCACGACCGTCAGCCGCCGGCCACGGTGTCGCTGCCAAGGGCGTCGAGCAACTCGACGGCCGCCTCGGCCACCACGGTGCCCGGTGGGAAGACCGCCGACGCGCCGGCGGCCAGCAGGGCGTCGTGGTCGTCGGGCGGGATCACGCCGCCGACCACGATGGCCACGTCGGACCGTCCGTGGGCGGCCAGGGCCTCGCGCAACTCGGGGACCAGCGTCAAGTGGCCGGCAGCCAACGAGCTGACCCCGACCACGTGCACGTCGTTCTCCACGGCCTGCCGGGCCACCTCTTCGGGGGTGGAGAACAGCGGGCCGATGTCAACGTCGAAGCCCAGATCGGCGAATGCGGTGGCGATCACCTTCTGGCCCCGGTCGTGGCCGTCCTGGCCCATCTTGGCCACCAGGATGCGGGGCCGCCGGCCGGCGTCGGCCTCAAAGGCGTCGACGCGGGTCCGGGCGGCCACCACTGCCTCGCCGTCGCCGACCTCGCTGTTGAAGACCCCGGAGATGGTGCGGACCTCCGCCACGTGGCGCCCGAAGACCGTCTCCAGGGCGTCGCTGATCTCCCCGACCGTAGCCCTCGCCCGCGCCGCGTCGATGGCCTTCGCCAGCAGGTTGCCGTCGCCGGTCTCGGCGCACCGGGTGAGGGCGTCGAGCGCCGCCCGGCAGGCATCGGGGTCCCGCTCGGCCCGGAGCCGTTCCAGCTTGGCCAACTGGTCGGCGCGCACCCGGGCGTTGTCGACCTTGCGGACGTCGATGGGATCGACCACCTCGGGGCGGTAGCGGTTGACGCCGACCACCGTCTGGCGGCCGGAGTCGATCCGGGCCTGGGTGCGAGCCGCCGCCTCCTCGATGCGGAGCTTGGGGATGCCGGCCTCGATGGCCCGGGCCATGCCACCCGACTCCTCCACCTCGGCCAGGTGGACCCGGGCCCGGCGGGCTAGGTCCCGAGTCAGGCGCTCCACGTGGTAGCTGCCGCCCCAAGGGTCGGCCACCCGGCAGGTCCCGCTCTCCTGCTGGAGGAAGAGCTGCGTGTTGCGGGCGATGCGAGCCGAGAAGTCGGTGGGGAGGGCGAGGGCCTCGTCGAGGCCGTTGGTGTGCAGCGACTGGGTGTGGCCCTGGGTGGCAGCCATGGCCTCCACGCAGGTCCGGACCACGTTGTTGTAGACGTCCTGCGCGGTGAGGCTCCACCCCGACGTCTGGGAGTGGGTGCGCAGCGACGACGACCGGGGGTCGGTGGGGCCGAACTGGCGCATCAGGNCGGCCCAAAGCAGGCGGGCGGCCCGCAGCTTGGCCACCTCCATGAAGAAGTCCATGCCGATGGCCCAGAAGAAGCTGAGCCGGGGAGCGAAGGCGTCCACGTCTAGGCCGGCCTCGACGCCGGCCCGCACGTACTCCACGCCGTCGGCCAGCGTGTAGGCCAGCTCCAAGTCAGCCGTGGCCCCGGCCTCCTGCATGTGGTAGCCGGATATGGAAATGGAGTTGAACCGGGGCATCTCGGCGCTGGTGAAGGCGAAGATGTCCGACACGATCTGCATGGACGGGCCCGGCGGGTAGATGTAGGTGTTCCGGACCATGAACTCCTTGAGGATGTCGTTCTGGATGGTCCCGGCCAGTTGGTGGGGGGCGACGCCCTGTTCCTCGGCCGCCACCACGTAGAGGGCGAGGATGGGCAGCACCGCCCCGTTCATGGTCATAGACACCGTCATCTGGTCGAGCGGGATNCCGTCGAACAGGGTGCGCATGTCGTAGATCGAGTCGATGGACACCCCGGCCATGCCGACGTCGCCCGACACCCGNGGGTGGTCGCTGTCGTAGCCGCGGTGGGTGGCCAGGTCGAAGGCNATGCTCAGGCCCTTCTGGCCGGCGGCCAGGTTGCGTCGGTAGAAGNCGTTGCTCTCCTCGGCGGTGGAGTACCCGGCGTACTGGCGGATGGTCCACGGCTGGCTGGCGTACATGGTCGGGTACGGGCCCCGCAGGTAGGGCGCGGCACCCGGCCAGGTGTGGAGGAAGTCGAGGTCCGCGTNGTCGGCCGCGGTNGCCAGTGGCGGCACGGCGATCTGCTCGGGGGTGTCGCGGGCNAGGTCGTCGGGGGTGTGGCCGGTCTCGGCCTCGACNGCGGNCGCCCAGTCGGCCAGCGCACCAGNGTCGACGGGCGGGGCCGGNTCGTCGACCAACTGGACNTTCGAGAAGTCGGGGATCANCGGGGNCCTCCTGCCGGATCGCCGGCACCGAGGCCGTCGAGGGTCCGGGCCAGCACGGCGACGACGTCGCTGCGGGCGTGGACGAACTCGTCGACGCCGGCGTCGCGCAGTGCNTCGGCCACCTCGTCTCCGAGGACCGAATCCCGGCCGGCTAGGTGGATACGCGTGGCGCCGGCCGCCCGGACCGCCGCGACGGTGGCAGCGCCGTCGGATGCGTACCGCTCGTCGGATCCGCATACCACGANGACCGCCGGNAGGTCCCGGTCGGAGGCCTCCACGGGCGTCGTNCGGAGGCCGGCGATGGCGTAGAGGTTGGCGGCGAAGGTGGTGCGGGCGGTGTGCTCAGCCCGCGGCCCGAGGGCCAGGACGCCCACCGNGCCCGAGGTGGCCTCACCGACGTCGCGAAGGGCCTCGAAGGCGGCCGACCGGCGGCGCAGGGGCAGGAGGCCGGTCGGCCCAGCTGGCGCGGCGGGGCGGGACGGCCGCTCCTCGTCGATGTCGGGGAATTCGGAGACCCCGGTGACTGCCTCGGCGCGGGTGGCCAGACGGGCCGACCGGTCGGTCCAGCAGGCCTCGGCCTCGGCGCTGATTCGACCCGAGGCCAGCGCGGCGGCCATCCCACCGTCCGCCTCGACGGACTGCAGGTGGGCCCANGCCGCCTCGGCCAGGCGGTCGGTGAGGTGCTCCACGTACCACGAACCCCCGGCCGGGTCGACCACGGCGGCCAGCGAGCTCTCCTCGAGCAGCAGAAGTTGGGTGTTGCGGGCCGTACGGCGACCGAACTCGTCGGACCGCCCCAGCCCGGAGTCGAAGGGGCGGACGGTNACCGCGTCNGCGCCACCCANCCCNGCGGCGAAGGCGGCCACCGTGCCCCGCAGCAGGTTGGTCCACGGGTCNCGTGCCGTCACGTCGGANGCNGCGCCCANGGCGTGCTGGACCTGGCCCCACGACGACTCCGTNGCGCCGGACGAACCGGCCACCCGGGCCCACAGGCGGCGGGCGGCCCGCATCCGGGCGATGGTGGCGAACTGGTCGGCGTCGGCCGACAGGGTGAACGACAGCCGGGCGAGGGCCTCGTCGACGGCCAGACCGTGGTCGACCAGCGCCCGAAGCGCTTCGACGCCCGCCGCTGTCGTCCAGCCGAGCTGACGGGCGTCGGTGGCCCCGGCGTCGGCGTAGGGGGTGGCGTCGACCACCACGGGGAGGACGCCCGGCAGGTCGCCACAACGGTCCACCAGGGCCAGGGCCTCGTCCCACGACGGGGTCTCTCCGTGGCGGGCGGCCACGCCGATGGGGTCCAGGCCGAGGACACCCCGGCGATCGGNCGGCGCCACGCCGTCNGCCTCCCAGCGATCCANCAGCCAGCCGGCCACCGCCGGCGTGGACGGTCCGGGCANAAGCGCCACGGAGGTCATCTCCAGGTGGACGCCGTCGAGAGTGCGGGCCAGGTCGTCGGCCGTGTNGATGCCGATGGCCTTCGGGTCGAGCAGGACCGAGGTGGAGCCCCNNAGCAACTCGTCGAGCACGGTGGCGTTGGCCGCCGCCGGACCGTCGTCGGCCACCAGCGCCCGCACGTCCCAGCCGCCGGCAAGGTTGCCCGCCGCCCGGCTGCCCCGGGTGCGGTCGCCGGTCCCCGGGAGGCCCGCGGGGTCACCGGACGAGTCGTGGGTGTCGGGTCCGTGGACCGGGATCAACTCGATGCCGTCGGCCGTGGTCGTGGTCAGCGACGCCAGCGACCGGCCGCGCAGGCCCGCCGCGGCGAGTTCTTCCCAATCGGAGCGCTTCAGGACTTCGAAGCCGTCGGCGAATGACCCTGCCATGGCGCCGATGGTAGGTGACGCTCCGTCAGGTCCTCAGGGCCCTGTGACCCATGACCCCGGACGTCTGACCACCGGCGGGAACCGTCCCGGCTGGGAGACTGTCGCCATGTCGACCGATGACGCAGTCACGACCGATCGGACCGCTGAGGGCGCCGGCCACCCGNGACGCTGGCTGATCCTGGCCATCCTCACCCTGTCCCTGGTTCAGGTGGTGGCCAGCGTCAGCTCGATGAACCTGGCCCTCCCGTCGCTGCACGCCGCGCTGGACGCCTCGGCCTCGCACCTGGTGTGGATCAACACCTCCTACGCCCTGGTCCTGGCCGTGGTCCTCCTGCCGTTCGGCGCCCTCGGCGACCGNTTTGGGCGCCGCGGCGCCCTGCTGGTNGGCCTGACGGTGATCGTGTTCGGCGCTGTCATGGGCTCCACCAGCGACTCGTCCGCCCACGTCATCGTGTGGCGNTGCGTCATGGGCATCGGCGCCGGCCTCGTCATGCCNGCCACCCTGTCCATCCTNACCTCGGTGTTCCCCGCCGAGGANCGCAGCCGGGCCATCGCCATCTGGGCCGGGTTCGCNGGCGCGGGCGGTGCCATCGGGATCCTGGCCGCCGGCCTGCTGCTGGAATTCTTNTGGTGGGGCTCGATCTTCTTNGTCAACGTGCCCATCGCGGTCGTGCTGTTNGTCCTCGTGGCGGCCCTCGTCCCCACCTCCCGGGACACNCAGGGNCACCCACTCGATCCCCCCGGCAGCCTGCTGTCCGCCCTGGCCCTCGGAGGCCTGGTATTCGGCCTCATCCAGGGCCCCGAGTACGGGTGGGACCACCCCGGCGTGGTCGGGGGCTTCGTGGCCTTCGTGGCGCTCGGCGCCGCCTGGGTGGCCGTCGAGAACCGTCGGGCCCACCCGATGCTCGACCCGGGCCTGTTCCGCATCCCCCGCTTCGGCCTGGGCAGCCTCGGTATCGGCACCGCCTTCGTGGTCATGTACGGGATGTTCTTCGGCCTGGCCCAGTACATGCAGTACGTACTGGGCTACTCGGCGCTGGGNGCCGCGGTCCGGATTCTGCCCTTCGCCGTCTCCATGGTGTTCGTATCGCCGATCGGCCCGAGGCTGGCCCGGCGCTTCGGCGTCCACGCGGTGATCGGCGGCGGCCTGGTGGTCACCGCCCTGGGCCTGACCGTCCTGGTGACCGTGGACGGGAGCAGCGGATACCTCCAGGTCCTGGTCGGCCTGTGCGTTGCCTCGNCCGGCATGGCGCTGGCCTTCCCCGCGGCCACCGAGGCCATCGTGACCTCGCTCCCCCAGGACAAGGCCGGCGTGGCCTCGGCAGTCAACGACACGACGCGCGAGGTGGGCGCCGCGGTGGGCATCGCGCTGCTGGGCAGCCTGCTCAGCCTCGGCTACCGGCGCAGCGCGGGCGACGCCTTCGACGTCCTCGGCCTCGAGGGCGCCGAGGCAGCCCGCGACTCGGTCGGGGCGGCCCTGCACCTGGCCTCGCTGGCCCCGGCAGACGCCGGTGGTCCGCTGGCCTCCACGGCCCGGGACGCCTTCGCCTCGGGGTTCTCGCTGTCCATGGGCGTGGGCGCCGGCCTCCTGCTGGCCATCGCCGTCGTAGTGCTGCGCCGGTTCCCCCGCGACTGACCGACCCTGCGAGGATCTGCGCCATGCGCATCTCCACCTCGCTCAACTACGCCACCGATCCGGCCACCGCGGCCACCCAGGCCCGCGAGCTGGAGGCGGCCGGCGTGGACCGGATCTGGATCCCCGAGGCCTACGGCTTCGACGCGGTGAGCCTGCTCGGCTACCTGGCGGCCAGCACGTCCACCGTCGAACTGGGCAGCGGGATCCTCAACACCTACAGCCGCACCCCGGCTCTGCTGGCCCAGACGGCGGCCGGCCTCGACGCCCTGTCCGACGGTCGCTTCGTCCTCGGCCTGGGCGCCTCGGGACCGCAGGTAATCGAGGGCTTCCACGGCCTGCCGTACGACAAGCCGCTGACCCGGACCCGCGAGATCGTCCAGATCTGCCGGGCCGCCTGGCGTCGGGAACGCCTCGTGCACGACGGTGACGTCTTCACCCTGCCCCTGCCGCCCGAGCGGGGAACCGGCCTCGGCAAGCCGCTGAAGATCATCAACCACCCCAAGCGGGCCGACATCCCGATCTACATCGCCGCCCTGGGTCCGAAGAGCGTCGAGGAGACGGCCGCCACCTGCGACGGCTGGCTGCCCTTCCTCGTCTACCCGGAGCGGATGGACCAGGTGTGGGGCGACGCCGTGTCGGCCGGCCTGGCCCGCCGTGACGGCGCCCTCGGCGACTTCGACGTGGTGGCCGGTGGCCTGGTGGCCATCGGCGACGATGCCGCGGCGTTCCGCGACATGTCGAGGCCCATGGCCGCCCTGTACATCGGCGGGATGGGCGCCCGGGACAAGAACTTCTACAACGAGGTGTGCCGGAAGTACGGCTTCGAGGCCGAGGCGGCCGCCGTACAGGACGCCTACCTGGACGGCCGCAAAGACGAGGCGGCCGCGCTGCTTCCCGACGAGCTAATCGAGTGCACCACCCTGTGCGGCGACGAGGGCTACGTGGTGGAGCGCCTGGCGGCCTACAAGGCGGCCGGGGTGACCTCGCTGAACGTCACGCCGGTGGGCGGCGAGGCCCACCGGGTGCTTGGTCGGCTCCGCGAACTGGCCGAACACGCCTGACCCGCGACCCGGCGGTCAGGTGGGTCGCCGATCGGTGGGGTCGAGGCGTACCCCGGCCAGCAGGACACCGGTCATCCGGTGGGCGGCCTCGGCCAGCAGGAAGTTGCCCGCCAGTCGTCGCGGGGTCCGCACGTGGCGCCGCCCCCTCGCCGTGGCCGTCACCACCCGTCGGGCCAGCCGGTCGGGGTCGGCAACGGGCAGCATCCGGGCAGCGTTCATCCGGTCCAGCACCCTCTGTCCGCTGGGCGACGTGGCCTCCACTGCGTCCCACATGCGGGTGGCCACCGGCCCCGGCGCCACGGTGGTCACCCCCACCGCCGTCCCCTTCAGCTCGAGGGACAGCGCCCGGACGTAGTTGGACACGCCAGCCTTAGTGGCGCAGTAGGTGGCCATGGTCGGAAAGCCCGCCGTGCCAGCGATCGATGACAGGAACACCAGGTGGCCCCGGCCCCGGTCCAGCATTCCCGGCAGGGCGTGACGGGTCAGGACCATAGGTGCCTCTAGGTTGAGGCGGGTGGCGTTGCGGACGTCCGACGGATCGATCACGGCCGCCATGTCGGTGGTCTCCACCCCCGCGTTGTTGACCAGAACGTCGATCGGCCCGTGGGTGGCCTCCACGGTGGCCACCAGGCCGTCGACCACCCCGGCGTCGGCCAGGTCGGCTGCCACCGCGACGCCCCCCACCTCGGCGGCCACCGCCTCCAACTCGGGCGACGGCCGTGCCACCACCACCACCTCGGCCCCGGCCGCAGCGAAGGCCCGGGCCAGCGCGGCCCCGATGCCCTTCGATCCACCGGTCACCAGCACCCGTGCGCCCGTGGGTTCCATGGGCCGACGGTACCCCTGCACCCCGAGCCACGTCCCGCTGGCTGGCTTCCCTACCGATGGGGGCCCACGGGTACGGTCGCTACGATGCACGACCCCCAGAACCTCCAGCCTTTCGCCGTCTCGGTGACCGACGACGACGTCGCGGAGCTGCGGCGCCGCCTGGCCGAAGCCCGGTGGCCGGACCGGATCGACGGCACCGGCTGGGAGTACGGCTGCGACGTCGACTGGCTCCGCGACCTGGCTGGGTACTGGGCCGACGGCTTCGACTGGCGGGCATCTGAGGCCCGCATCAACGCCTTCGACCAGGTGGTCGCCACCGTCGACGGCCAGCGCATCCACACCGTCCACCAGCGTTCTCCGGAACCCGACGCCCTGCCCCTGCTAGTCAGCCACGGCTGGCCGGGGTCCATCGTGGAGTTCCTCGATGTCATCGGCCCGCTCACCGACCCGGCGGCCCACGGCGGCGATCCGGCCGACGCCTTCCACGTGGTGGCCCCCTCGCTGCCCGGCTTCGCCTGGTCGGGACCGACCACCGAACGGGGCTGGGGGCCGCACCGCATCGGCGGCGCCTTCGCCACCCTCATGGATCGACTGGGCTACGACCGGTACGGCGTGCAGGGCGGCGACTGGGGGTCGATCATCTCCCAGCACGTGGCCGGGCAGACCCCCGACCACGTGATCGGCTGCCACGTCAACATGATCCCCGCCTTCCCCACGGGCCGCGAAGACGACCACGCCGACATCACCCCCACCGAGCAGCAGCACCTCGACCGGTCCGCCTGGTACGACCGCGAGGACCGCGGCTACTTCCTCCTCCAACAGACCCGCCCCCAGACGGTCGGCGTGGGNCTGCACGACTCCCCAATCGGCCTGCTGGCCTGGATTGGCGAGAAGTTCCACGGCTGGACCCAACACGACGGCGACCCGCTGGACGTCGTCGGTCGGGACGACCTGCTGGCCAACGTGTCCGCCTACTGGTTCACCGGGACGGCCACCTCGTCGGCCCGGATCTATCACGAGTTCGGCCGGGACCTAGCCGCTGGACTCCTCCCGACCGCCAACCGGGACGTGCCGTTCGGCGTGTCGGCCTTCCCCATGGAGNTCATGGTCGGACGACGCCGCTGGGTGGAGGCCGACCGCAACGTCACCTTCTGGCGGGAGCACGACCGTGGCGGCCACTTCGCCGCCATGGAGCGCCCCGACGACCTGGTGGCCGACGTCCGCGAGTTCTTCCGACCACTGCGGGGAGGTGCCTGACAATGGCCGACNCGNCCTCCGACGGCACGTCCTCNGAGTGCACGCTCACCGCACCCGACGGCGTGGCCATCGCCGCCACGATGGCCGGGCCGACCGGTGTCCCGGGAGATGGCGCGGCGCCGCCCGTCGTGGCCACCACCGGATGGGCCAACGACCGCTCGGTGTGGGCACCCATGGTCGCCGACCTGGCCGCCGACCACCGGATAGCCACCTGGGACCTGCGCGGCCACGGCAAGAGCGAAGTCCCGCCACCGGGCCACTACANCCGNGACCACGCCCTCGGCGACCTGTCCGCCGTCTGCGACCACGCCCGCGACGGCGCCCCGGCCGGACCCGTCGTGTTGATGGGCCACAGCTTCGGCGGCTTCCTGTCCCTGGCNCAGGCCATCCAGCGGCCCGAGGACGTGGCCGCCCTCGTCCTAGTGGCTGCCGGCCCCGGCTTCCGGAAGGCCGAGGCCCGCGAGCAGTGGAACGAGTCGGTCCGGGCCGCCGCGACGAAGATGGACCAGTCGCCGGGCGTCGAGGAGATCTCGATGCACCACGACTCGTTCGTCCTCGACCACCTGTCCGAGATCCGCTGCCCGGTGCTGGTCCTGCTCGGCGAGCGCGACAAGCGGTTCGCTGCCTCGGCGTCGCTGTTCGCACGCGACCTCGACGTGTGGGCGTCGGTCGTCGTCCCCGGCCAGGGCCACATGGTCCACCTCAAGGCCGCCGAAGCCTGCGCCGGCGAAGTCCGTCGCTTCCTGGCCGACGTGTTCCCCGTCACCTGACCCCGCACCCCATGGCCCCTCCCGTGGACCCCCTGGCCCGGATGGTCGACCTGCCCGGCGGCCGCTTCCGGATGGGCAACGAGGAGGACGCCTACCCGTCGGACGGGGAGGGCCCGGTGCGCACCGTGGCGCTCTCGCCGTTCGCCATTTCAGCCACCGCGGTCACCACAACCGAGTTCGCGGCCTTCGTCGAGGCCACGGGACACGAGACGATCGCCGAACGGGACGGCTGGTCGTTCGTCTTCGCAGGGCACCTTCCCGACGACTTCGACGAGACCCGTGGCGTGGTGGGCGCCGAGTGGTGGCGGCAGGTCTTCGGAGCCGACTGGCGACACCCCGAGGGCCCGCACAGCGACCTGCAGGAGCGCGCCGACCATCCGGTGGTCCACGTGTCGTGGTTCGACGCTGCGGCCTTCGCTGAATGGGCCGGAGGACGTCTCCCCTCCGAGGCCGAGTGGGAGTACGCAGCCCGGGGCGGGCTGGAGTCGAAGCGACTCCCGTGGGGTGACGAGAACCAGCCCGACGGNCCCGACGACCACCGATTCAACATCTTCACCGGGACCTTCTGGTCCCATGACGACGCTGCCGACGGGTGGGCCGGGACCTGCCCGGTGGACTGGTTCACCCCAAATGGCTTCGGCCTCCACGAATGCTCNGGCAACGTNTGGGAGTGGACGGCCGACTGGTTCACGGCCAGCCACCGCGCCGATGGCCCCGACGGCCCACCGCTGGATCCGACAGGGCCGACCGTGGGCGTCAACCGTGTGCTGAAGGGGGGGTCGTTTCTGTGCCACGACAGCTACTGCCACCGCTACCGGCTGGCGGCNCGGACGTCGAACACCCCCGACNGCACCACCGGCCACCANGGCNTCCGTATCGCCAGGTGACGNCCNCCGGGGCCACNGGACGCTCCNGTCCGTAGCCTTGTGGGTATGGGTCTGCGCTCCGAGGTGAACCGGGACGTCGCGTCGGCGATGCCCGACGAGTTCCCCGCCCCCCGGATCGGACCGTTGGAGGTCTGGCCGCCGGTCGTGCTGGCCCCCATGGCCGGGGTGACCAACGCCCCATTCCGCCGCCTGTGCCGGGACTTCGGGGCCGGCCTGTACGTGAGCGAGATGATCACCGCCCGCGGCCTGGTCGACGGCCACCTGAAGACTGCCCGCCTGGCCCAATTCGACCCGGACGAGACGCCCCGCAGCATCCAGCTCTACGGCACCGAACCCGATTCAATCGGCCGGGCCGTGGAGATGCTCACAGGCGAAGGCCGGGTCGACCACGTCGACATGAACTTCGGTTGTCCCATGCCCAAGGTGACCCGCAAGGGCGGCGGGGCGGCCATCCCGCTCAAGCCCCGCCTGTTCGAGTCGATCGTGCGGACCGCCGTGGACCGGGCAGGCGACGTCCCCGTCACGGTGAAGTTCCGCAAGGGCACCGACGAANACCACCTGACCTTCCTCGAGACGGGCCGGATCGCCGAGGCCGTGGGCGCCTCGGCGGTGTCCCTGCACGCCCGGACCGCGGAGCAGCTCTACTCCGGCGAGGCTGACTGGTCGGCCGTGGCCGAGCTCAAGGCCGCGGTGACCACCATCCCGGTGTTCGGAAACGGCGACGTGTGGGAGCCGTGGGACGCCCTACGCCTCATGCGCGACACCGGCTGCGACGGCGTGGTAGTCGGCCGGGGCTGTCTGGGCCGCCCCTGGCTGTTCGGCGATCTGGCCGCCGTTTTCGGCACCGATCCCGGCTCCGGCGGCAACGAGCCGGGCGACCCACCGACGCTGGGCAACGCGGTGGCCGCCATGGCCCGCCACGCCCGCCTGCTGGTCGACTGGGCCGGCCCGCACGGCATCCACGACTTCCGCAAGCACACCGGCTGGTACCTGAAGGGCTACCCGACCGGGCCGGCGGTGCGCGACGCCCTCCAGAAGGTGCGCGACCTCGACCACCTCGACGAGTTGCTGGCCAGCCTGCTGGAGGCCTGCGACCCGGCCATGGCCCTGGACCCGGCATCACTGCGGATCCCCCGCAGCCACCGCAACGGCCCGAAGCCGGTGGTGCTGCCCGAAGGATGGCTGGATGACCCCACCGACGCCACGCCGCCGGTGGACGCCGACGAACTGGTGCCGTCGGGCGGCTGACCCGCCTTCCACCCGGCGCCCCGTGTTCTCGCTGCCCGTCGTCCTCGCCTCGGCGTCACCACGCCGCCTCGACCTGCTGCGTTCGGTGGGCCTCGACCCGGAGGTCCGACCGGCCGACGTCGAGGAGCGTCGCCGGCCGGGCGAGGACCCGGTGGCCATGGTGGAACGCCTGGCACGCGACAAGCGCGACGCGGTGGCCCGACCCGGCGAGCTGGTCCTGGCCGCCGACACGATCGTGGTCCTCAACGGTTCGGTACTAGGCAAGCCCGGCACCCCCGAGGTAGCCGGCGACATGCTCCGACGCCTTTCCGGGCAGGTACACCACGTGGTGACCGGAGTGGCCGTGTCCGGGCCTGGGGGAACGGCGTCGACCGCGATGTCCACCGAAGTGGCCTGGCGCGCGCTATCCGACGCGGAGGTCGACGCCTACGTGGCCACCGGCGAACCGCTGGACAAGGCCGGGGGCTACGGGATCCAGGGTGGCGGCGCCGACTTCGTGGACTCGCTGGTCGGCAGCCGGGACAACGTGGTCGGCCTGCCGGTGGCCACCGCGCTGGAGCTGCTGGCCTCGGTCGAGGTGGCCGACGACCCCTGGCGGCGCTGACCTGCCGAGGGCGGCTTGCAAGCAGACCTCGAGTCAGGCACCCGGCGGTTCGAACCGACCATCCGCCACGAAGAACCGGACCCCAGCGGAGACGACCACCAGACCAGTGACGGCCGCCGTCCCGAGTATCAGGAACAGCAGGGCCGCCTGTATGAGGACGGCCTCCATTGGGTCGACGCCAGCCAAGATCAGACCAGTCAACGCTCCGGGCAGGAAGACCATCCCCACGCTACGAGTGGTCTCCAACTGGGGCCGCAGGGAAAGGCGTAGGGCATCGGACGCCACGTCGCGCACCGCTCTGACCGAACCGAAGCCCAGAGCCAACATGGCCTCCACCTCACCAGCCCGGTGCCGGAGCCCGTCGACCAAGCAGGTGGCCGACACCACAACCACCTTCAGCGAGTTGCCGACCACCATTCCCGCCACCGGGACTAGGACCCGGGACTCCAGCGGAAGGATCCCTAGTCCGAAGACCACGGCTAGAGAGGTACTGAGTCCGAGAGCTACTCCCAAGCCCGTCGTCCAGCCGAGTCCAGGAAGGCGCCGTTCGCGCCGTCGGGCTGCGTCCGCGGCTACCGGCACCATCCCTGCCACCCAAGCCCAAGCCCACCAGATGGACGTGTCCCCGCCCAGCAACAGGGTAAGCGCCCATCCGGCTACCACGAGTTGGGCTATGGCCCGCAGAGCGGCCACCAACAGCTCCCGTTCCAGCCCGAGGCGTCGGGCCACCGAGATGCCAGCTACCAAGACCACTGGCACCAACGAGGCCGCCAGGCCCCATAGGGCTCCCCATCGGCCGATCTCCACGGCAGCCATCGCCGAACCGTAGCCAGCCGTGGACATCGAACGTAGTCTGTTAGGCATGCTGAACGGGCAGGTGGTCGTCACCTCCTCCGCTGCCGAGGACCTCACCGTCCGCGACCTGACGGTGACCTACGACGGGCCACAGGTGCTGTCCGAGGTGTCACTTGAGGTAGCCGCCGGCGAGGTGCTCGCCCTGCTCGGGCCGAGTGGCTGCGGTAAGACCACGCTGCTGCGCACGATCGCCGGCCTCGAACGCCAGATGGCCGGGAGCGTGCGACTAGGCGAGCGGGTACTGGGTGACGACACCTCGTTCGTGCCACCGGAGAAGCGGCGGATCGGCATGGTCTTCCAAGATGGGGCGCTCTTCCCCCACCTCGACGTCGAACAGAATGTGGCCTACGGACTGCCCCGGGCCGAGCGCCGGACGTCCCGCGTGGCCGAGACACTCGAACTGGTAGGCCTCGATGGCCTGGAGGGCCGCCGACCGGGCTCGTTGTCCGGGGGACAACAGCAGCGGGTCGCCCTGGCCCGAGCTCTAGCCCCTCGTCCAGGCGTCCTTCTCCTGGACGAGCCGTTCTCCAGCCTCGACACTTCGCTGCGAGTCCATGTCCGTGCCGAGATCCACCACCTCCTTCTGGAACTCGGGGTGACGACGGTCTTCGTCACCCACGACCAGGAGGAGGCCTTCGTGCTGGGTGACCGGGTGGCGGTGCTCAACGACGGGAAGGTTGCTCAGGTGGGGCGTCCAGACGACCTCTATCGACGTCCCGCCAACCGTTGGGTTGCCACCTTCGTGGGTGACGCCAACCTGCTGCCAGTGGACGACGCCCTCGGGATCTGTGACACCGCGGTCGGCCCAGTTCCGGTGGACCGTTCTAAAGGGCCCGGCGGCGGACCAGCCAAACTGCTGGTCCGCCCGGAGGACCTCCGTCTGGCCGACGGGTCCACAGGAACCGTGGAACTGATCGAGTACTACGGACACGACGCCATGGTCCGCGTGCTGCTCGGAGACGGCTCCACGGTCCACGCCCGGACTGGCGCCGACGTCCGTTGGCAGCGGGGCGACTTAGTCGGTGTGACATATGTCGGCCCCGGTGCNGTGCCGCTCGAGGTGTGAATCATGGTTCGGGNTAGTTAAGGTCCCCTTACAGTTAGTTAGGGNNCCTTTANNCTCANNGACCGAAGGANNCGAACCCCCATGANCCTCCNTCACCGCTTGNCACGGGCCNCGGCGGCCNTTCTCCTGCTAGTCGGNTTGACGACGACCACAGCCTGTGGNGACGACCCAGACTCGCTGACCGTCTACTCCGGCCGCAGCGAGAAGCTCGTCGGCCCGATCTTCGAAGCCTTTACTGCNGAGACCGGTATAGCGCTCGACGTGCGCTACGGNTCGTCGAATGACCTGGCACTGCTGCTGGCCGAGGAGGGCGANAAGAGCCCTGCCGACGTGTTCCTCTCTCGAAGCCCTGGCCCAGCCGGCTTCCTCGACGATCTCGGAATGCTCTCCGAACTGGACGGCGACGTGCTCGAGCGAGTCTCGGCCACTGACCGGTCGCCGGACGGAACCTGGGTCGGCTTCGCCGGCCGGGGTCGGGTCCTCGTGTACAACGTCGACGAGGTGGACGCTGCCGACCTCCCTGACTCGGTGTTCGACCTCACCCGCCCCGAGTACGCAGACCGGGTGGCCGTGCCGGGTAGCAACTCCTCCTTCCAGGACTGGTTCACCCTGTTCCGTCTACGCAACGGTGACGACGTAGCCATTGAGTGGCTGGAAGCGATGGTGGCTAACGGCAGTCGCTTCTATCCGAAGAACGGAGCGATCGTCGAAGCCGTGGGCCGCAACGAGATCCACTTCGGCCTTGTGAACCACTACTACAACTTCCAGAAGGTGGCGGCCAATGGCGATGCCCAGCGGTCGGCCAACCATGGCTTCGCTCCGGGCGACGACGGCGGTCTCATGATTATCGCCACGGCGGCCATCCTCGACTCCAGTGGTGAGCAGGATGCCGCCAACCAACTACTGGCCCACCTATTGAGCGATGAGCAGCAGGCCTACCTCACCGACAATGTCTATGAGTACCCGCTGGCCATCGGAGTGGCACCGGCCGGCGTACTGCCCCCTGTCCCGGACGACCGCGTGGGGGCCGTAGACATCGACGACGTGGCCGCCGAGTTCACCCGCACAATCGAGATCATCGAGGCCAGCGGGATCCTCGACCAGTGATCGTNTGCCCGTCGTGAACGGGCCCAGCGGGGCCGACCGCTTTTGGGCTAATCGCGGTCGGCCCCGATCACTTCTGGCGGCGGCGGCCGTCCTTATAGCCGCCGCGTTCGCCCTCCCCGGCGCCTACGTGGCCTGGCGGGTCGTAGGCGGCACCGAGTCGCCCCTGGCCCTGCTTGCCAGCCGTCGAACCCTGTCGCCGCTATGGCGGACCATCCAGTTGGCTGTCCTCGTGTCAGCGTCCACCGCCGTCCTCGGTACAGCCTTGGCCTGGGTCACCACTCGGACCGATCTGGCCGGCCGACGGTTCTGGCGGGTTGTCGTCCCCCTACCGCTCGTCTACCCCAGCTTCGTGGGCGCAGCAGCCTTCATCTCCGGCCTTAGCCCCGGCGGCATAGTCCACGATCTCGCTGCAGACGTTGGACTCCACCTAACCCTGCGCCTGCACGGGCTCGCCGGNGCNTGGCTGGTCCTCACCCTCTTCACCTATCCCTACGTCTACCTCCCGGTGGCCGCCCGGCTTGCCTCGCTCCCNACGGCATTCGAGGAGAATGCTCGTCTGCTCGGCGACCGGCCGGCTCGGGTGTTCTTCCGGGTGGTCCTCCCCCAAGCCGGCTCGTCAATCGCTGCCGGGTCACTGCTCGTATTTCTGTACACGGTCAGCGACTTTGGTGCCGTCCACCTCATGCGATTCGAGACGCTCACACAGACCATCTTCCGGACCCGGCTTTTCGACCGCGACCGCTCCTTTGGCCTGGCCCTCGTGCTCCTAGTCCTAGCCCTGGTGGTGGTGGCCTCCGAACGAGGTATCGCCCGCGCTGGGGTCCGACGCGGTGCCCTGCTGGCAGGCGAAGCCACGGTCGGCGACCGCCGGGCCCTCACCGTGCCACTGGGTCGTTGGACCGTGCCCGCGACCGGCATGGTGGCAGGCGTGGTCGGGATCGCGCTAGTTGCACCGGCTGTCTCACTCGCTGACTGGGGGCTCTTTGGCTGGCTCCGGTCGCGGCGGGGTGGTGCCCCACTCCGCCTGGACTGGGGGGACGTACTGGGCCCGACGTGGAACACCGTCTGGGTCTCCGCCATCACCGCCGTGGTCGCCGTCGTCGCTGTCCTCCCCGTCGCCTACCTCACCAACCGGCACCGATCCCGGCTGGGTGGCGCAGCGAGCGCCGTCGTGGTCGCCGGCTTCGCCATCCCAGGCCTGGTCGTCGCACTCGCCCTGGTGTTCTGGTCGCTACACGCCTCCCCGTTCGAGTTCCTGATCGGATCGATGCCCATCTTGGTCTTCGCCTACGTGGTGCACTTCGGGGCTCAGGCCATTCGGACTGCGCAGGTGGCCGTCGACGCGGTCCCCCGCCGCATGGAGGACGCAGCTCGACTGCTCGGTGCCGGCCGGATCCGGCGTCTGGCCACCGTCGAACTCCCGCTCATGTTGCCCGGCCTAGCCGCTGGCGCCGGTCTCGTCATGCTGTCGACGATGAAGGAACTCCCAGCCACCCTCCTAGCCTCCCCCATTGGGTTCCGGACCCTGGCCACCCAGATTTGGAACACCTACGAGGCGTTGTTCCTACCTGAGATGGCCCTTCTGGCCCTAGTCCTCCTGGCCATCAGCGGCGTCATGACCTGGCTGCTGGTGGTCCGGCGGAGCGACCACCTGCTCTGAAGTCGGAACGGTGGGCGCGCTCTCGGCCACGCCACCGCTCACCGCCTAAGGCAGCCAGGTCTACCCGGAACTCCCGGCGGCGCTGGCCGTCGACACAACCGAGACGGCGTGGGTGGGCTACCGGGGTTCTCCGGCCTGCTTCCCGACCTGCACCGCGGCTCGGCCACCAACCTGCGGCGGGCGGCCGCCTGGGCAGTCGTGCTGATGGCCGTGGCGGCCGGCCGGTGGGCCGCGGATCCGGACCCGGGACCGGCGTTAGTCGAGGGCGACGAGGATGCGGGCCGAGGCGAAGGACCCGACGCCCACGAACTCGCCGGCAATCTCGATGGTAGTGGTGCCGTCCGGTGAGCTGGCCGTAACCCGGCCCCGATTCCCCGGCTTGATGTCGGCCCCCTCGAGGAACTCGAGCAGCCCGTCGCGGAACTCCAGCTCCTCGGGGATCCGCTCCACGGTGAACTCGACGCCCGGCGTGAGGTCACTCAGCACGGCCGACTTCTCGGGGGCCTCGTAGCCGGCACCGGGGATGGGGTTGCCGTGGGGGCAGGTCATCGGGTCGTCCAGGACCCGCATCATGGCGTCCTCCACCGGTCCGGAGATGATGTGCTCCCACTTGCCCGCCTCGTGGTGGGCGTCGGTCCACGACAGGCCGAGAATCTCGGTCAGGAAGCACTCGGCGAGGCGGTGCCGGCGCACCACCTGCTTGGCGAGGCGCGAGCCGTAGGCAGTCAGAGAGATGGCCCCGTCGTCGAGGGCCACCAGGCCCTCCTTCTCCATCCGACGGACCATTTCGGAGACCGCGGGGCGCGACACGTCGAGGCGTTCGGCGATGCGAGCCTGGATGACGTCGACGTCGTCCTCGGCCAGTTCGAAGATGGTCTCGCAGTACTCCTCGAACGCCGGGTGGTACTCGGGGGCTTCGTAGGTCACGAGGCCACGCTACCCGACGCCATCGGAGCCCTCCCGGAGGCCTGCCCGGATGCCAACCGGAGGGACCGATGGAAGGCCACCTGAGCCGCCAGGCCCGAGGCCAGCGGGGTGGCCGCGGAGGCGTTCCACGCATGCGTGGGTGAGGTCCGGGTCGCCGGGTGGCCGCTCGTCCATGGCGGCTCAGCATAGGCCGCGTTGTCAGGTGTGCCTAACACACATCTCCCGACATGTGCGTCAGACAACGGCTCCGGTGCGCAACCGTTCCCCAGAGAGGACGAAGATGGCCAGATGCCCCTCGACCCGCGCACCCCGGTGGTCGTCGGCGTGGCCCAGGTGACCGACCGGGTCGCCGACCCCACGGTGGCCCGCACCGCCCTCGAGCTCATGGTCGACGCCTGCCGCTCGGCGGCCGTCGATGCCGGGCGCCCCAGAGCTGCGGCCGACGTCGACGTGGTGGGCGTGGTCGGCGGCCTGTGGAGCCACCCCGACCCCGGCCGCCGGGTGGCCGACGCCCTCGGCGCCGACTCCGCCACCACCCTGCTGACCGGCCTGTCCGGCACCTCGCCCCAGCGCCTCCTCGACCACCTCGCGGTCCGCATCGCTGCAGGGGAGGTGGAAGCCGCCCTCATGGTCGGCGGCGAGGCCTTCCGGTCCCGCCGCCGGGCCCGCCGCCTCGGTGTGACGGCCCGCCGCGACGTCGACACGTCGCTGTCCCCCGCCGAGCACTTCGGCGGCCCGCTGGTCATGGCCACCCCCCACGAGGAGTCCCGCGGCCTCGTCGAGCCCGGCGGCTTCTACCCGGTCGTCGAGACGGCCATCCGCCACGCCCGCGGCGAGACCGTCGAGGCGCACCGGCGGCGGGTGGGCGCCCTGTGGTCCCGCTTCAACGCGGTGGCCGTCGACAACCCCCACGCCGCGGTCCGCACCCCCATGGACGCCGACGCCATCACCGCGCCGTCGGATGGCAACCGCATGGTCGCCGCCCCGTACACCAAGGCCATGATGGCCAACAACAGCGTCGACCAGGCCGGTGCCACCCTGGTCATGTCGGCTGGACGGGCCGCCGCCCTCGGCGTGCCCCGCGACCGCTGGGTGTTCCCGTGGGTGGGCACGGCGGCCGACGATCCGCCGTCGCCCAGCGTGCGCATGCACCTCCACCGTTCGCCCGGGGTCCGGGCCTCGGGTCGACGGGCCGTTGAGGCGTCGGGCATCGACCTCGACGGGTTCGAGCACCTCGACCTGTACGCATGCTTCCCGTCGTCGGTCCAGGTTTGCGGCACCGAACTGGGCCTGGACGTCGACGCCGAAACCCGTCCGTTGACCGCCAATGGAGGGCTTACCTTCGCCGGCGCTCCCCATTCCAACTCGGTTGGCCAGTCACTGGCCGCCCTGGTGGGGCGCCTACGCGACGCACCGGGCACTGCGCTCCTGTACGCCAACGGCGGCTACCTCGGCAAGCACGCTTTCGGTGTCTACGCCACTCAGCCACCGACAGGTAGCTACCGGTCGGTGGACTGCGCCACCGACGTGGCCGACGAACCCACCCGAACGCCGGACCCCGACTACGCGGGACCGGCCGTCGTCGACGGCTACACCGTGCGCCACGACCGCGATGGTCGACCTGCCAACGCCCTGGTGGCCTCCCTGTCCCCGGACGGCGCCCGGGTGTGGGGCGGCACCGAAGACCGTGCCACGCTCGATGCACTCCTGGCCGACGACCTTGTCGGTCGGGCGTGCGAACTGGACCCCGCGGGCCTCTTGGCCATCTGACCCGACAGGAAGCGAACCCGTGCAGACCCCCATCACTGAGATGTTCGGCATCGAGTTCCCGATCGTGGCTTTCACCCACTGCCGCGATGTGGTGGTCGCCGTCTCCAAGGCCGGTGGCCTGGGTGTGCTAGGCGCGGTGGCCCACAGCGACCAGCAACTCGAAATTGACCTGACGTGGATCGAGGACGAGCTGGGAGACCTGCCCTACGGCATCGACCTGATCGTCCCCGCCCGCTACGCCGGTTCCGAGCAGGGGGGCCTAACGGTGGCCGACCTAGCCGAGGCCATTCCCGGCGCCCACCGCGAGTTCGTCGAGGAGGTCCTCGAGCGCTACGGCGTCCCCGAGGATCCGGACGCCGGCCGCGGCTGGGCGACACGCGACGACGCCGCCGCCTTCTCGGCCAACCGGGCCAGCCAGCAGCTGGACATCGCCCTGGCCCACCGGCCCGTGCTCGTGGCCAACGCCCTCGGCCCGCCCCCCGCCGAGATGGTGGAGCGGTGCCACGAGGCCGGCGTGAAGGTCGGCGCCCTAGCCGGCTCGAAGGTCCACGCTGAACGACACGTGGCCGCCGGCGCCGACCTCATCATTGCCCAGGGCACCGAGGGAGGCGGCCACACCGGCCTGATCGGCTCCATGGTCCTGCTCCCCGAGGTGGTCGACGCCGTAGTCCCGGTGCCCGTCCTGGGCGCCGGCGGCATCGGCCGGGGTCGCCAACTGGCCGCTGCCATGGCCCTCGGCGCGGCTGGCGTGTGGTGCGGCTCTGTGTGGCTGACCACTGAGGAGGCCGAGACCCACCCGGTGGTAAAGAAGAAGATGCTGGCCGCCGCGTCCGGCGACACGCTGCGGTCCCGGTCCATGACCGGCAAGCCGGCCCGCATGCTGCGTACCGCGTGGACCGAGGAATGGGACCGCGAGGACACCCCCGACCCCCTCGGCATGCCCCTGCAGCCCATGCTCACCGGGCAGGCCATCGAACGGATCAACCGGGCCGCCCACCACGAGGGGTCGGGCGCCGAGTCGCTGGCCACCTACTTCGTGGGCCAGGTGGTCGGCACCATGAACCGCACCCGGGGCGCCGGTCAGGTGGTGATCGACATGGTCGAGGAGTTCATCGACGCCGCCCAGGACCTGGCCGCCCAACTGGAGGCCTGAGCCGGCCGGTCCTGGGAGTCGGGTTCCGCGGTTCAGGCCCTCACGGCGATGCGGTCCCCGTCGTCGGGGAGCAGCACCTCGCCGTCGAAGTGCTCGGCAGCCAATGCCAGCCACTCGTCGCTACCGTTCGGACCGGCCGGATCGACACCGGGGGCTGGCACGCAGTGGTTCAGTACCAGGGTCCCGACCCCGGCCCGGGCAGCCGTGCGGGCCGCGTCAGCCACGGTGGAGTGGTAATCGAGGACGTCCACGAACCGCGGGACCGGCACCTGCGAGATGAGGTCGTCGCGCACCACCGTCTGCACGTACACGTCGGCGCCGGCGCACAGGTGGTCGAGCCCCGGGCACGGCACCGAGTCGCCGCCGAGGACCACCGAGGCGCCGTCGGCGTCGAACCGCCAAGCCAGCGTGGGGTGCACCGGGCGGTGGTCGGTGGGCGCCGCGGTGATCCGCACGCCATCGTCCAGGACCACCGCGCCGAGGCCGTCACCGGTCCGACCGTCGGTCTCGGCCACCGGAACCTCAGGGCCGGCCTTCAGGTCATCGTGGTGCGCAATCCGCCAGCCGATGTCGGTGCCGAGCATCCGGAGGGTGTCGGCGATGAACGCCGCGGTGCCCGGCGGTCCGTCGACCGGTAGTGGGACGGGTGGGAAGCCCTGGATCCACCTGGTGGTCACCACGTCGTTCACGTCGGTCACGTGGTCGCTGTGGAGATGGGTGAGGAGCAGCCGCTCGATGGCTGCCGGACCCAGGGCGGCGGCGGCCATGCGCATCACGCAGCCCCGACCGGCGTCGACCAGGAACCACCGGCCGTCCACGCCGACGGCCTGGGCAGCACCGGCCCGGTTCGGGTCCGGGATGGGGCTCCCGGTCCCCAACATCACCAACTGCATGTCCACCGTCCCTGCTTGGGCGCCTCCGGCAGAGGAGGGCCGCTCAGTTGATGTTGACCAGCTGGCCGCCGTCGACCAAGACGGCGTGGCCGGTCATCCACGAGGCGGCGTCCGACGCCAGGAAGACGGCCGTGTTGGCAATGTCCTCCGGCTCGCCGAGGCGCTTCATGGGCAGCATGGCCGCGATGGCGTCGCCTCGACCGTCCTCCCACAGGCTGCGGGCGAAGTCGGTCCGGATGAGGCCCGGGCACACCGCGTTGACCCGCACCTTCGGACCCACCTCGGCTGCCAGCTGCTCGGTCAGGTGCACGAGCGCCCGCTTGGTGATGTCGTACACGCCGAGCACTGCGTTGGTGCCGTAGGCGCCGACCGACGAGACGTTGACCACAGCCCCGCCGTGCTCCTTCATCCAACGGTTCCAGCAGGCCTGGGTCCACACCAGCGGGGTAGTCAGGTTGGTGGCGAACGTCTTCTCCCACCGTGGCACGTCGATGTCGATGACCGGTCCGGCGTAAGGGTTGGTGGCCGCGTTGTTGACCAGCACGTCGAGGGCCCCGAAGGCCTCCATCGTGGCGTCAAGCACCCGCTCCATGTTCTCGACCTTGCCGACATGGCCGGACACGTATTCCAGGTCGCCACCGGTCGAGGATCGCAGTTCCTCGACGGTGGCGGCGCACGACTCCTCGTTGCGGCTGGTGATCATCACCTTCGCCCCAGCGGCGGCCATCGCCGCGGCGATGCCCTTGCCGATTCCCCGTGAGCCACCGGTGACGATGGCGACCTTGCCGTCCAGTCGGATGTCCATGGCCGGCGACCCTAGGGGCGCTCCCGCCGGGCCTCCGAAGCGGGGCCCGAACTGGGCTCCGAGGCAGGCTCCGGGCCCGGGACCCGATCGTCGGTCCTACTGCACCCGGCGGTCGTGGCCCTCCCAATAGGGCTCGCGCAGGAGGCGCTTGAGGATCTTGCCGGTCGGGTTCCGAGGAATCTCCTCGATGAACTCCACCGAATGGGGAACCTTGAAGCCTGCCAACCGCTCGCGGACGTGCCGCAGAATCTCGTCACCGGTCACCCCCGAGTCGGGCACCGGGATGACCAGGGCCTTACCCACTTCGCCCCACTTGTCGTCGGGCACGCCGATCACCGCCACGTCGGCCACGCTCTCGTGAGACATGAGGGCGTTTTCCACCTCGGCCGGGTACACGTTCTCGCCACCGGAGACGATCATGTCCTTCACCCGGTCGTGGATGTAGAGGTAGCCATCCTCGAGATAGGCGGCGTCGCCGGTCCGAAGCCAGCCGTCCCCGGGAAGGGCCCTTGCCGTCTCCTCAGGCAGATTCCAGTAGCCCTTCATGTTCCCGCCGTGGCGCATCCAGATCTCGCCCACCTCGCCGTCGGGCACCTCCTCGCCGGTGTCGGGGTCGACGATCTTCATCTCCATGCCGGGAATGGGCTTGCCGGCCGAACGCAGAAGCTTCGGATCGGCGTTACCACCATGGTCCTCCGGTGGCAGGGTGGTGCCCGCACCGGTCGACTCGGTCATGGCGTACACCTGGAAAAACTTGGTGCCGGCGAACTGCGCCATCGACTTGACCAGTACGTCCTCGGTGATCGGCGAGGCGCCGTAGGCGATGTACTCCATCGAAGACAGATCGATGTCGTCGCTGGGAACGAGCAGGAAGAACTGGAGCATTGCTGGCACGAAGATGGCGTGGGTGATGCGCTCGGCCTGGATGATCTGGAGGATCCCCGCCGGGTCGAACTCCCTTGTCGTGCACGTGGTCGCTCCGGCAGCCATGCCGAACAGCGCCCAGCCGCCGCCTCCGATGTGGAAGAAGGGCAGAACGGCCAGATTCCGTGAGTCGTCATCCATGTCCCACTCAACAGTGGAGAACAGGGCCTGGAAGTTGGCGTTCGTGCTTTGCACGCCCTTGGGGTGGCCGGTGGTGCCCGAGCTGTAGAGCTGGGAGCAGACGTCGTCGTCGGCCGCCGGGATCCTCTCGAAGTCCGAGTCGTGGGCGTCACGCCAGTCCCGATAGGCCACGTCGTTGCCGGCATCACCGATGACCACGACGGTCGTGACGTGCTCCAAGTCGCCCCGGAAGGCCGCTAGGTGATCGGCGAACTCCTCGTGGATCACCAGCACCGTGGCCTGTGAGTCGTTGACGATGTAGGCCATCTCCGGCGGGGCGAGGCGCCAGTTGACGGCCACGGTCACTGCGTTCCGGTAGGCGCAGCCGAAGAGCACCTCGACGTACTCGACTGAGTTCTTGTCGATGAAGGCCACCCTGTCCTGAGAGCCGACGCCGTTGGCGGCCAGGGCGTTGGCCACCCGGCCGGCCCGAGCCTTCATCTCGTTCCATGAGGTCCTGTCGTCGCCGATGACGAACATGTCGCGGTCGCCGTGTGCGGCGGTCCCGAGGTCGAGCACGTCGGCGAAATTCTTGACTGCGGTGAGGTCCATGGGGCTGAACTTACTCCCCGGTGACGGCCTGAATTCCAGCCGGTACGGGGGCACTACTACGGTCCGCGCCATGCCAATCCCTCTTGACATGATGGCGTCGCCACTACCCCTGCGGCAGGTAGGCGACCTGGCCCGACGAGCCGAGGACGCGGGCTTCGGCACGCTGTGGTTCACCGAGGGCGGGCGCACCGCATCACTGTCGTCAGCCGCCGCCGCCCTGGCCACGGAGCGGCTCGGGCTGGGCACGGCCATCGCCGTGGCCTTCCCCCGGAGCCCCATGCTGACCGCCCAGATGGCCTGGGAGCTGGCCGAATCCACCGGCGGCCGGTACGTGGTCGGCCTGGGCGCCCAGGTGAAGGCCCACGTGGAACGCCGCTACAGCAGCGACTACGCCCCACCAGGGCCGAGGATGCGGGAGTACGTGCGAGCCGTGAAGGCCATCTTCCGGGCCTTCAGGGGCGAGGAGAAGTTGGCCTTTGAGGGGGACCACTACTCGTTCACCCTGCTGCCTCGCATGTGGTCTCCCGGCCCCATCGAGGTGCCCGACCCGCCGGTGTACGTCTCGGCGGTGCTGCCGTGGATGAGCCGCATGGCCGGCGCCGAGTGCGATGGTGTCCACATCCACCCCATGCACTCCCCCGGCTGGCTCGCCGACGTCCAGTTGCCGCTGGTCGCCGAGGGGGCGACGTCGGTCGGGCGGAGCCTCGACGACGTGACCGTGGTGTGCCCGGTCATCGCTGCGGTGGGCGACACCGACGAGGAGTTGGCCGCCGCTCGGGAGGCCAACCGGGCCACCATCGCCTTCTACGGCTCGACCCCCAACTACGCCCCGGTGCTCGAGCACCACGGCTTCGACGGCCTGCAGTGCGAGCTGAACGCCCGGCAGCGGGCCGGCGACATGGCAGGCATGGCGGCACTGGTCAGCGATGACGTGCTCGACCACTACACGGTGACCGCCACTTGGTCGGACCTCGGGGGCGTGCTGGCCGACCGCTACCGGGGGATCACCCCGAATGTCCGGGTCATGACCTACACGGCGCTTGACCACTGGCGCCGCGACCCCGACGCCCTCGATCGCTGGACCGACGTGGCCAGGGAGCTCGCCGCGGGCACCTGAGATCCCGGCCTACCCGCCGTCCAGATCATGGTGCCCGGGTGGTAGGCCGACCAGCCGTGCCACTCGGCCACCAGGTTGGTCACGTACTCCAGGCTGGACAAGGCGGTCGAACCGCCGCCGGCCGTGAGGAAGACCAGGAACGCGACCCCGAGCGTCCTCCTCGCGCCTCCATGGCCTCCCGTGCCGACCACGCCGCGAGGTTGCCGCAGGGGCGCCCAGACTAAAAGATCTTGGTGACCGTAGCGCCGTCGTAACGGTCGATGGACACGCCGGCCATGCCGCATTCACCCAGGGCCCGCTGGAAGGTCCGGCTGTGGTCGGCCTTCCGGTGGGCGCCGAGGTGCTCGTCCGCCTCCCAACGCTCGAACAGGTTGAGCCGGCCGGCGATCAGCGGGTCGGGGCCGATCACGTAGTCGAGGCAGCCCTCTTCGGCCCGGGTGGCCTCCACAACGACGGCCACCGCGGCCATCATCGCCTCGGCGTGGGCGGGGTCGAAGTCGATGGTGCCGGCGAGGACGATCATGGGGGCCTCCGGGGGTCGGGTCGGGCGGCCCGGAGCGTACTGTCGGCCCGTGGCAGCGACCGAAGCGGACGGCGGGTCCCCCCGAACCGAGGGTCTGGTTGTGGGCGCCGACGGCACGACCCGCTGCTGGTGGCCGGGCGGCCACGACGACTATCTCGCCTACCACGACGTCGAGTGGGGTCGGCCGGTGGTCGACGACATCCGCCTGTTCGAGAAGGCCTGCTTGGAGGGCTTCCAGGCCGGCCTGTCGTGGCTGACCATCCTCCGCAAGCGCGACGCTTTCCGTGCCGCCTTCGCCGGCTTCGATCCGGCGGCCGTAGCCCGCTTCACCGAAGCCGACGTCGAGCGGTGCCTGGGCGACGCGGGCATCGTCCGCCACCGGGGCAAGGTCGAGTCGACGATCAGCAACGCGGCCCGGGCGCTGGAGGCCATCGAAGAGCACGGGTCGCTGGCGGCCTACCTGTGGTCCTTCGAGCCCGCCGGGCCGACGCGTGGCGGCGACGGCCCAGGCGGAATCCCGGCCTCCACCCCGGAGTCGACGGCGCTGAGCCGCGACCTGAAGCGCCGGGGTTGGTCGTTCGTCGGCCCGACCACCGTGTACGCCCTGATGCAGGCCATGGGGATGGTCAACGACCACCTGGCGGGCTGCGCCCTACAGCCGGTGGTCGACGCCGAGCGGGCGGCTCTCGTGCGACCCGTCCCGGCGGTCGCTGGAGGTACGGGCCGGTGACCCGCCTGTCGGTGCTCGACCAGTCGCCGGTGCCGGCCGGCTCCACGCCGGGCGAGGCGCTGCGCAACACCCTCGACCTAGCCCGCCGGACAGAGGCGCTCGGCTACCACCGTTACTGGGTGGCCGAGCACCACGGCATGGACGGCCTGGCCGGGTCGAGCCCCGAGGCGCTCATCGGGTCGATAGCCGGGACGACGGAGCGAATCCGGGTCGGCTCGGGTGGGGTGATGCTCACCCACTACGCCCCGCTGAAGGTGGCCGAGTCGTTCTGCGTGCTGGCCTCACTACACCCGGGCCGCATCGACCTCGGGGTGGGACGGGCACCGGGCTCCGACCACCTGACGGCCGCCGCCCTGGCTCGTGGCGGGACCCGCCTCGGCATCGAGTACTACCCCAACCAGGTCGAGGAGCTCCTACACCTGGTGGACGACACGCTCCCCGCCCACAGCCCCATCCAGGGGGTGCGGGCCACGCCGCGTCCGGATGAGCCACCGGAGGTGTGGCTGCTGGCTTCGAGCGCCGACTCGGCCGCCTACGCCGCTCACTTCGGGCTGCCCCTGGGGTGGGCCGACTTCATCGCCCAGGTGGACGGCGCCCCCATCGTCGACGCCTACCGCCGCCAGTTCCANCCGTCGGAGCGCTGCCCGGAGCCACGGGTGCTGCTNTNCGCCTCCGCGGTGTGCGCGGAGACCGACGCCGAGGCCGAGCGGATCGTCTCGGCAGTACGGGCCTGGCGGGCGGGCGGCCTGCGCGGTCCGGTCCCTGCACCCGAGACCGACCGCGACCCCGCAACAAACCGGGACGCGGCCTCCGAGACGAACCGTCCCGCACCTGTGGCCGTCCAGCCGGGTCGCCGGTCGATCACTACCGGCTCGGCGGATCGGGTCGTCGGNCGACTCGAGTCGATGGTGGCCGCCACCGGCGCCGAGGAGTTGATGGTGGTCACCATCTGCCACGACCACGAGGCCCGGGTCCGCTCCTACGAACTCCTGGCCAACGGCTTCGGCCTGGTCGCAGTCGCCGGAGCCCCGATCGGCAGGGCGGAGGCCGAGGGGTGAGCGCCACCGACATAGCCCGCTCCGCCACGCTGGCCGACCGGATCCCCCCGGGAACCGACGAGGACCTGCTGCTGGAGTTGTTCGTGGACTGGGCCGCCGAGCGGGGCCTCGAGCTGTATGACGCCCAGGAGGAGGCCGTCCTCGAACTGTTGGGCGGCAGCCACGTGGTGCTGGCCACCCCGACCGGCTCGGGCAAGTCGCTGGTGGCCACCGCCGCCCATGCCGCGGCCATGGCCCGCGGCGAGCGCAGCATCTACACGGCACCCATCAAGGCGCTGGTGTCGGAGAAGTTCTTCGCTCTGGCCAGCGACTTCGGCCCCGAGCACGTGGGCATGGTCACCGGCGACGCCTCCGTCAACCCGGACGCCCCCATCATCTGCGCCACCGCGGAGATCCTCGCCCACCAAGCCCTCCGGGACGGCGAGCAGTGCCCCGTCGGCCTGGTGGTGGCCGACGAGTTCCACTTCTACGGCGACCCGCAGCGGGGCTGGGCCTGGCAGGTGCCGCTACTGGAGCTCACCCACGCCCAGTTCCTTCTCATGTCGGCCACCCTCGGCCCGACGGCCCGTTTCACCGAGGACCTGACGCGGCGCACCGGCCGTCCGGCCACCACGGTGGCCGGCACTGTCCGACCCGTGCCGCTGACCTTCGAGTACCGGGAGACCCCCCTNCACGAGTCGATCGGCGAGTTGGTCGACACCGACCGGGCGCCCGTCTACATCGTGCACTTCACCCAGAAGGCGGCTGCCGAGAAGGCCCAGGACCTGTGCAGCCTCGACGTGCTGACCAAGGAAGAGAAGGCCGCGGTGCGCAACGAGGTGGGCGGCTTCCGGTTCGACACGCCGATCGGCAAGGACCTGAAGCGGTTCATCGGCCACGGCATCGGCCTGCACCACGCCGGGATGCTCCCCCGTTACCGGCTGCTGGTCGAGAAGTTGGCCCAAGCCGGGCTGTTGAAGCTGATCTGCGGCACCGACACGCTCGGCGTGGGCGTGAACGTCCCCATCCGCACCGTGCTGTTCACCCAGCTGTGCAAGTACGACGGCACGTCGACCCGGCTGCTTGGCAACCGGGAGTTCGCTCAGATCGCCGGACGGGCCGGCCGCCGCGGCTTCGACGACGAGGGCCACGTGTGGGTCCAGGCGCCGGTGCACTGGATCGAGAACAAGCGGGCCGAGGCCAAGGTGGCCGTCGACCCGGGCAAGAAGAAGAAGCTGATCAAGAAGAAGCCACCGGAACGCGGTTACGCCCACTGGAACGAGGAGTCGTTCCAGAAGNTGGTCGACGGCCAGCCAGAGGCGCTGTCGTCGAGCTTCGAGGTCAGCCANCAGATGGTGCTGAACGTGCTGTCNCGTCCCGGGGACGGGCGGCGCGCCATGGGACGCCTGCTGCTCGACAACCACGAGCCCCGGGAACGGCAACGGGCCCATGTGCGGCGGGCCATCGCCATCTACCGGTCGCTGCGCGANGCCGGCGTGGTCGTGGAGCTGGACGAGCCCGACGAGTCGGGCCGACAGGTGTCGGTGGGCGTCGACCTCCAGGACCGGTTCGCNCTCCANCAGCCGCTGGCCCTGTTCGCCCTCGAGGTCCTCCCCGAGNTGTCGGACCGCCCTCCGTCCGGAGACGAAGGGGCGGNGNAAGCTGGCGACGTCGATCCGGATGCCTCGGCGAGNGAGCACGCCCTGGACGTGCTGTCGGTGGTCGAGTCGGTGCTCGAGAACCCNGGNGTGATCCTGGCTGCCCAGGTCGACCGGCTCCGCTCCGAGATGGTGGCCCGCCTCAAGATGGAAGGCGTCGAGTACGAGGAGCGCATGGAGCGCCTGGCCGAGGTGGAGCACCCCCGTCCGCTGAAAGACTTCCTGTACGGCACCTTCGACGTGTTTCGTCGCCACCACCCGTGGGTGGGCGACGAGAACGTCAGGCCCAAGTCGGTGGCCCGTGAGTTGTACGAGATGGGCTTTGACTTCCGCCAGTACGTGGAGCACCACGGCCTGAAACGCTCCGAGGGCACGGTGCTGCGCTACCTCGGCGAGGCCTACAAGGGCCTGGTGCAGGTGGTCCCCGAGTCGTGCCGGACCGAGGCGGTCCGCGACCTCGAGGCGTGGCTGGGCGAGGTGGTCCGCCAGGTCGACTCCAGCCTGATCGACGAGTGGGAGAAGCTCCGCGATCCGGACGACCCGGAGGCAGGNCTTCCCGAGGAGGCGGAGGGCCCCGANCGACCGGACGTGACCCNNAACACCCGGGCNTTCCGGNTCATGGTCCGCAACGAGGCCTTCCGCTGGTTGCAGTTGCTGGCCCGCCGCCGCCTCGAGGACCACGAGGCCCTGGCCGAGGTCCCCACNNTGGACGGGNGCCGCCGCACGGTAGATGACGTCACCGAGGCCATCTCCGGATACTGGGAGGAACACGCCGTGCTCCCCACCGACGCCCACGCNCGCNGCGGGGCGTTCTTCGTGCTCGACGACTCGGGCGGCGACCGGTGGCCGGTCCGNCANACCATCGCCGACCCGGAGGGCCACCATGAGTGGGTGCTCGACGGCGAAGTGGACCTGACGGCCAGCCGGGCCGAGGGTCGAGCGGTCCTGCGCCTCGGCGCCATCCGCCGCCTCTGAGGGCCGCCGGCTCTGGAAGGTCGCGTCCCTAGAAGTCGCGGTCGGCCACGAAGCGGGCCAGGGCGGCAAGTTCGTCCACCGCCGAGGCCTCCAGGCCCACCCCGTCGACGGCGGCCAGCGCCGCGTCGAGGTGCGCCCTGGCCTCGGCCACCGTGCCATCCCGGCCACCGGCCTCGACAATGAGGTCCGCAGCCAGGGACACCTGTTCGTCGGACAGGTCGCCCTCGGTGTCGTAGAGCGCACGAAGTTCGTCGGCGGCCAGTCCGCCAGCCGACAGCACCACCGCCACAGGCATCGACTTCTTGCGTTCCCGAAGGTCGTTGCCTGCCGCCTTGCCGGTCACCACCGGGTCGCCCCAGATGCCCAGCACGTCGTCCACCGCCTGGAAGACCAGGCCCAACTCAACGCCGTAGGCCTCCAACGCGTCGACCTTCCCGGCCGGCGCGCCGGCCAGCACCGCCCCCACCGACGCCGAGTAGCCGAGCAGGGCGCCGGTCTTGTCGGCCTCCATGGCCAGGCAGGCGGGCAGGTCGACGGCGGGCAGGTCATCGAAGGCCATGTCGGCTGCCTGGCCAGCAATCATGACCGTCGTCGCACGGGCCAGTCGGGACGTGGCCGCCACCCGCTCGGGTGTCGGGTCCTCCAGTAGCACCTGGTAGGCCAAGTTGTGGAGGGCGTCGCCCACGATGATGGCGTCGTCCATCCCGAAGGCTGTCCACACCGTCGGGCGGTGCCGCCGTTCCTCGTCCCCGTCGATGATGTCGTCGTGGACCAGCGAGAAGTCGTGGACCAGTTGCACAGCCACCGCTCCGGGCAAGGCCACCGACGCGTCGGCACCCACCGCCTCGGCCGACAGCACGGCCAGTGCGGGGCGCAGCCCCTTGCCGGCAACGGCGTCGCTCGGCGAGCCGTCGGCCTCCACCCAGCCGAAGTGGTAGCGGGCCGGCAGGCGTAGCTCGTCGACCAGGCGGTCTACCGCGGCGGCCAGCAACGGCTCGACGAGGACCCTGGTCCGCTCGAGGACAGCCGGGGTGGCGGCGCCCACCACGGGATCAGCTCCGCCGGTCGGGCAGGAAGCGGAAGCGGTCGCGCACGTCGGCCACCACCGCCGGATCCAAGTCGGCCAAGACGATGCCTTCGGTGAAGTCGACGCCCTCGGCGACCGCCTCGCCCAACGGGTCCAAGATGACCGTGTCACCCGAATAGGTCAGGTCGTTGCCCTCGCCGACCCGGTTCACGCCGACCACATAGGCCTGGTTCTCGATGGCCCGGGCCCGCAGGAGGGTCCGCCAGTGGTGGCGCCGCGACTCCGGCCAGTTGGCCACCACCAGGTAGGCGTCGGTGTCGTGCGCCAGGCCCCAGAAGGCGTCGGCGAAGCGCAGGTCGTAGCAGGTGAACAGGCTGAGNCGGACGCCGTNGATGGTCACCGTCACCGTCCGGTCGCCCGCCGCGTAGGCCAGGTGCTCGTCGGCGAACGAGAACGGGTGCAGCTTGTCGTAGGCGTGGCGGGTGCCGTCCGGTCCGACGAGCAGGAACCGGTTGACGGGGCGTCCACCGCCCACCGTCGGGTCGGCCGTCGGGATGGTGCCCCCCACCCACGCGCCGCACTCGGCGGCCCGGTTGGNCAGGAAGGCCTCGGTCGGACCGCCGGGCGGCTCGGCGATCCGGTCGGCGGCCAACGAGAACCCGGTGGCGAACATCTCGGTGAGCAGCACNAGNTCGGCGCCACCTGCGACCGCATCNGCGATCATGGGCGCCACGTGGGCACACGTGGCCTCCGGGTCCTCCCACGTGATGTCGTGCTGCAGACCGGCGATCCTCACGGTCGGCTCACCCCTCCCTCATCCAGTCAGACCCGACAGGCGGTCCATCGCCTGGTCGAGTACCTCGAACCGCTTGCAGTAGGCGAACCGCACGATGGACTGTCCGGCCTCCTCGTCGTCGTAGAAAACCCGGTTGGGCACGGCCACCACGCCGCACCGGCCGGGCAGACCGCGGCAGAAGTCCATGCCGTCGTCGAAGCCGAGAGGCCGCACGTCGGCCGTCACGTAGTAGGTGCCCGATGCCGGGTACACGTCGAAGCCGATCGACGACAGCCCGTCGACCACCAGGTCCCGCTTGGCCCTCAGGTCGTCGGCNAGGCCGGTGAAGTAGTCGTCGCCCAGGTTCAGGGCGGTGACCATGGCCCGCTGGAACGGCGCCCCGCTGGTGAACGACAGGTGCTGCTTGACGGTGTGGACGGCCTGGATCAGCTCGCCGGGGGCGTGCGCCCACCCGACCTTCCAGCCNGTCAGGCCGAACGACTTGCCACCCGACGAGATGGTCACCGTGCGCTCGGCCATGCCGGGCAGCGAGGCCAACGGCACGTGCACTGTCCCGTCATAGGTCATGTGCTCGTATACCTCGTCGGTCACCACCACCAGGTCGTGCTCGATGGCCACCCGGGCCACCACCTCCAACTCGGCCCGGCTGAACACCTTCCCGGTCGGGTTGTGCGGGGTGTTGAGCATGAGCAGCCGGGTGTCCGGGCCGATGGCCGCGTCCAACTCGTCGGGGTCGAACGAGTAGTCGGGGGCCNGCAGCGTCACCGCCCTCCGCANCCCGCCGGCCAGCTCGATCACCGCNGCGTACAGGTCGAAGTAGGGCTCGAAGACCACCACCTCCTGTCCCGGCTCGACGAGGGCCATGACCGCCGCGCCCAACGCCTCCGACGCCCCGGTCGACACCATCACCTCGTCGGCCGACACGTCCAGGCCGTAGAACCGGGCCTGGTGGTCGGCCACGGCCTGCCGCAGCTCGGGGATGCCCCGGTCGGGCGGGTACTGGTTGAAACCGTCCNGNATGGCCTGCACGGCGGCCGCCGTGACCTCCGGCGGTCCGTCGGTGTCGGGGAAGCCCTGGCCCAGGTTGATGGCCCCCGTCTCGACGGCCAGNGTCGACATCTCGCCGAAGATGGACATCCGGTGGCCCTGCATGCGGGCCACNAGGTGCGGGTTGGTCCCCGCCANCATCTCGGTCANNNCGCNNTCTCGGTCANGGGTGGTCCTGNCGTCGGGCCGGACCCGTCAGTCGACGGGATAGCGGTCGCGGAGCTTGCGGGCGATGACCAGCTTCTGGATCTCGCTCGTGCCCTCGCCGATGATCATCAGCGGGGTGTCGCGAAAGTAGCGCTCCACCGGGAATTCCGTCGTATAGCCGTTCCCGCCATGGATGCGCAGCGCCTCCGTGGCGATCTCGAAAGCCGCCTCCGAGGCGAACAGCTTGGCCATGCCGGCCTCCATGTCGACCCGCTCCCCGGCGTCGGCCCGCTCGGCGGCGTCGTAGGTCATGAGCCGGGCGGCCTGGAGCTTGGTGGCCATCTCGGCCAACTTGAACTGGATGGCCTGATGGTCGTAGATGGGTCGCCCAAAGGTCTCGCGCTGCTGGGCGTACCGCATGGCGGCCTCGAAGGCGGCCTGGGCCACGCCGACGGCCCGTGCGGCGATGTTGATGCGCCCCAGCTCCAGCGCCGAGAGGGCGTACTGCTGGCCGTGGCCGATGCCGTCGTCGCCGCCGAGGACGTTGGCGTGCGGCACCTTGTGGTCGACGTAGGCCATCTCGACCGTCTCGAGGCCCTTGTAGCCGAGCTTGTCAATCTTCTTGGACACCGAGATGCCCTCGAACGACTCGCCGGGCTCCTTCTCGACCAGGAAGCAGGTGATGCGGCCCTCTGGGGTGCGAGCCATGAGCATGACCAGCGAAGCCCGGACGCCGTTGGTGACCCACATCTTGGTGCCGTTGAGCACCCACTCGTCGCCGTCCCGCTCCGCCCTGCAGCGCAGGGCGCCGGTGTCGCTGCCCGCGTCGGGCTCGGACAGCGAGAAGGCGGCACGGAACGAGCCGTCGACCATGCGGGGAAGGAACCGCTGCTTCTGCTCGTCTGTCCCGAACCGGCCGATCATGGTGGCGCCGATCTTGTGGGTGTTGAGGATCCCCGCCAACGACATGAAGCCCCGGGACAGCTCTTCGATGATGCGGGCGTAGGTGGTGACGTCGAGGCCGAGGCCGCCGTACTCGGGGGCGATGGTCGAGCCGAACAGGCCGAACTCGCACATCTGGTCGAACATGGCCTGCGGGAACTCGTCGGCGTGCTCGAACTCGGCCACGTTGGGGATGACATCGCGGTCGACCCACGCCCGGATGGTGCCGACGATCTCGTCGGCCAGGGCCTGATCAGTCGCCATGGGATTCCTCCTCGTTGGGCGTCCACCGGCGGCGCCCGCAGCGCCACCATCCTCCCAGCCGCGTCGCCCGTCCGGCGAACCCTCCCTCCCAGTAGCCGACCCTGCAGCGGCTGGCCTGTCCCTCAGGCGTCGGAGCCCGAGCGGGCCGAGGACCCGATACGGCCGAGGAGCGGTCCAGTCGCGGCGAGGGCGGCGGCGGCCACCATGGCGCAGAACACGAAGCCCCCCGCTCGGTCGGTGGCCGCCACCACTGCACCGACGATGAACCCGCCGATGCCCATGGCCAGGTCGAAGGCCACGCTGAACGATCCGATGGCGTGTCCCCGCTCGGCCTCCGGCGCCCGGTCGACGGTCAGCACGAACAGTGCCGGGAACAGGAAGCACTGGCCGAGGGCGGTCACCGAGGCGCCCACGTAGACCCCGGCCACCGAGGTCCAGGTGCCGAGCACCACCATCCCCGCCGCGGTGAAGCCCAGAGACAGGCGAGTGGTGGTCAGCGCACCCAGCCGGTCTGGGATCCGGGCCCCGATGATTCGGGTGGCCATCACGATCACCGCGAAAAGGGCAAACACCCGGCTCGACGAGGCGATGCCCACGTCGGTGGCGTGCAGGGCATAGCCCAGGCTCTGGGCGGTGGGATTGGCCAGGAACTGGTCGTACCAGTACTGGGCCAGGTTATCCAGGGGCTGGAACGGCATCTCCTCGAAGTCGTCGTACATGGACTTGGTGGAGGTGGTGCCCTGGCGGTAATTGGCTTCGGTGATGCCGTAGG
>PBUO01000063.1 GCA_002727895.1 Acidimicrobiaceae bacterium | reverse complement strand
CGGCGAGTACCTCGGCCGGGCCTGAGTCGGCCCGACGGACCCCGCTGACCGAGCACCTGGAACGGACGAGACCCGTGTCCCCCAAGGGCCCCCCCGACCCCGTCGGATCCCGTCGCGAGGCGAGGGAGACGGCGCTGGGGATCCTCTACGCGGCCGAGGCCCAGGGGAGCGACCTGCGGCAGGTGCTCGCCGAACGTCCGGTCGCCCCGCCGGAGTACGCCCTGGGCCTGGTGGAGGGCCTGGCCGACGGCCTGGCCGAGGTGGATGCCCTGGTCGGCCGCTTCGCCGAGGGTTGGTCCACCGATCGCATGCCGGTCGTGGACCGGGCGCTGGTACGCATGGCCGTTTTCGAACTCCTCCACCGACCCGACGTGCCGACCGCCGCGGTGCTGGCTGAAGTCGTGGAGATGGCCGGCGACTACTCGACGGAGCGGTCGTCCCGCTTCGTCAACGGCGTCGTGGCCGCAGTGGCCGACGAGGTGCGCGGGGACGTCGGCTGAACCATGACCGAGAGGGGAGTCGCCGGGCCCTGGCCGTCGGTGGCCGTGGTGGTCCCCAACCATTCGCGTATCGACGAGCGCATCGTCGAAGCCCTCGAAGGCCGCCTCTTCGGACCGCTGGAGCGGATCGTCCGCGTCCTCCTGCTCGGCTGGTGGCACACCACGGTCGGCTGGACCGGTCCACGTCGGTTGGTGGTTCGAGTCCATCGTCTCCGATGGTGATCGACGATCCGGTACGGGCCATTGGCCTCCCGGGCATCGATCCGGAGTTGTCGGAGGCGGGGGTAGGTCGGATGGTCGTCCTGCGACCGTGGCGTGATGGCGACGCGGGTGACCTCGTCGCCGCGTGGGCGGATCCCGAGATCCGGCGCTGGACGGCCGTCCCGGAACCGGCCGACCTGAAGGCGGCTCGCCGGTGGATCGCCGGGTGGGACGAACGTCGTCGACGCCGACTGGCCCTCGACCTGGTGGCTGCCGACCCCGCCGACGACCGGGTGCTGGGCGAGGTTGGCCTATCCTCCTTCGACGACGATCGCTCGGCCGCCCGGATTGGTTGGTGGACGGCGCCCGGTGAACGCGGTCGGGGCGTGGCCACGGCCATGGTGGCGGCGATGACGGCCTGGGCGCACGCCAGACCCCTCGGCCTCCAGGCGGTGGTTGCCGAGGTCGACGAGGCCAATCCGGCCTCGCTAGTCGTCGCCCATCGGGCGGGTTACCGGCCCCTCGAGCGACCCAGTGGGACCGCCCGCGTCACCGCGGCACCACTCCTCGTGTCCTGGGCCGGAGCGTCCTGAACGCGGGACAGACGCGCGCGTGTAGAGTGCCCTCTCGACCGTGAAGCGGGTCCCGTGAGGCCCGCACGGATCGAGGAGAACGAGGCCGATGGCCGAAAGAGAACGACGTCAGACGCCCCCGTTCGGGGGCGTCTTCGTGTCCCACGCGCGGATCATGACCGCCGACGACATGGGACGGGCCATCCGCCGGATGTCCCACGAGGTTATCGAGCGCAACCACGGCCTTGAGGAGATCGTCGTGGTGGGCCTTCAGACCGGCGGGGTCCCGGTGGCCGAACGCCTGGTGGTCACCCTCGAGGACATTGACGGCATCCGGCCCCCGTTGGGCACCCTCGACGTGGCCCTGCACCGCGACGACATCGGTATTCGGCCGGTTGTCCCCGAGGCGGCCACCGACCTGCCCACCGATTTGGACGGCCGCATCGTTGTGCTGGTCGACGACGTGCTCTTCACCGGACGGACCATCCGGGCCGCCCTCGACGCGGTCTGNGACTACGGACGCCCGCGGGCCGTCCAGCTGGCGGTGATGGTCGATCGGGGACACCGGGAGCTCCCCATCCGACCGGACTTCGTGGGCAAGAACCTGCCGACCCGCCGGGACGAGGTGGTCGACGTTCACGCCGACGGCGTCGACCTCGGGGTGATGCAGAAGTGAACGCGGCAGCGTCGGACGCCGCCGACGGGACGTTGGAGGTCGTCGATCCCGGCGTGCTGGGACGCCACCTGCTGGGGATCGAGGGCCTAGACCGGGCCGCCCTCTCCGAGGTGCTGGAGTTGACCGACGCCTTCGCCGAGATCGGACGGCGCCCGATCCCCAGGGTCCCGGCTCTCCGGGGGCGCACGGTGGCAACTGTCTTCTTCGAGGACTCGACCAGGACCCGGATGTCGTTCGACACCGCGGCCCGGCGCCTGTCGGCCGACACGGTGGCCTTCGCCGCCGGNTCGTCGTCGCTCAGCAAGGGCGAGAGCCTCCGCGACACCATCGAGGTGGTGGGTTCCTACGGCGCCGACCTCCTGGTGGTCCGCCACCCTATGGCCGGGACCGCACACCGGATCGCCGGCTGGACCGACGCCGCGGTGGTCAATGCCGGCGACGGGTGCCACGAGCACCCCACCCAGGCTCTGCTCGACTGCTACACGCTCCGGGAGAAGCTGGGCTCGCTGGACGGCATGCGGATCGCCATCGTCGGCGACGTCCGCCACTCCCGGGTGGCCCGTTCCAACGTCCTGGCCTTTACCGCGCTGGGCGCCGAGGTGGTCCTTGTCGGTCCGGCCACCCTGATGCCCCCGGCAGTCGACGGGTGGCCGGTCACCGTGGCCCACGAGTTCGATCCGCTCCTCGGCGACCTCGACGCGGTCTACCTGCTGCGCATGCAGCGCGAGCGCATCACCGAGGGCCTCGTTCCGTCGATCCGGGAGTTCGCCACCGACTTCGGCCTGACCGCGGCCCGGACGGCCCGCCTCCGCGGCGATGCCCTGATCCTGCATCCCGGCCCCACCAACCCGGGCGTGGAGATCTCCGCCGAGGCGGCCGCCGACCCACGCTCGGTCATCCTCGACCAGGTGGCCAACGGGGTGTCGGTCCGGATGGCGGTCCTGTTCCTGCTGATCGGATCCGGCCGGGCTCCCGCCGGGGACACCGACGCCGAGTCGACTGAACGAGAGGCGACGCGATGAGCGTGGTGCTGAAGGGAGGCCGGGTCATTGACCGGACCGGCGAGCGGATGCTCGACGTGGAGGTCGGCGACGACGGCCGTATCGCCGCGGTGGGAACCGGCCTGTCCGGCGAGGTGGAGCTGGACGCGTCGGGCTGCGTGGTCTCCCCGGGGTTTGTGGACCTCCACGCACACCTGCGCGAGCCGGGTCAGGAGGAGGCCGAGACCATCGAGACCGGGGCCCGCGGTGGGTCGCTGGGTGGCTACACGGCACTGGTAGCCATGCCCAACACCGACCCGACCACCGACTGCGTGGCCGTCGTCGACCAGGTCCGCAACCTCGGCCGGCGCACTACCTGCGAGGTCATCCCCTCGGCTGCCATGACCGTCGGTCGCGACGGGGTCGACATGGCGCCCATGGGCGAGCTGGTCGACGCCGGCGTCGGGATCTTCACCGACGACGGCACTGGCCTCCAGGATCCCCGCCTCATGCGTCGGGTCATGGAGTACAGCACCGGCCTAACTGGGCGCCTCGGGCGTCCCGTGGTCCTGGCCCAGCACTGCGAGGTCTCGGCGCTCTCGGCCGGCGGGGGCATGCACGAAGGCGAATGGTCCTCGCGCCTCGGCATCCCCGGCCAGCCCGCCGAGGCCGAGGAACTGATGGTCATGCGCGACATTGCCCTCGTCCGACTCACCGGAGCCCACATGCACTTCCAGCACCTGTCGACGGCCAGTTCGGTGGCCATGGTCCGCGGTGCCAAGGCCGCTGGCCTGCCCGTCACCGCTGAGGCCACGACGCACCACTTCACGCTCACCGACGCGGCGTGCGCCTCCTATGACCCGGTGTTCAAGGTCCATCCACCGCTACGGACCGACGCCGACGTTGCCGCGGTGAAGGAGGGCCTGGCCGACGGCACCATTGACGCGGTGGCCACCGACCACGCCCCGCACGCCCCCCACGCCAAGGAACGCCCCTTCGACCAGGCGCCGCCCGGGATGCTGGGCCTGGAGACAGCGTTCGCCCTCACGCTCGACGAGTCGGGGCTGGACCTACCCGAGGTGCTGGCCGTCCTGTCCTGGCGGCCGGCGGCCATTGCCGGGGTGGCCGACCGGCACGGTGCCGACGTCCAACCAGGGGCACCGGCCAACCTGTGCGTGGTCGACCCGGACGAGACGTGGACGGTGTCCGGGGCGGCCATGGCCAGCCGGAGCCTCAACACCCCCTACGAGGGGCGCACCTTGCGGGGTCGGGTGCGACACACGATCCGGGCTGGCGAACCGGTGGTGGTGGACGGGCAGGCCCGTCGATGAGCAGGATCGTGAACCGTCCGCAGGCCGCCGCCCTGGTGCTGGCCGACGGCGAGGTCTTCGAGGGCGAGGCCATCGGTGCCGCCCCGACCGACGGCGTGGCCACTGGCGAGGTGGTCTTCAACACGGTGCTGTCCGGCTACCAGGAGGTCATCACCGACCCGTCGTACGCCGGGCAGATAATCACCTTCACCGTTTCTCACCTCGGCAACTACGGCGTGAACGAGGAGGATCACGAGAGTNGGCGGCCCTTCTGCCGGGGCGTGGTGGTCCGCGACCTGGCCCGACGGTGCAGCAACTGGCGGGCCACCGATGACCTGGACGGCCTGCTGCGGGCACACGGGGTGCCGGGCATCGCCGGGATCGACACCCGTCGGCTGACCCGCCACCTGCGCGACGCCGGGGCCATGCCTGGGGCGTTCGGCACGGCCGACGAGGCGACCCTGACCGCCGCNGCGGCCGNAGAGCCGGGCACCGACGGTCTCGACCTGGTGGCCACGGTNACCTGCGAGGCGCCCAGCACGGTGGCCTCGACCGGCGGGAGTCGGNGCATCGTGGCCTTCGACTTNGGGATCAAGGCCACCATCGTCCGCCATCTGGCCGGCCTGGGCGANGTCACNATCGTNCCGGCGTCGACCAGCGCGGCGGACGTCCTGGCCATGGCGCCCGACGGNGTCTTCCTATCCAACGGCCCCGGCGACCCAGAGCCCNTGGCCGGCATCCGGACCGAGATCGCCGCNCTGCTCGGCGAGGTGCCGGTCTTCGGGATCTGCCTCGGCCACCAACTGCTGGCCGGAACGCTGGGTGCCGAGACGTTCAAGCTCCCGTTCGGCCACCACGGCGGGAACCACCCGGTACGCAACCTGGCCACCGGCGCGGTGGAGATCACCAGCCAGAACCACAACTACTGCGTGGCCGAGGGCTCGGTCCCGTCGGCGGACCTGACCCACGTGAACCTCAACGACCACACCGTTGAGGGCATCCGCTGCCGCGACGTCCCGGCGTTCAGCGTCCAGTACCACCCTGAGGCCGGTCCCGGCCCCCACGACAGCCGCTACCTGTTCGACGAGTTCGACCAACTGATGGCCCGATGCCAGGGAACCGCCGCCTGATGCCACGCCGCACCGACATCCAGAGCATCCTGCTGATCGGCTCCGGGCCGATCGTCATCGGCCAGGCCTGCGAGTTCGACTACTCGGGCACCCAGGCCTGCCGCGTCCTGCGGGACGAGGGCTATCGAGTGATCCTGGCCAACTCGAACCCGGCCACGATCATGACCGACCCGGACTTCGCGGATGCCACCTACGTGGAGCCACTGCGCCTCGACGTGCTCGAGGCCATCATCGACAAGGAGCGGCCCGACGCACTGCTGCCCACCCTAGGTGGCCAGACCGCGTTGAACCTGGCCATGGAGCTGGTCGAGGCCGGCGTGCTGGACCGCTACGGCGTGGAGCTGATCGGCGCCGACGCCGAGGCCATCGCCACCGCCGAGGACCGCGAGCGGTTCAAGGTGGCCATGCAGGAGATCGGGCTCGGCGTGCCCCGGTCAGGCATCGCCCACACCATGGACGAGGCCCGCACCGTGGTCGAAGAGATCGGCCTGCCCGTGGTCATCCGTCCCGCCTACATTTTGGGCGGGCGGGGCACCGGAATCGCCTCGACACCCGAGGAGTTCGAGAAGGCGGCGGCCACCGGCATCGACGCCAGCCCCATCTCCGAGATCCTGATCGAGAAGTCGATCGCCGGGTGGAAGGAGTACGAGCTCGAGGTGATGCGGGACCACGCCGACAACTGCGTGGTCATCTGCTCCATCGAGAACCTGGACCCCATGGGCGTCCACACCGGCGACTCGATCACCGTGGCGCCGGCCCAGACCCTGACCGACGTGGAGTACCAGGAGATGCGCGACGCGGCGTTCGCCTGCCTGCGCCGCGTCGGCGTGGAAACGGGCGGCTCCAACGTCCAGTTCGCGGTGGATCCGACCACCGGTGACCAAGTGGTCATCGAGATGAACCCTCGGGTCAGCCGCTCCTCGGCGCTGGCGTCGAAGGCCACCGGCTTTCCGATCGCCAAGATCGCCGCCAAGCTGGCCGTGGGGTATGCGCTGGACGAGATCCCCAACGACATCACGAAGAAGACGCCGGCTGCCTTAGAGCCGACCATCGACTACGTG
>PBUO01000007.1 GCA_002727895.1 Acidimicrobiaceae bacterium | reverse complement strand
AGGGTGGCCTCGTCGACCAGCAGGTCGATGGTGTGGCCGACCACGTCGATGGCGATGCGGTCGCCCTCCTCGACCAGCGCGATGGGGCCGCCGTCGACGGCCTCGGGAGCCACGTGGCCGATGCAGAAGCCGTGGGTGCCACCGGAGAACCGGCCGTCGGTGACCAGCGCGGCGTCCCCGCCCCGACCGGCGCCCTTCATGGCGCCCGTGATGGCAAGCATCTCCCGCATTCCGGGCCCGCCCTTGGGACCCTCGTAGCGGATAACCACCACGTCGCCGGCCTCGATCCGGTCGCCCAGCACGGCGGCCATGGCCCCGTCCTCGCCGTCGAACACCCGGGCCCGGCCCTCGAAGTGATCGAAGTCGATGCCCGCCACCTTGACCACCGCACCCCGGGGCGCCAGGGAACCCCGCAGCACGGCCAACCCGCCCACCGCGTGGATCGGATCGTCGAAGGCGTGGACCACGTCACCGTCGGGCGGCGGCGCGTCCAGCAGGGCCAGGTTCTCCCCCATCGTCTTCCCGGTCACTGTCACCTCGTCGAGGTGGAGTAGGCCCTCTTCGGCCAGCATCTGCAGGACTACCGGGACGCCGCCGATCCGGTCGATGTCGACCATGTGGTACTGCCCGTGGGGCTTGGTGTCGGCCAGGTGCGGCACCTTCGCCCCCACCCGGTTGAAGTCCTCCAGTTCCAGCTCCACGTCGGCCTCGAAGGCCATGGCCAGCAGGTGCAGCACGGCGTTGGTGGAGCCGCCGAGGGCCATGACCGCCGCGATGGCGTTCTCGAACGCGCCCTTGGTCATGATGTGACGGGGCCGGATGCCCTCTCGAAGCAGGTTCATGACGGCCACACCGCTGGCGTAGGCCACGTCGGCTCGCCGGGAGTCGATGGCCGCCGCCGACGCCGACCCGGGCAGCGACATGCCGATGGCCTCGCCGATCGACGCCATGGTGTTGGCGGTGAACATGCCACCGCAGCTGCCGATGGTCGGGCAGGCCTCCCGCTCGATGGTCAGGAGCTCCTCGTCATCGATGCCGCCCACCGCGTGAGCCCCCACCGCCTCGAAAACGCTGACCACGTCGAGCGCCCGACCATCCGGATGGCGGCCCGGCATGATCGACCCGCCGTAGACGAACACCGACGGCAGGTTGATCCGGGCCGCGGCCATCATCATCCCGGGGAGCGACTTGTCGCAGCCGGCAAAGCTGACGAGGGCATCGAGGCGCTCGGCGTGCATGACCGCCTCGACCGAGTCGGCGATGATCTCCCGGCTGACCAGACTGGCCCGCATCCCCTCGTGACCCATGGAGATGCCGTCGGACACGGCGATGGTGTTGAACTCAATGGGAAAGCCACCGGCCTCGGCGACCCCCGCCTTGCACCGCTTGGCCAGGGCGTCCAGCGGCATGTTGCAGGGAGTCACCTCGTTCCACGACGACGCCACGCCCACCTGGGCCTTGTCAAAGTCGTCCTCGGTCATGCCGATGGCCCGGAGCATGGCCCGGGCCGGAGCCTTGGCCGGCCCCTCGGTCACGTCGTGGCTGCGGGGCTTCATCCCCCCGTGGGTGAGGTCCGTCATGGCCTGCAGGCTACGCCCCGTCACCGGGTGGGCGGCCAGTGGCCGAGGACGGTGGAATCCGACCACGGGGCCCTGACCGGCCCGGTCGTAGTCTCGGCCGATGTCCGCACCGCTTCCGAGGCCACACCTGTCCGACGACGGTCGGGAGATCCTGCGCCTCGCCGTCCCGGCGCTCGGAGCGCTGGTCGCCGAGCCGCTGTACGTCCTGGCCGACACAGCGGTGGTCGGCCACCTCGGCACCGGCCCCCTGGGTGGCCTGGGCGTCGCCTCGGCCGCCCTGCTCTTCGCCTACGGGCTCTGCATCTTCCTGGCCTATGGGACCACCGCCTCGGTGGCCCGCCTGACCGGAGCCGGCGAGCATCGGCGGGCCGCCGACCAGGCGGTACAGGGACTGTGGCTGGCCCTGGGCATCGGGATCGGACTGGCCGCCGTCGGCATTCCGCTGGCCGACTCCATCGTGGGGGCGCTCGGCGCCGACGGGGACGTGGCCGACCACGCCACCACCTACCTGCGGATCAGCCTGCTCGGCGCGCCCGGGATGCTGCTCATGCTGGCCGGCGTGGGATACCTGCGGGGCCTCAAGGACAACGTGCGACCGCTGCGAGTGGCGGTGGGCACGGCCATCCTCAACCTGGTCCTCGAGCTGGTACTGATCCTGGGCCTGGATCTGAGTATCGGGGCCTCGGCGGCGGCCACCGTGGTCGCCCAGTGGACGGGCGCCGCCTACTACCTGGCCTGGGTCGGCCGCGACGTCCGCCGGCGCCGAGCCTCGCTGGGCCCCCACCCGGCAAACATTGTCCGAATGCTCACAGTCAGCGGACAGCTCCTGGTCCGCAATCTTTCGCTGACAGGCATGTTCCTGGTCGGCACCTCGGTGGCCACCCGCATCGGACGGGACGACGTGGCCGCCCACCAGGTCGCCTTCCAGGTCTGGGTGGCCGCCGCGTTGGCCATGGACGCCGTGGCCATTGCCGCCCAGGCCATGGTCGGCGAGCGCCTCGGGGCCGGCGACGCCGCAGCGGCCCGCCGCATCGGCTGCCGCGTCATCGCCTGGTCGGTGGCAATGGGACTAGCCATGCTGCCGGTCCTGTTGGCGACCCGCCACGGCGTGGCCGGCGTCTTCTCGGCCGACGCCCAGGTGGTGTCCCTCGCCGCATTCCTCCTCGTCCACGTCGCCCTGATGGCACCGGTGGGCGGAATCGCATTCGCCCTTGACGGGATCCTCATCGGGGCCGGCGACCAGGCCTTCATGGCCCGGGCCATGGCCGCCACCTCGGTGGCCACCGTGGCCGCCATGGTGGTCGGCCGGCTGGCCGACCTGGGAGTCGGTTGGCTGTGGGGCGCCATCTGGCTGGCCACCGTGCTGCGGTCGGGGATCTTCCTGACCCGCTTCGCCGGGGACCGGTGGCAGGTGGTGGGCGCCGAGCGCTGAGGCTCTCCGGCGGGCAGGGCCCGGCCGGACGAACAGGCGTCAGCCCGCGGCGCGGCGGGCCAGGACCTCGTTGACGGCCCGACCGTCGGCCTGGCCACCGGTGGCCTTCATGACCTGCCCAACGAAGAAGCCGGACTTCTTCTTACGTTCCTTGTCGTCGCCGGAGGTAAAGGCCGCCCAGTCGTCGGGGTGGGCGGCGATGATCCCGTCCACGATGGCCTCCAACTCGCCACCGTCCATGGCCTCGAAGCCCAGCGAGGCGGCCACCTCGGCCGGGTTGCCACCGTCGGCCACCAAGGCGGCCAGCACCGTCTTGGCCTGGGTGGCCGTCAGGTCGCCACCGACCTCCATGCCAACCAGGGCGGCGAAGGACGCCGCGTCCAGCGAGCCGACCCCGTCGGCCAGGTTGTTCTCCACGTGGACCAGCACCCGGCCGGCGTCACCGCCCGCCGCGATGGCGTCCACGGCCAGGTCGTCCATGCCCCGCTCCACGGTCAGGGCGGCGGCCGCGGTGTCCACGCCGGCAGCCTCGGCGAGGCGGTGGCGTCGCTCCCGGGGCAGCATGGGCAAGACCCGGCGGACGGCCTCGATCCAGTCGTCGGACGGCTCCACGGGCACCAGGTCGGGCTCCGGGAAGTAGCGGTAGTCGAAGGCCTCCTCCTTGGAGCGCAACTTGTGGGTGCGGCCCTCGTCCTCGTTCCAGTGGCGGGTCTGCTGTTCGACCGCCTCGCCGGAGGTGACGAGGTCGACCTGTCGCCGGGCCTCGTAGCCGATAGCCCGGCCCAGGGAGCGCAGCGAGTTGATGTTCTTGATCTCGCAGCGGGTGCCGAACTCGGCCTGGCCGACAGGACGGACCGACACGTTGCAGTCCACCCTCATCGAGCCCTCCTCCATCTTCCCGTCCGAGGCGCCGATGGCCACGAGGATCGACCTGAGCTCGCTGACGTAGGACCGTGCGTCCTCGGCCGACCGCAGGTCAGGGGCGCCGACGATCTCAATGAGGGGGACGCCGGCCCGGTTGTAGTCGACCAGCGAGTGGCCTGCCTCGTGGATGCGGCCGCCGCCGCCCACGTGTGTGCTCTTGCCGGTGTCCTCCTCGAGGTGGGCCCGCTCGATGCCCACCCGACGGCCGTCGGGCAGCTCCAGCCAGCCGTCCTCGTTGATGGGCCGGTCGTACTGGGAGATCTGGAAGTCCTTCGGCATGTCCGGGTAGAAGTAGTTCTTCCGGGCGAACACCGACGGCTGGACCCGGCAGTGCAGAGCCAGGCCGACCCTGATGGCCAGCTCCACGGCCTGCTCGTTGAGCACGGGCAGCGAACCGGGCAGGCCCAGCGACACCGGGTCGACGTTGGTGTTGGGCTCGCCGCCGAACCGGTTGGGGGCGCCGCTGAACAGCTTGGTGGCCGTGGCCAGCTCGGCGTGGACCTCCAGGCCGATGACGGTCTCCCAGCCGGGAACGATCTCGGTGGCCTCATCGCTCATCGGGCGCCTCCAGCGTCGCTCCCGGCAACGAGGGCCCCACCCACGAGTGCATGCCCGGCCGGCGCAGCGGCCTCGAGGACGGCGGCGGCCCGAAACATGGTCGCCTCGCCGGTGGCCGGGGCCAGCACCTGCACGCCGACCGGCATGCCGTCATCGCCGAGGCCGAAGGGCACTGACATGGCCGGGTGCCCGGCCAGGTTGGACGGGATGGTGCACACGTCGTTGAGGTACATGGTCATCGGGTCGGCCGTCTTGGCCCCGATGGGAAAGGCCGTGGTGGGCGCCGTCGGGCTGAGCAGCAGGTCGAAGTCCTCATAGGCCCGGGCGAAGTCCCGAACGATCAGCGTGCGGACCTTTTGCGACTTGCCGTAGTAGGCCTCGTAGTAGCCGGCCGACAGGGCGTAGGTGCCGAGCATGATCCGCCGCTTCACCTCGTCGCCGAACCCCGCTGTCCGAGTCGCCGTGTTCATGTCGCCGGCGTTGGGGGCGTCGACTCGCAGGCCGAACCGCACGCCGTCGTAACGGGCCAGGTTGGACGACGCCTCGGCCGGGGCGATCACGTAGTAGGCCGACAGGCCGTACACCGTCGACGGGACCGAGGTGGTCTCGACGGTGGCGCCGGCAGCCGCCAGTGCAGCGGCGGCCTCGCCGAGGCGGGCCCGGACGTCGCCGGCGATGCCTTCGAGGCCGTCGCCGGACAGTTCCTCGATGATCCCGATGCGCATGCCCTCGACGCCCCGGTCCAGCACCGACGACAGGCCGGGGGCCGGCTCCGGGATGGAGGTGGAGTCGAGGGGGTCGTGGCCACCGATGACCTCCAGCATGAGGGCCGAGTCGGCAACGGTGCGAGAGAACGGACCGATCTGGTCGAGGCTGGAGGCGAAGGCCACCAGGCCGTACCGGGACACCGCCCCGTAGGTGGGCTTGACGCCGACCACGCCGCAGAGGGCGGCCGGCTGGCGGATGGAGCCGCCGGTGTCGCTGCCCAGGGACAGGGGGACGAAGCCGGCGGCCACCGCCGCGGCCGAGCCGCCCGACGACCCACCGGGGACCTTCGTGGGGTCCAGCGGGTTGCGGGTCACGCCGAAGGCCGAATTCTCGGTCGAGCTGCCCATGGCGAACTCGTCCAGGTTGGTCTTGCCGACCACCACGGCGCCGGCCGCCGCCAGGCGTTCGACCACCGTGGCGTCGTAGGGGGGACGCCAGCCATCGAGGATCCGCGACGAGCAGGTGGTGGGTACGCCCCGGGTGCACATGTTGTCCTTGAGGGCGACCGGGACGCCGGCCAGCGGGCCGGGGTCGGTGCCGGCGGCCACCGAGGCGTCCACCGCGTCGGCCGCGGCCCGAGCCTCGTCGGCCAGCACCAGGTTGAAGGCGTGGACCTCGTCCTCGCGGGCCTCGACGGCGGCCAGGTGCTCCTCGAGGACCTCGCGGGCCGTACGCACCCCGGAACGGACGGCCGCAACGATCTCGTGGGCGGTCGCTTCGGCGCTCACGGGGCCTCCCCNAGNACCGGCGGGACGCGGAACTGTTCGTCCTCCACCGAGGGGGCGGCGGCCAGCACCTCGGCCCGGTCGCTGGTCTCGCCCACCACGTCNGGNCGCAGCACGTTGCGCAGNGGCAGCGGGTGNGCGGTCGGGGGGACGTCGTCCANGTCGAGGGCGTCCAGGTCGGCNGCGTGGTCCAGCACGTCGGCCANCTGCCCGGTGAAGGCNTCCAGCTCGTNGTCGNCCAGCGTNAGACGGGCCAGGTCGGCCACGTGGGCCACNTCGTCTCTGGTGATGCGTTCGGTCATCCGGGGGCGTCCTCGGGGGTCCTCGCCGGGGTCCGGCGGTCGCCGGGCCGACGTTGCAGGCTACGGCTCAGGCGCCGGTGCCGGTGCGGTTGCCGGTCATGGGGCGCCNACCACGAGGGTGACGGTNGCCGATGGGAGGCTGCGGCGTCCGGCCGNCGGGTCCTGTCCGGTCACCACCCACGCGGACCGGTCGAGGTCGGCCTGGTCGGCGGGCAGGCCCTCGACCACCACCTCGCGGAAGCCCGCCGCGGCCAAGCGACTCTCGGCGGCCAGCAGGCTGAGGCCCTCCATGGTGGGAACGGCCCGTTCCACGGCGCCCAGCGACACCACGACGCGGACGTCGTCGCCTACCTCGATCCGGGTCCCGGCCGGGGGCTCGATCCTCGACACGCGGCCGGCGGCCAGCCACTCGTCGTGTTCCTCGCCCATGGTCGGGGCGAGGCGCAGAGCGATCAGTTCGGCCACCACGTCGGCCGGCATCATCCCCACCAGGCCCTCGGGCACCAGGCGGGGCAGCGGCCCGTCCGACACCACCAGGTCTACCGCCGAGCCCTGGGGCACCGTGGCCTCGGCGGCCAGGACCTCAATGACCAGGCCGAAGGCCACGTCCTCGCTGCGCTCCCGGGTGACGGTGCCGAGCACCAGGCCGGCGTCGACCAGGCGACGCTCCGCCTCGGACTCGCTGGCTCCCACCAGGCCCTCGGGGACCGAGAGGCGGGCCGGGCCGAGCGACACCACCAGCACCACCGTCTCGCCGGCGTCAAGCCGGGTACCGGCCACAGGCTGCATGGACAGGACCTGGCCCTCCACGGTGTCGTCGCGGCGGTCGTAGCGCTCCTCGACGGTCCAGCCCAATTCCACCAGCAGCGACCGGGCACTGTCACCAGCGGTGTTGAGCAGCGACGGGACGGCGCGGGTGGTCGGACGGTTGGCGTCCCAAAGGGCCAGGGCGCCCACGACGGCGACGGCGGCCAGCACGGTGGCGGCCAGGGTCCCCACCCAGCGGCGGCGACGGACCGGGAGATGGAGGTCGCCCGGCGCCTCGCCGNGGCGGATCGGCGAGTGTCCGNCCACCGGCGAATGGGCGGCGAGCGGCGAGTGGGCCTGCGTCGGGGCACCGGCGGCGGCGAACACCGACGNNGCGGCGTGCTCNGCCTCGCCAGGCATCGGGGCNGCGCCCACCTCGCCGGGNCCGACCAGAGGTANCGGCTCGGGGCGGGCCATGCGCCCGGCCGCGTCCAGCAGCATCCGNCCCAGTTCGCGGGCGGTGGGCCGGTTCCCGACCTCCGCGGTGCCGGCGTGGGCCACCACGGGGACCAGCGGGCCGAGGGCGTCGGGGATCGGGACGTCGCGCCCCACCCGGGCGGCCAGCGTGTCGGAGATGGTGTCGGCCACGAACGGGAGGTGGCCGGTCACGCCCTCGACCATGCACAGGGCCAGGGCGTAGACGTCGGAGCGGCCGTCCAGCGGCAGCCCCTGGGCCTGTTCCGGCGAGGAGTACCGGGCGGTGCCGATGACCCCGCCGCCACCGAACAGTTCCCGGCTGGAGGTCCCGGTCAGGGCCTCGGCCAGGCCGAAGTCGGCGATGCGGAGGCGGGCGTCCTGGCCGAACAGGAGGTTGGCCGGCTTGACGTCCCGGTGGACGATCCCCTGGCGGTGGGCGTGGTCGAGCGCCCGGCAGGCCTCGAGCGCCACGGTCAGCATCTGCGAGGGGCTGAGGGTCCGGCCCGACGAGAGGATGCTGCGCAGGCTGCCCCCGCCCAGGTACTCGGTGACCAGGTAGGCCTGCCCGTCGACGCCCCAGTCGTAGATGGCCACCACGTGGGGATCGGCCAGCGAGGCCACCAGGCGGGCCTCGGTCCGGAAGCGCTCCACGAACGCCTCGTCGCCGACCAGCGAAGAGTGCAGGACCTTGACGGCCACCTGTCGGCCCAGCGACAGGTCGTCGGCCAGGTAGACGGTGCCCGAGCCGCCGGTGCCGATGACGTTGCCGAGGCGGTAGCGGCCGCCCAGCATCCGACCGGGAGCGGGCCCGCTCTGGGGAGGCGCGGCGGAGGGGCCGGCGGGGGCCCCGTCGGAGAATCCGTCGGTCACCCCNCGAGGCTACCCCTGCGGACCCCGTGGATAGCCTGCGCCCGTGACCCGACGCCGCGCCCTCGTCATCAGCGTGCTCATGGGCCTGGGGATCGGGATCCTGGTCCTTGCGGCCATCCTGCCCAGCGAGGACTCCGGCGACGTGGCCGTGGACACAAACCCGGCGGTTTCCGAGTTGCTGCCCCCGCGGGGGGACACCGTCCTGCCCCAGGCCAACGTGGGGGCCATCCTGGCCGCCGGCTGGGCGGGCGAGATCCTCCACATCGACGGGACGGCCATCCCTCTGGATCAGCAGCGGGTCGAGCCGGCGCTGAACTCAGTGGTCTTCCGTCCCGACGAGGGCCTGGTGCTGGAACGGCTCCCCTCCCAGGAGGTCTGCGCCACGGTGCGCTACTGGTCGGTCCGCAACCCTGACCGCACCTCGACCATCGACTGGTGCTTCCGGGTCGACGGCTGACCCGGCACTGCTGACCGGAGCCGGCCAGCTGGCGCCCAGCCCTGCTCAGGCCGGCAGCTCGCCGGTGGCCAGCAGGTGGTCGAAGGCGGCCTCGTCGAGGACGGGTACGCCCAGGTCCTCGGCCTTGGTCAGCTTGGACCCGCCCCCCTCGCCGGCCACCAAGGCGGTGGTCTTCGCCGAGACGCTGCCCGGTGACTTCCCGCCCCGGGCCACGATGGCCGCCTTGGCTTCGTCGCGCGACATGGCCGACAAGGTGCCGGTGACCACGATGGACAGGCCAGCCAGCANCGGTTCGACGCCGCCGGCCTCGCCGGCGTCCGGGGCCTCGAGGCACACGCCGGCTGCCCGGAGCCGGTCCAGCAGTTCCGCGTTGCGCTCCTCGCGCAGCCACCCGTAGAGGCTGGCCGCGATGACCGGCCCCAGCCCCTCCACGGCCTCGATCTCCTCCACCGTCGCCGCCTGCAGGCGGTCCAGGTGGCCGAATGCCGAGGCCAGGAGGTCGGCCACNGTGGTCCCCACGTGAGGAATGCGNAGCCCGAACAGGAGCCGGCCCAGCGGCCGATCACGGGCCGNGTCGACGGCCCGCCGCAGGTTCTCCACCGAAGTCTCGCCGAAGCCGTCCCAGGCGGCGATCCGGTCGTAGTCGAGGGCGAACACGCCAGCCACGTCGACCAGCAGCCCCTCGGACACGAACAGGTTGACCCGCTGCTCGCCGAAGCCCTCGATGTCCATCGCCCCCCGCGAGGCGAAGTGCTCGATGCGGCCCCGGACCTGTCGGGGACAGGCGTGGTTGGCGCAGAAGGTGGCCGCCTCGCCCTCGGGTCGCACCAGCGGGCCCCCGCAGGCCGGGCACTCGGTGGGGAACGTCCACGACACCGAACCGTCGGGGCGTTCGGAGGGCACGTGGCGGAGCACCTCGGGGATGACGTCGCCAGCCTTGCGGACCACCACCACGTCGCCCGGACGGACGTCCTTGGCCGCCACCTGGTCGGCGTTGTGGAGGGTCGCNGCGGCCACTGTGGAGCCACCCACGAANACNGGCTCGAGGCGGGCGAACGGGGTGGCCTGGCCGCCGGGTCCGATCGAGACCTCGATNTCCAGCAGGCGGGTGGTGCGCTCCTCGGGGGGCAGCTTGTAGGCGATGGCCCACCGNGGCGCCCGNGCCGTGAAGCCCAGTTCGTCCTGGAGGACCAGATCGTCGACCTTGACCACCACGCCGTCGATCTCGTAGTCGAGGTCGTGGCGGGCGGCCTCCACGGCGGCCACGTGGGCCACCACGTCCTCGACGTCGTCGAAGCGGGCCCGGTGGGCGTCGACCGGCAGGCCGAGGGCGTCCAGCCATGCCAGCGTCTCGAGGTGCGACGCCTGTTCGGGCCCGTCCACCACCTCGCCCAGCTGGTAGGCCCAGAACGAGAGGTCGCGGGTGGCCGTCACTGTGGCGTCCTTCTGGCGCAGCGAACCCGCNGCGGTNTTCCGGGGGTTCACGTACACCTTCTCGCCCGNCTCCTCCTGGGCGGCGTTGAGCTCCGCGAAGGCNGTCAGGCCCATGTANACCTCGCCCCGGACCTCGACCACGGGGGGCGCCCCGTCGGCCAGCCGGTCCGGCACGTCGTCGATGGTGCGAACGTTGGCCGTGACGTCCTCGCCGACCCGCCCGTCTCCACGGGTCGCCGCCTGGACGAGCACGCCGTCCTCGTAGCGGAGCGAGACGGCCAAGCCGTCGAACTTCAGCTCGCAAGCCCATGCAACCGGCGGGGCGTCGTCGCCGAGGCGCCGGAGGACCCGGTCGGTCCAGGCTCGCAGTTCGTCGACGTCGAAGGCGTTGTCCAGCGACCGCATGGGCACCCGGTGGGCCACCTCGGCGAAGGTGCTGCGNCCCGGGGCCCCGGCCCGTTGGGTCGGCGAGTCGGGCGTGACCAGGTCGGGGTGCTCGGCCTCCAGGGCCCGGAGCTCGGCCAGGAGGGCGTCGTAGTCGGCGTCGGGGATCTCCGGCGCGTCGTCGATGTGGTACCGCTGGTCGTGGTGNTCGACCAACGCCCGGAGTTCGTCGATCCGNGCGGNATCTCCATCCACGAACCGATCCTACCGAGGGCCGGTGACGGCCTCCCGAGCGGCCTCTAGCGTGTGACGGTGGCCCGCGTCCCCCTCCCCTCCACCCTTCGGNGCCCGGCCGACGACGCACCCGGTCGACGGGCTGAGCGTCGCGACGTGGCCGGGCTGCGGGCCGTCTGGGTGCTGCTGCCCGTCCTGGCCGGCCCGCTGGTGGCAGACNCCCTCCACGACCTCGACCCCGGTCCCCGNTCGACTGGCTCGGCCCTGCTGTGGGCCCTGTGGGCGGTCGGGCTGATCGCCACCNTGGTNCCCCTTCCCGTGACGCTNACCGCCCTGCGCCTCGGCGGACCGGCGGTCGCCNTGCTGGCCGCGTGGGCCGCAGTNACCACCGACGACGCGGTGCACGCAGTCCTCGGGCTGGCCTGTGGCGCCCTCGTGGCCCTGGCCACCTTCACCGCTCCGGTGGCCGATCGGTTCGTGGACGGGGCCTCTTACGGCGACGAGCGCCGATTCCTCCTGCGGGCCCCCGGACCGGTGGCCGTGNTCCTCGGCCCGTTGGCCACCGTGGTCGCCCTCGCCGGCGCCACCGTGGGCCCGATCCTGCTGCTGGACCGACGGTGGGTGGTTGGGGTCGTGGCCTTCGCAGTGGGGCTGGCCGTCACTGCCCTGGCTGTCCGGGCCCTGCACCGCCTGGCCCGCCGCTGGGTAGTCCTCGTCCCGGCGGGGTTCGTGCTCCACGACCATCTGGCGCTGGCCGAGCCGACCCTGCTGCAAAGGGCCGGCCTGGAACGGATCGCCGCAGCTCCGGCCGACACCAGGGCCCTCGACCTGACCCAGCGGGCCCGNGGGCTGGCGCTGGAGGTGCGGTGNCGCANGCCCCACGACNTCCTGCCGNCCGACGGACGGANNGCCACCGAGATGACCGCCNTCGAGGCGTTCCTGTGCTCGCCGGCCCGACCCGACGTGGTGCTGGNCGAGGCGGCCCGTCGGCGCCTCCCGACCGGCTGAACCCCGACACCCCGGACCGACGGNTCAGGTGGCGGTCGCCCCGCCGACCACCTCGTCGCCCTCGTAGAACACCACGGCCTGTCCCGGGGCCACCCGGCGGCGCGGTTTGTCCCACCGGACCACCGCCTGCCCGCCGTCCTCGCGGAGGGTCGCCGGGTCGGCCGACCCGTGGGCACTGGTCTGTACGGCCAGCCTGACCCCCGGAGGCACCGGCCCGGCCGACCAGACCACCGACGACACCGGCGTGGCGTCGACTAGCAGGTCGTCGGCCGACCCCACGGTTACGGTCGCCGCGGCGACATCCACGTCGAGCGCGTAGCGGGGCTCACCCCCACCGGCCAGGGCCATCCCTTTGCGCTGGCCCACCGTGACCAGCTCCACGGCGTCGACCGAGCCGACCCCGGCACCGGTGCCGTCGACCACCCGACCGGGGGTCAACGGGATCCGGCGGCGAAGGAAGTCTTCCCGGCCCCGCTCCCGGGTGATGAAGCAGACGTCCTGGCTGTCCGGCTTGTCAGCTGTCCGCAGCCCCAGGTCGGCTGCCCGGCGCCGCACCTCCTCCTTGCTCAGCCCGCCAATGGGCAGGAGCAGGCCGGCCAACTGCTCCTGGTCGAGCATGTGCAGCACGTAGGACTGGTCCTTGGCGGCGTCGACGGCTCGGGCGATCCGCCGGGTCCCGTCGGGCCGTTCGACAATCCGGGCGTGGTGGCCAGTGGCGATGGTGGCGAAGCCGAGGGCGGCGGCCCGGTGCCGGAGCCGGGTGAACTTGACGTGCCGGTTGCACTCGATGCACGGGTTGGGAGTCCGTCCTGCCGCGTGGTCGGNCACGTAGGGAGCCACCACGTCTAGGTCGAAGTCGTCCCCCAGGTTGAACACGTGGTGCTCGATACCAAGGGCGTCGGCTACCCGACGGGCGTCCTCGACGTCGGACACCGCACAACAGCCTGTATCTGACTCGCCACCCCACAGGCGCAGCGTCACCCCGACCACCTCGTGGCCTGCGTCGCGGAGCATCGCCGCGGCCACCGACGAATCGACTCCGCCGGACATTGCGACCATGACCGGGGATCCGGTCCTCTCGACGGAGGTCGCGGCGGTCATCCGGACTGCAGCGACCGGGCGTAGTCCCGGAGTCGCTCCACGGCAGCTGGAATGACGGCCAGTGCGTGGTCCACGTCGTCGTCAGTGCTGGCATGGCCCAGTGACAACCGGAGCGAACCGGCAGCCGTCACCCGGTCGATCCCCATGGCGGCCAGCACCGGTGACGGCTCCTGAGCCCCACTCGCACAGGACGCCGCCGCGCTCGCCGCGATGCCATCCCGCTCCAACAGGAACAGCAGTTCCTCACTCTCGATTCCGTCAAAGCAAAGGTGGGCCACCCCGGGCGTCCGGGATGCGCCGTCGGGCACGGTCCGATGGACGCCGTCGATAGCGGCCCGCAGACCGTCCTCCAGTCGATCCCGCAGGGCACCGACCCGTAGCCCGAGAGCCTCGCGTTGGATCGCCACTAGGCGGGCAGCCTCACCGAGGCCCACAATGGCCGGGACGTTCTGGGTTCCACTCCGTCGTTCCCGCTCCTGACCCCCTCCGCGTAGCACGGGAGCCAACGGCACTCCGGTTCTCACCACGAGGGCACCTGCCCCCTTGGGACCGCCGAACTTGTGCCCGGTGATACTGACCAGTCCAGCCCGCCGGACTGCCGTCGGCAGGTCCAGCCAGGCGGCCGCCTGCACCGCATCACTGTGCACGACGGCCTGCGGTGCGTGCCGATCCACCACATCGGCCACCGCATCGACGTCGGTAACCACTCCGGTCTCGTTGTTGGCAGCCATGGCCGACACCAATCGGACACGTTGGCCGTCCGGCCCTGAGAGCAGGTTGCCCAGCGCCTCGAGGTTGACCCGTCCCGCTGCGTCGGTCGGCACCACTGATCCTCCGGCATCCAGCACAGGAGCCAGCACCGCCGGATGCTCAGCCGGGCTGCAGACCGGAATCCCACCGGTGGCCTGGACTACGCCGTCCACAGCCAAGTTGTCAGCCTCGGTCCCCCCGGAGGTGAAGACCACCTCACCCGGCAAACACCCCACCAGGGCGGCCACAAGGTCGCGAGCGTCGTCGACGGCCCGCCGGGCCTCTCGGGCAGCGGCATGGGAACCCGACGGATTACCCGGTCGGTCGGCCAGCCACGGCAGCATGGCGGCCACCACCTCGGGCCGAACCGGCGTGCTGGCCGCGTGATCCAAATAGACCCGCTCCTGGAGAACTTCGTTCGTCGGCTCCGCTTCCACGGCATCAAGGCTACGGCGGGCCCAGTCCTCGAATCCTCTTGGAGTTTGACTGTCCACTCGTCAGAATCTCGACAATGGACGGGTATGACAGCGAGACCTACGGCGAGACCATGGCTGAGGTCTACGACGAGTGGTACGGCACCGACGGCGGAATAGCCCTCACCGAGATCGGGTCTCCTAGCGAAGTGGCCGATCGGGTCGCCATTTTGGCCGGACCGGAGGGCACCGTGCTGGAACTGGGCGTCGGCACCGGCCGACTCGCCCTCCCGCTGGCCGACCGAGGCCTGTCCGTCACCGGGCTGGATGCTTCGCCGGCGATGCTGGGCTGCCTCAGGGCCAAGCCGGGAGCAGACCGGCTCACCCTGGTCACCGGCGACATGTCCGATCCGGCCATCGCTGGAACAGGATTCGATGTGGTGCTGGTGGGCTTCAATACGTTCTTCAACCTGACCACCAAGGCGGCCCAAGAAGCATGCCTAGAAGGCGTGGCCAAGATCTTGGCCCCGGAAGGCCGGTTCGTGCTTGAAGCGTTCGTGCCTGACCCCGACACCCACGACGGCGTATCGGTCCGCGACGTATCCATCGAACGAGTGATGCTGGACGTGGTCACCACCGACAGGGCAGCCCAGACCATCACCGGCCAGCGGATCGTGATGACGACGGCCGGAAACCGGTTCTTCCCTTACCTGCTGCGCTATGCCACCCCGGACCAGCTCGATGCCATGGCGACGTCCGCCGGGCTTCAGCGGGTTGACCGAACCGAGGACTGGAACGGCACCCCGTTCTCCAATGACTCGGCGGTCCACGTGAGCACGTGGCGTCGAGCAGACGCCGGGTAACGCCGGCACCCAGCCCGCGAAAGATGACCCGAGTTAGTCGGAACGCCCGGTGATGGCCGGTAGGTCCAAGCGTGGCCGGGCGCTGCGCTTGAGTTCGGAAAAGGTGCTGAAGCTGCACAGGGTGACCGTGGCGTCGTACACCGCCAGGCACTCCTCGTCGGTCTCGGGCACCGACGAGATGACCGGGCCGAAGATCGACGGTCCGTCGGGCGGGCCGAAGGTGAGGATCGGGGTGCCCACGTCGCGCCCGGTCCGGGCCACCGCGGCCTCAGTCTCGTCCCGCAGCACGATGTCGTGGGATGGGTCGTCGGCGGCGGCCGCGTACTCCGCGTCGAGGCCGGCGAGGACCAGCACAGCGACGAGGTGGTCAGCCGTGGCGACACTGGCCCGAAAGTCGGTGCCCTGTTCGACGACGCGGTGCCAGATGGTGGCTCCGAAGGCCTGGTAGAGCCCGTCCACGGCGTCGCGGCCCTCGGTGTCGCGCACCGCGGCGGCCACCCGCAGCATGCGGCGACCCCGGTCGTGCGACTCGCGGTAGCCCTCTGGGAACTCGGAGTCGTAGTCCCGCTCCTCGTTGAGGATCGACAGGTTGATGAACCGCCAGTCGACGGTCAGGTCCCGTAGTTTGGCCACCCGGCGGAGCCAGCGGGAGGTCTGCCAGGCGAACGGGCAGACCGGGTCCCAGAAGAACTCCAGGTCGAAGGCCTCGGCGTGTCTGTCCATGCCCGGATGGTGGCCTACGGAGAGGGTCAGCCCAGCACCGGGTCCCACCAGCGCCCCGACGCCCACACGGCGCCGACGGCGAAGGCCAGGCCGAGGACCCAGGGCAGCACCGTGCCCACCGCTCGGGGGGCCCGACGGGCCTCGCTTAGGTCGACCAGCCAGGCGATCAACGCCCCACCGGCCAGGCCGCCCAGGTGTCCGCCGATGCTGATGCCCGGGCGCCCGAAGGTGAACACCACGTTGATGAGCAATAGCCCACCCAGCCCGCTCCCCCACAGGGCGGCGCGACCCCGGTGGCGGAGTTGGTAGACAGCCGCCGCACCCATCAGGCCGTAGACCGCACCCGAGGCCCCCACGGTCAGCACCAGCGGATCGCGGAGCATCACGCCGAACGACCCAGCCAGCAACGAGGCCAGGTAGAGGCCGGTGAAGCGGGCCGTGCCGTGCAGCTGCTCAAGTTGGCGACCCAGCATCCAAAGCAGGACCACGTTGACCAAGAGGTGGAGCAGGCCGAGGTGCAGGAATCCGCCGGTCACCAACCGGCTCCACTCCCCTTCGGCCACGCCGATGAACTCTCGCCCCGACCGTCCGATGCCCAACAGGCCGTGGTCGACCATGACCCGGCCACCGCCCGAGGCGAACCGGTCGTAGAGGCGACCGCCGCCGCCGGCGGCCACACCGACCACGAAGGCCGCCACGTTGAGCACGGCCAGCAGCACGGTGGCCGGCGGCCCCTGGAAGCCCCCGACGACGCCGACGGTCCGGACGGTGCGTGGTCCCGGCCCGCCGTACCGAACCCCGGGTGCCCGGCGTCGGGACGCACCGGACACGCAGTCCGGACAGTGGAAGCCCACCGAGGCGGTGTGCATGCACAGTGCGCAGATCAGGCGGTCGCAGCGCTGGCACCGGACCCCGGCCCGGTTCTCAGGGTGCCTGTGGCAAGCGTCGACCGGCGGCTCGTCGCCAGTGGAGGGGTCGCTCACGTCGCCGGGGAACTCAGTGCCGGACGATGACCGGGATGCTGTCGGGGTCCGACACCCAGGCGAACAGCATCAGCAGGGGCTCGTCGCGGGTGATGGTGGCGTGGCGGGTCCCCGGCGGGTGGTGGATGACGGTCCCGGGCCCGTCGACCCGCCANTCGTCGCCCTTCTGCCAGTCGGCAGTCCCGGCGGCCACCCAGAACACCTCCTCCGACTTGTGGACGTGCGACGGGTAGTCGCAGCCCGGCCCCTGGAGGACTAGGCCCACGAAGACCTCGTCGCTCAGGTACGGGGCCGACACGGCGCCCCCCGAGATGGCGTCGGTGGTGGCGCCGATGATCGGCGCGTAGGCGTAGTTGCTCCGCATGGCATCCATATCGGGTTCGCCGGCGTACTCGGGGTACGGGACGGCCCAGCCCACCTCGCCGACGATGGACCGGATGAGGTCGACGGCCGGGCCGACCGCGGCGGTCAGCGCAGCCGCCAGGTGGTCGTCGGCCACCGGCACCGACGGCTGGGCCGGGTGGTCGTCGACGGGGACGACCCGTCCCAGGGCGTCCGACAGGAGTTCCATGGGTCGGGTCAGGTCCGCGTCGCGGACGCCCTCGGCGTCGGCGAAGGTCCGTAGGTCTTCGAGGAACCGGGAGGTCGGAGCGATCATGTCCCGGTGAAGGTCGCCTTGCCCGGCCCGTGCTCGAAGAAGGACTCCACGCCGTGGCGGGCGTCGTCGGACTCGAAGACCTCGAGGAAGAGGTCCAGCTCCAGGTCGATGCCCTCGGCCAGTGTCAGGTCGACGCCCTCGTCGATGGCCCGCTTGGCGGCCCGAATGGCCACCCGGGGCCCCGCCGCGTAGCCAGCGGCCAGGGCGCATGCCCGGTCCAGCAACTGGTCGTCGGGCACCACCTCGTCGGCCANGCCGAGGGTCAGCGCCTCGGCGGCCGGGACCTGGCGGCCCTCCCAGATCAGTCGCTTGGCCAGGGGGCGCCCCACCAGGCGGGCCAGCCGCTGGGTGGCGCCGCCACCGGGGATGATGCCGAGCAGCACCTCGGGCTGCCCGAACGCCGAGCCCTCGCCGAGGATCCGCAGGTCGCAGCACCAGGCCAGCTCGGCGCCGCCGCCGAGGGCGAGGCCGTTGACCGCGGCGATGGTCGGACAGGGGATCCGCTCCAGGGCCCCGAAGGCATCCCGGAAGGCGTCGGCCTGGCCAGGGCGCAGGTCGGGGTCGGCGAACACGGCCAACTCGGCGCCGGCGGCGAACATGCGCCCCGCCCCGGTCACCACCACGGCTCCGGGTGGATCGTCGTGGCAGGTGCGGGCGAAGGCCTCCAACTCGCGCAGCAGGCCGGTGTCCAGGGCGTTGACCTTGGGCCGGTCGAGGGTGGCCACCACGACGCCATCGTCGCGGTGCTCCACGCGCAGGGTCGTTGGGGGCTGGGTGGTGGGGGAATCTGCGGCGTCGGTCACCGCCGGAGGGTACCCACCGGCCCGGCCTCGTTCGGAAGCGGCGCCGGTTCCTGATCTTCAGAGACTGACTGGAGTCTCCCCGGGTTCGTCTCCGTCCGGGCCGGCCAGGGGCGAGCCGTCTGGCGGTGGGGCGCCGATCGGACCGTCCGGGTTGCTCGTCTCGCCGACGTTGCGCACCGTGGTCACGCCATCGACGCGGTCCCTGAGGATCCGCTCGATGCCGGCCTTCAGCGTCTGATCGGAGGCTGGGCAGGTGACGCAGGCGCCGACCAGTTCGACGGTGACCTCGCCGGTGGCCTCGTCGACGTCGTGGAGGACGATGTCGCCCTCGTCGGCCTGGATGGCTGGGCGGATGACCTCGACCACCTTCTCGACGCGGGCCCGGAGGCCGTCGGTCGGGGCGTCGGTGGTCACGTCGATGGACATGCCGCCAGTCTCGCAGCCCGCCACCCGGCTGCCACCCCACCGGCCGCTCCCCGCCTCGCTACNCGCTTCTGGGCTCGGCGCCCGCTCCTAGGCTCGACGCCATGGTCCCGTTCCCGCCGTCATGCCTCGTGCTGGGCCACCAGGGTGGGTGGGACGAGATCCTGATGGTGGCCGGACCGCTGGGCGTCGTGGCCTGGCTCCTGTGGGTGGCCGACCGGCGGGCGCGTCGCCTCGACGGACCGGAGACCGGAACGGGTCCGGATCAGGCGTCGTCCGACGACGAGTAGGCCACGTCCGCGCCCAGGTTGGCCAGGTTGCCGACCAGGTCCTGGTAGCCGCGGGCCACGTGGTGGGCGTCGGATACCAGCGTCTCGCCGTCGGCNGCCAGNCCGGCCACCACCAGCGCGGCTCCNGCCCGGATGTCCGGGGCCCGCACCGGGGCGCCCGACAGCGCCGGCACCCCGCGCACCACGGCGTGGTGGCCCTCGACCCGGATGTCGGCGCCCATCCGNACNANCTCNGGGATGTACCGGAAGCGCCCTGCGAACACGTTCTCNGTGAGGATGCCCACCCCGTCNGCCACCGAGAGCAGGGCGACCAGCAGCGGCTTGTAGTCGGTGGCCACNCCCGGATACGGCAGGGTCGANACGTCCACNGCNGCGAGNCGTCCNGGGGCCGTGGCCCACAGNCCGTCNCCGCCGTCGTCGACNCGNAGGCCCATGTCGCCCAGNTTCTCNATCAGCATCTCCATGTGGTCGGCNCGCGCNCCGTCGACCCGGATGNCGGCGCCCATCCGCACGAGCTCTGGGATGTACCGGAAGCGCCCTGCGAACACGTTCTCAGTGAGGATGCCCACCCCGTCAGCCACCGAGAGCAGGGCGACCAGCAGCGGCTTGTAGTCGGTGGCCACTCCCGGATACGGCAGGGTCGAAACGTCCACTGCGGCGAGTCGTCCGGGGGCCGTGGCCCACAGACCGTCGCCGCCGTCGT
>PBUO01000062.1 GCA_002727895.1 Acidimicrobiaceae bacterium | reverse complement strand
TCGGCGGCCGGGCCGAGGGCGAGCACGGAGCGCAGGAGCACCTCCCGGGCCAAGCCGGACAGCCGGGACAGTGCGATTCCGCCGGCCACCGCGCCCGAACCGCGCCCGGGCGCCTCCTGTCGGGGGCCGTCCATCGGGCCAACGTAGCCCCCGGGCCCCAGACCACCGGGGCGGGCCGGACGGTCATCGGTAGCCTCGACCGGGTGACCGAGCCCACTCCAACCTCCGGGGCCACGATCCCCGAACTGGCCCGCCGGGCCCGTGCCGCCGCGCCGGTCCTGGCTGTGGCCACCACGGTGGCAAAGGACGCCGGCCTGCGGGCCGCCGCCGACCGGCTGGAGGCCAACGTGCCGTCGATCCTGGCCGCCAACGCCGACGACGTGACCCGGGCCGAGGCCGATGGCACCCCGCCCGGGGTCGTCGACCGCCTCCGGCTCGACGAGGACCGGGTTTCGGCTATGGCCTCCGGCCTTCGCCAGGTGGCCGACCTGCCCGACCCGGTCGGGTCGGTGACCGCCGAGTGGAGCCGTCCCAACGGCCTCCGCATGTCCAAGGTCCGGGTTCCCCTCGGTGTGGTGGCCATCATCTACGAGAACCGGCCAAACGTGACCAGTGACGCCTTCGGGCTCTGCCTGAAATCCGGCAACGTGTCCTTCCTTCGGGGTTCCTCGGGTGCGCTGTCGTCCAACCGGGCCGTGGCCGCCAGCATCCGGGCCGCTCTCGTCGAGTCCGGCCTCCCAGGCGACGCTCTGATGCTTGTGGAGGACGGCAGTCGAGAAGCGGCCGTGGAGTTCATGCAGCAGCGTGGGTTCGTCGACTGTCTGGTCCCCCGGGGAGGACCGTCACTGATCCGTTCCATCCTCGAGAACGCGACAGTGCCCTACGTGATCGACGGCGACGGAAACTGCCACGTGTACGTCGACGAGGCCGCCGACCTGGAGATGGCCACCGACATCCTCGTGAACGCCAAGACCCAGCGCCCTTCGGTGTGCAACGCGGCAGAGAGCCTCGTGGTCCACGCCGCCGTGGCGGAGCGGTTCCTGCCCGTGGCCATCAAGGCACTGGACGGCGTCGAACTGGTGGGCGACGACCGAGCCCGGGCGCTGGTGCCGTCCATCGGCGTCGCCACCGAGGAGGACTGGTCGACCGAATTCCTCGACCTGAAGCTCTCGGTGCGGATTGTGGACGACCTCGACGAGGCCATTCGGCACGTGAACGAGACCGGATCGGGCCACAGCGAGGCCATCGTCACCACCGACGAGGCAGCGGCCGACCGGTTCACCACCGAGGTGGACGCCGCCGCGGTGCTGGTGAACGCTTCGACCCGGTTCGTGGACGGCGAGGAGTTCGGCTTCGGCGCCGAGATCGGGATCAGCACCCAGAAGTTGCATGCCCGCGGGCCGATGGGTCTAGAGCAGTTGACCTCCGAGAAGTACGTGATCCGAGGCAACGGACAGGTCCGGGGCTGACCCGGTTCGTCGGCCGGCAACCCCACTGCGGCGTGCCGTCCCGAATGGCCGGCCGGAAGTGACCGGTCGGTAGCCTTCTGGCCATGACCGACACGGACGGACGCTTTGCCGACCTCGCCGGAGTGCGCTCCTCCCTGGCTGACGTCGACTACCTCGCCGACGACGGCATCGCCGGCATCGTCTACCTGGCCGACCGCCTCGGCAAACCGATCCTCGTCGAGGGTCCGGCCGGTACCGGCAAGACCCAGTTGGCCAAGAGCGTGGCCGAGATCATCGACGCCCGGCTGATCCGACTGCAGTGCTACGAGGGGCTCGACGAGTCCAAGGCCCTCTACGAGTGGAACTACAAGAAGCAATTACTCCGCATCCAGGCCGAGGGCGGAGATGCCTCGTGGACCGACGTCGAAGACGACCTCTTCTCCGAGGAGTTCCTGCTCACCCGGCCGCTGCTCGAGGCCATCCGGGCCACGGAACCGGTGGTGCTCCTCATCGACGAGGTGGACCGGGTCGAGGTGGAGACCGAGGCCCTGCTGCTGGAGATCCTTTCCGAGTATCAGGTGTCGATCCCCGAGTTGGGAACGGTCGAGGCCACCCAGGTGCCGCTGGTCTTCCTGACTTCCAACGGGACCAGGGAACTCTCCGAGGCCCTCAAGCGACGCTGCCTCTACCTNTACATCGACTACCCGGACCTGGACCGCGAACGGGAGATCGTCACGGCCAAGGTTCCAGGCATAGAACCGAACCTCGCTGACCAGGTGGCCCGTATCGTGCGGTCCATCCGCCAGCTGGANCTCAAGAAGGATCCGTCGGTGTCCGAGACACTGGACTGGGCCCGCACCCTGGTACTGCTCGGGGTCGACCAGATCACTGCGGAGACGGCTTCCGAGACGGCCAACGTTCTCCTCAAGTACCGGACCGACATCGACAAGGCGGTCAAGGAGTTCGCCGACAACCCGGAGGAGCTGGCCGGGCCGGCNGCCTGACCGCCGGGACCGGACCTCGACGGAGCACCCGTGACCGTCACCGACCTGCCGTCCGCGTCGGGCNGGGCCGACGAGCCCCTGNTGGACCTGCTCAGCGGCTTCATCCTCGAANTCCGCAACGCCGGACTCCNGGTCAGCCTGACCGAGAACCTGGACGCCATGGAGGCGGTCACTCACATCCCGATCGAGGATCGGGAGGCCTTCAAGTACGCCCTGGGCGCCACCTTGGTCAAGAACCACAGCCACTGGCGGGCCTTCGAGGTGGTTTTCGAGGTCTATTTCTCGCTGCGGGGCCCCGAGTACGAGATCGTGGACGGCGATTCGTCGGCGCTCCTCTCGGATGACGACGACCAGGACCCCCAGATGCCGGGCCAGGGTGGCCAGCAGGGCGGCGGGGGAGGGGGGATGTCGGCGCTCACCCCCGAGCAGTTGGCCGAGATGCTCTTCAAGGCCCTCCTGCACGGCGATGACGCCATGCTCCGGGCCCTGGCCCGCCAGGCGGTCATGCGCTACGCCGGGATGGAGCCGGGCCGTCCGGTAGGCGGCACGTACTACCTGTACCGCACCCTGCGGAACCTGGACCTCGACGGGATGCTGGACCGCCTCATGGAGGCCACNCGGGAGGACGCTCCNGCCGNGCTCACGCCNCTNGAGNAGCGTCTCGAGAAGGACGAGTTCAACGACCGGATGGACCGCCTCAAGCAGGAGGTGGAAGCTGAGATTCGCCGCCGCCTGGTGGCCGACCGGGGCGTCGAGGCGATGGCCAAGACGCTCCGCAAGCCACTGCCCGAGGACGTCGACTTCATGCACGCCTCAAGGGAGGAGATGGCAAACCTCCGCAAGGCCATCTACCCGTTGACCCGCAAGCTGGCCGTCCGCCTGGCCCGTAAGCGCCGCCACGGTCGCAAGGGCCCGCTGGACTTCCGGAACACCATGCGCCACTCGCTCAGCTACGGGGGCGTCCCTGCTGAGCCGAAGTTCAAGTTTCCCCGTCCGGCCAAGCCGGAGATCATGGTGGTGGCCGACATCTCGGGGTCGGTGGCCGCCTTCGCCCGGTTCACCCTGCATCTCGTCTACGCCATCTCCAGCCAGTTCTCGAAGGTCCGGTCGTTCGTCTTCATCGACGGTCTCGACGAGGTGACCCGCTTCTTCGAGGGGGTGGAGGACATCGGCGAGGCCGTCCACCGGGTGAACACCGAGGCCGACGTGGTGTGGGTGGACGGGCACTCCGACTACGGGCACGCCTTCGGCGTCTTCTGGGAGAAATACGGTAAGGACGTGGGGCCCAAGACGACGGTGCTGATCCTGGGCGACGCCCGGAACAACTACCACGCCTCGCAGTCGTGGATCGTGAAGGAGCTCGAGCACCGGGCCCGCAAGGTCTTCTGGCTGAACCCGGAGCCCCGGGCCTACTGGGACACCGGCGACTCGATCGTCGGGGAGTACGGCACCTGGTGTGAGGGCGTCTACGAGGTACGGAACCTCCGTCAACTGGAGGCCTTCGTCGAGAAGTTGGTCTGACGCCGGCGGATGCTTGGTTCGGACCGCCCCGAACGGTGGGACGGACCGCCGGGACGGGTCAGCGGGCGCCGTTGCGAAGGAGTTCGGCCACCCGGAAGGCCAGGTCCACGCTCTGGCTGCCGTTGAGGCGGGGGTCGCACATCGTCTCGTAGCGGCTCCCCAGGTCTTCGGTGAGCACCTCGGAGCCGCCGCCCAAGCACTCGGTGACGTCGTCGCCGGTGAGCTCGAGGTGGACGCCGCCAGGGTGGGTGCCGGCGAACCGGTGGGCGGCGAAGAAGCCGGACACCTCGGCCAGCACGTCCTCGAAGTGGCGGGTCTTGCGGCCGTCGTCGGCGGTGAAGGTGTTGCCGTGCATGGGATCGCAGACCCACACCACGGGGTGGCCGGCGTCGCGCACGGCAGCTAGCAGTGGCGGGAGCCCGTCGATCACCTTGGTGGCGCCCATGCGGCTCACCAGGGTGAGGCGACCCGGAACCCGCTGGGGATTGAGGGCCTCGCACAGGCCGAGGACCTCGTCGGAGGTGGCCGTGGGGCCGACCTTGCAGCCCAGCGGGTTGCGGACGCCCCGCAGGAACTCCACGTGGGCGCCGTCAAGCTGGCGGGTCCGCTCGCCGATCCACAGCATGTGGGCCGAGCAGTCGTACCACTCGCCGGTCAGAGAGTCCTGGCGGGTCAGGGCCTCCTCGTAGCCGAGCAGGAGCGCTTCGTGGCTTGTGTAGAAGTCGACCTGGCGGAGGTCGGTCAGCGTGTCGCTGGTGATGCCGCAGGCCGACATGAACTGGACGGCCCGGTCGATCTCGTCGGCCAGGGCCTCGTAGCGCTGTCCGGCGGGGCTGTCAGCAACGAACTCGCGGTTCCATTGGTGGACGCGGGACAGCGAGGCGAAGCCACCCTTGGTGAAGGCCCGCAGGAGATTGAGGGTGGCCGCGGCGCGGTGATAGGCGGTGAGCAGCCGGGTGGGGTCGGCGACCCGCTCGTCGGCGGTGAAGCCCACGTCGTTGACGATGTGGCCCCGGAACGACGGTAACTCGATGCCGTCGACCGTCTCGGTGTCGCTGGAACGCGGCTTGGCGAACTGGCCGGCGATCCGGCCGACCTTCACCACCGGTACGCCGGTGTAGTAAGTGAGGACCACGGCCATCTGGAGGATGACCCGGAGGCGGTCGCGGATGGAGTCGGCCGAGGTGTCGAACGACTCGGCGCAGTCGCCGGCCTGCAGGAGGAATGCCTCACCGGCTGTCACCGCGGCCAGTCTTTCGGTCAGCTCGCGGGCCTCGCCGGCAAAGACCAGCGGGGGCAGCGACGAAAGCTGGCCGAGGACGTCCTCGTGGACCGACTCGTCGGGCCACTGGGGCTGCTGGAGGGCTACGCGGTCCCGCCAAGACCGGGGATCCCAGTCGGTGAAGGGGCGCGAGGAAGTGGCGGTGTTCACGGAACCAAGCCTACGGGCGCGCTCGCGCGGCANCGCAGGGGGTTTCCAAACAGGGCATGGCCGTTCAACCGGCCAACGTGCCGTGCGAGCGGGGGAGCGGGNGAGCGGGGGGCTCCCCGGCCGAGGTCAGGCGACGTCGCTGTACTCGCTGGCCCGGTCGCGGACGGTGGTGACGGCCCGCTTGACAAGGCGACGGGCGGCCTCGGCGGTCACCCCCAGCTCCTCGCCGACCTCACGGTAACTGCGCTTGCGGCCGTCGGTCAGGCCGAAGCGCTGCTCCACCGCATAGCGGGCCCGGTTGTCCAGGACGTCGAGAAGGCTGGTGGCCATCTCGTTCTCTGCCATGGCCATCACCTGCAGTTCGGGTCCGGGGGCAGAATCGGGGAGCAGGTCGACCAGTTCGTTGCTGTCGTCGTCGCCGATGGTGCGGTCCAGTGAGGTGGGGGTGGTCAGGCGGTGCAGCCGGGCGTGCTCCTCGTCGAGCTCGTCGCCGTTGCCGGAGACGGCCCGCAGGGCGGCCCGGAGGCTGGCCGACCGGTCGCCGGGGAGGCGGACCAGGCTGGCCTTCTGGTCCAATGCCCGGCCAATGGCCTGACGGATCCAGAAGGTGGCGTAGGTGGAGAACTTGAAGCCCTTCCGCCAGTCGAACTTGTCGACGGCGTGCTCCAGGCCGAGGTTGCCCTCCTGGATCAGGTCCAGGAGTTCCATGCCGGGTGGCAGGGGGTAGCGGCGAGCCACGCTCACCACGAGTCGGAGGTTGGAGCGGATGAACCGGTCCTTGGCCCGGGCGGCGGCTCGGATGGCCCGCTCGATGTCCCGGCCGGTCTCGCCGTTGTCCTTCCGCTCACGGGCCGCGACTCCGGCCTCGATGATCTGCGACAGCTCCCGCTCCTCCTGGGCGTTCAGGAGGGGGACCATGCCGATCTCGTTTAGATACTGGCCGACGGAATCGCTCATCTTCTTCTCAACTCACTTTGGTGGTGGCTCTCAGGCGGTCACACGACGCGCGCCGGTGCCGGGATTTCAGGGAAGGCGGACGTGCATCCGGACCGTCTGAAGGTCTTTCCAGTGCCCCGTCTGACGTAAAGTCAAGCACAGTCGCCGCGCTCTGTCCATCCCCCCGGCGGTGACTTGCGTCATATGCATTGAATGCATGAACTGGTGGGGGGTGGGAGCCAGCGCATCTTCGCAGGTCAGGTGGGGTGCGCACCTCCTCATCGCGACCCCAGTACAGATTCACCGTGACGGCCGCCGGAGGTGACCGCTCGGTAGCATCCGGGACGTGTCCCCGCCCTCCGACGTGACCGGTCCGTCGCGCATCGGGCTCCTGGGGGGCACCTTTGACCCACCCCACCGCGGCCATCTGGTGGCCGCCGAGGCGGCCCGAGACACCTTCGGGCTGGACCGCGTGGTGCTGGTGGTGGCCAACGATCCGTGGCAGAAGACCGGTGGTGGCGAGCCCGTCTCCGCCGTGGAGCTTCGCCTGGCCATGGTGCGGGCCGCGGTGGCCGACCGGACCGACGCCGANCCGTGGCTGGAGGTCGACGATCTGGAGGTGCGGCGGGGCGGCCCCTCCTACACCGCCGACACGGNGGNCGAGTACGCCGGGCGNTATCCCGGAGCCGATCTGTTCGTGCTCGTAGGTAGCGACGTGGCCCCCGGNCTGGACAGTTGGGTGCGTACCGACGAGGTCCGACGGCGCGCGACGATCGTGGTCATGGAACGCCCCGGCCACGAAGGAGGGCGCCCGCCGGCCGGCTGGGAGCACGAGGTCCTAGATGGCGTCTTCCCCGACCTGGCTGGCCGGGAACTCCGGGCCAAGGTGGCGACCATGGCCGACCTCCAGGGGTCGGTGCCGTCCGGGGTGGCGACCCTGATCGTCGAACACGGCCTCTACGGGATCAGTCGGTGACCCGACCGACGTTGCCGCCGGCCTGGCGGTGGGGCTTCCCGGCCTTTGCCCTGNTNGTCGTCGGCTGGGCGGCTNACCTGCTGGTAAGCGGGCTCGGCACCGTGCTGGACACCCGGCGGGGCGAGACCCGGGAGGCGGTGACCGATCCGCGGGCTCCCGGTTTCGAGGCCTTTGTAGAGCAGACCTGGTCGATCTTGCTGGCCACCGAGGACTCCGACGGCGAGCTCGTCCAGGTGGCGGTGGTGGCCGCCTCGGACCGGGGAGGCAGCGGCGGGACCGTCTTGCTGGTGCCCGGCGAGCTGCCCGTTCGTGTCGACGGCCGGTCCGACGGATGCTCCGAGGCGGCCTGCGATCTGGCCACCCACCACCGGGTGGACGGCCTGGCAGGGGTGNGACGGGCGGTGGCCACCGTGCTCGACGTGGAGGTCACCGGGGCCACCCTGCTCACGCCCGANCGCTGGTCCAGCCTGGCGGGCGCCGTCGNCCCGGTGGCCGTGGACCTGCCNGGNGACNTGGTGNACACNGCGGNCGACGGCNCCTCGGTGGTCCGTTTCCCCGCNGGCACCANCCNGNTCCNGGCGGCCGANGTGGTGGACTTCTTCGCNCATGTTGGCGTGGTCGGGGGNGCCGACCANATGGATCGCCAGCGCGACTGGTGGCGGGCATGGCTGGAGTCGGTGGGTTCCGGTGACCCGTCTGNCAACCTGCCCGTGCTGGACCTGGACGTGGTCCACCTGCTGNAGACGGTGGCCGGTGGNCGGGTGCGGGTGCCGGNGGGNCCGTGGATGGGCGCGGCAGATGGTCCNACCGTCGACCGGGCCCGCCTGACCGACCTGGTGGTGGCCATGTTCCCGGTCCCNATCCCCCGGGCTCCGGGGCTGCGGCCCACCGTGCGCCTCCTGAACGGCACCGGAGACCACTCGACCGACGTGGCGGCNCGAGAGGCCGTGCTGCGGGCCGGAGTGGAGTTGGTGGTGGTGGGGAACTATCGCACCGANGGCGCCATCCAGACCCGGGTCCTGTANCGGGATCCGNCNCACCTCGGCGACGCCGAGGTGNTGGCCGCCACCATCGGCGGCGGCGTCCTGTTCGACGAACTGCTCAGCCCGGTGACNGACCTGACGGTGGTCATCGGGTCGGACTTCAGGCCCGGAGGATGACCATGAACGATGCAGGAGCGCCTGCGGAGNTGCCATTGGTGGAGTGGGCCCGGGCCGCGGCCCGGGCCGCCGACGACAAGTTGGGTCGCGACACGGTGGTGATCGACGTGGGCGACGTACTNTCGGTCACCGACTTCTTCGTGGTGACCAGCGGAGGGACGACCCGGCAGGTCCGGGCCATCGTGGACGAGGTGGAGGAGCAGTTGACCATCCTCGACGGGCCCGAGCCGATGCGGGTCGAGGGCACGGACGACCACCGGTGGGTGCTGATGGACTTCGGGGGGTTCGTCGTCCACGTGCTGGACGAGGAGTCCCGCCGCTTCTACGACATCGAGCGACTGTGGGCCGACTGCCCGCGGGTACACCGGGAGGCAGATCAGGAGGGCTGACTGCCTTGCTGTCGCCGTGGGCGGCGATGGATGGCCACGGTCACCGAGCCGTCCGCATGCGCCTCTGTCCGGGCGTCAACGTTCCAGTGNCGGGCGATCACCTCCGGGACCAGGACCTGGGTCGGAGTCCCGTGGGCGACGAGTCGGCCACCGTCGACCACGGCGATGAGGTCAGAGAACTGGCCAGCGACGGAGAGATCGTGGAGGGTGCTCACCACCGTGAGTGGCTGCTCCTCACGGAGTTCGGANAGGAGTTCCAGGACTTCGACTTGGTGNCCGAGGTCGAGGAAGGAAGTCGGCTCGTCCAGCGCCAGGATCCGGGCATCCTGGGCGAGCGCCCGGGCGATCACGGCACGTTGGCGCTCGCCGCCTGACAGCGAGTCGACGGCCCGGTCGATGAAGGGCGCGAGGTGTAGACGCTCGATCACGCTGGCGGACCGTTGGCGGTCGTGGTCCGAGGCGGCGTAGCGGAGGCCCTGGTGCGGGGATCGCCCGAGGAGGACGTAGTCGAAGACCCGCATTCCGGGGGGCACGGTGGGGTGCTGGGGCACCACGGCCATTCGGCGGGCACGTTCCCGTCCGGCGAGGGTGCTGGCGTCGTCACCGCCGATCACGATCCGTCCCTGGTGTCGGACGGTTCCGGCCAGCGTTCGGAGCAGGGTGGTCTTTCCGGCACCGTTGGGGCCGATGACCGCGGTCCAGGTACCGGGTTCGACGGCCAGGGAGAAGTGGTCGACCACGGACCGCTCGCCGTAGGACACCGTCACGTCCTCCCAGCGGACGCCCGGCGGCGACAGNTTCCGTCTGTTCACGCAGCCAGCTGACGTCGGAGGATGACCAAGAAGAAGGGGGCCCCCACGAAGGCGGTGACCACGCCGATCGGAAGCTCAGCCGGCGATTGGAGGGTCCGGGCGACCACGTCGGCCAGCACTAGGAACGCGGCGCCGAAGAGGAAGGAAAGGGGCACGACGCGTCGGTGGCTTGACCCGGCGGTGAGGCGAACCGCGTGCGGGACCACGAGGCCGACGAAGCCNATCAGGCCGCTGACGGCCACGGCTGCCGCGGCTCCGAGCGAGGCCAAGGTCAGGATGGTCCGACGCGCCGTCTTGGGGCGGAGTCCGAGGGTCTTGGCCTCTTCGTCGCCCACGGCGAGAACGTCGAGNCTTCCGACCGAGAGGAGGAGTCCGACGATGCAGATCGTCGCGTAGGGGAGGAGGAGCCGCACCTCTCCCCAGCCGGCGGTGGCCAGCCGTCCGAGGATCCAGGAGAAGACCTGTTGGAGGGTCTCGGAGTTCTGCTGCTGGACGAAGGTCTGGATGGCCGTGAAGAAGTTGGCCACNGCNACNCCGGCCANGATNAGNGTNGNCGGNGAGCCGANNGTGCCCTCGNCGNACACTCAAGGTGCCGGCNGCCGNNACNGCCANNAGNGCNCCGGCNAAGGCNNCNAGNGGGACNGGNTCCACNAGNCCGANGNCNTNCCGGGANTCCGGNNACGATGGCGATGGTGGCGCCNAGNCCNGCNCCGGCGGCGATGCCCAAGAGGTAGGGGTCGGCCAGAGGGTTGCGGAACACGCCCTGATATGCGGCACCGGAGCCAGCGAGGAGGGCGCCGACCACCAGGCCGAGGGCGACACGGGGTGCCCGGATGTCCCACACGATGGCCTTCTCGGTCTCCGAGAGGGAGGTGTCCACGTCAATGAGGGGCAGGCGGTCGAATAACACGCGGATGACCTGGTCGAGGGGGATGGGCGCCGGGCCGATGGCGATGCCCACGAGGGCAGCCAAGATGACGGCGATGGAGCCCCCGAGCAGCCATGGCGCTCCGAGGGTGGTGTGCGCGTGGTGGCCGAGGGCCATCGTCGAGGATCCTCCAATCTGGGCGTCGTCGGGGTCAGTCGACCGCGTTGACCGCGTGGACGATGGCGTTGAGGAAGTCGACGATCCGTGGCCCCCAGCGGGACGCGACGTCATCGTCGAGTTCGATCACCAGCCCGTTCTTCACGGCACTCAGGTTGTCCCACCCGGGACGGGCGGCGACCGTGGACGAGTCCTGCGCGCAGCACTTCGTGTCGGCGAGGAAGATGAGGTTCGGATCGGCGTCCAGTAGGTACTCCGCGGAGATCTGGGGGTAGCCCCAGGAGGTGCCGTCCGGATCGGCGGCGTCGGCGACGTTGACCAGTCCGGCGAGGGCGTAGACCTCTCCGATGAAGGTCGAGGAGGTCACCGTGAAGAGGGTGTCGTCGAGTTCGTGGTAGTAGCTCAGCGGTTCGGAGCGGGGGGTAACGGAATCGGCCAGGGTGGCGATTTCTTCGCGCATCCTGGCCACGAGGGCGGTGGCGTCGTCGGTCCGGCCGGTCGCCTCGCCGAGGGCGATGATCTGCGAGTAGGTGTCCTCGATGGCGCCGGCGGCTCCCTGCATGAGGGTCTCGACTCCTGCCGCTGCCAGGCCGGCCACCACGTCACCAGGGTCGTAGGAGAGGATGACGAGTTCGGGGGCGTATCCGAGGATGGCTTCGACGTTGGGTTCGTAGCCGCTCAGATCCGTGCTGGGGGCGTCGGCGGGGAAGTTGGACATCGAGTCGACGGCGACGACTTGGGGTCCTGCTCCGATGGCGAAGAGCATCTCGGTAGCCACCGTGGAGATCGACACGATCCGTTGGGGGCCGACGGTGGCCTCGTCGGCCGCGGGCGCGCCGGACATGGCCATGGACGAGTCGGCGCCACTGCAGCCGGTGAGGGCCAGCAGCGCCAGTAGGGCGGCCACGAGGGTGGCCAACCGGATCCGGGGGGTAGAACGGTTCATGTGGGGTTCTCTCCTGTCGTCGAGGGCGTTCGCTCGATCGACAGGCCGTCCGCCATCTGCCGGCCGAACCGCGTCCCTTGCCTCGAGGGTGTCTGGTTCGTTCGGACGGGAGCTGGTTCGGACTCGGCCCGTTTCTCCTGTGGGAGGCCTCCGGGGAGGCGGGCATCACCGTTGCGGGACAGTGCCGGATTCGCACCGGACTTCGGTCTCCCGACCGCCAGAGGAGTGTAGCGACCGCCGGCTGCCGGGCCGCCCCGGCTGGGGTGACTACTGCCAGGCGACGCGAGCCAGAGCGAGGGTGGTGCAGTAAAAGACGTCGCGGTGACCGCCGGCCGTCAGGAACATGCCGTTGGCGATGCGCGAGCCGGTGTCTACCCGGTCGAGGAGTGTTCCGGTGGCCACGTCGACGACCACCAGGTCGTCGGTGCCGTCGGGCGTGAAGTCGTTGACGACCAGCTCGCCGGACTCCGGGAACACGACCGGCTGCATGCTGGGCCGGACGTCAAGGTGCCAGAGCGGCTCCAGGGATGCGTCTTCCACGCCGGCTAGGCCGCCGTTGATCGAGTCCCACGCCACGGCTACGCCCGAGGAGCCATCGACGTCGGGCACGTGGACCGGTGGGGCGATGATGCCGCCGCCCGGTGTGCCGAAGGGGGCGACGGAGCGGACGTCGGCGTCGTCCTCCAGGTCGATTCGCAGCAGCCGCTGGGGCCCGGACCACGGGGCGGGTCGTCGCCATGAGAGGTTGGGCGGCGTGTCCCATCGGCCGTTGGGCTCGGTCCTGTGGATGGCCCGGACCGATTCGACGTCACCGCAGTCCATGACCCAGCAGGCTCCGCCGGACAGGCAGGCGTCCCACGCCAGGCCGTGCCTGCCCTCCGCGGCGCGATAGCGGGGCCGCCACGAGTCGTCGATGGTCAGGTGGTCGTCTTCGAGGACGAGTCGCCACAGGTGCTCGGTGCCTGGGACGTAGACGTGCTCGGTGCNGTCGGGCCGCAGGTCGGCGGCGATGCGGCCCATCGAACCCTCGGTCAGAACCAGCGGTTCGCCGATCACCTCGAGGGTGCCGGGGGCGAGCCGAGAGATGGTGGTGCCGCCCTGACCCTCTAGTCGGAGGTCCTTGGTGACCAGCGAGCCGTCGTTGAGAGCCAGCAGGCCGTTGTGGCTTCGGTCGACGGGAAGTCGCCGCTCGGCCAGGACCGATAGGTCGTTGGGGTCGAGGCGGTGGAGGTACGACCCGTTGACGGACAAGATCGATCCGTCGGCGTGGGCGAGGATGGCCCCGCACCAGACGTGCTCGCCGCATGGCAGCTCCGGCGAGGTGGCCAGTGGCTGGAGGGTGGTGGGGTCGATGCGCTGGACCCAGCCGAACGGTGGGGGGCCGGTGAAGGAGGCCATGGTGCCGCCCACGTACCACTGGCCGGGTTCGCGCTCGACGGCCATGACGTTCCACCGGCCGTTTCGAATCGTGGTCGCCGAGGCGGTGCCGGTCGCCGCGTCGAGGCGACCGGTGGCGGCCTTCTGTCGCCGGTTGCCGCCGCACTCCACGGGCCACGGTGAGGGCCAGTAGCCGGCGTGCGGGTTGGCCCGGTCGAGGTCGGTCACGAGCGCAGGAGGCGTCGGATTGCGGTGACGACCTCCTCGATCCGCTCGTCGCCCTTCTCGTCGCCCTGCTGGACGGCGTCGCGGACGCAGTGGCGGATGTGGTCGTCGAGCAGCCCGACGCCGACCCCCTGCAGGGCCTTGGTGACCGACGAGATCTGGGTGAGGACGTCGATGCACCAGATGCCCTCGTCGACCATGCGTTGCAGGCCGCGGACCTGGCCCTCGATGCGGCGGAGCCGCAGGAGGACGTCGTCCTTGGTGGAGGAATAGCCGACCATAGGGGGTGGGGGTATTCTAGCGGCGATGGCCGAGACCGTGGTCCTCCCGGTGGAGGGTATGACCTGTGGTGCCTGCAGCGCCCGGGTGGGTCGCGGCCTGTCGGACCTGCCGGGCGTCGACTCGGCCTTCGTGAACCTGGTCACCGAGCGGGCCACCGTGGTCTACGACCCGACCGAAGTCGACCTTGAGACTTTCCAGTGGGCCGTCGCCGCCCTTGGCTATCGGATCCCCGTGGAACCGCCGGGCGACGCGGTGGCGGACCCGGCCGAAGGGTTCGGTTCCACTGCGTCCACCGGTCGAAACGCCTCGACCCGGACACTGATGGTGGCGGTGTTGCTGACCGTCCCGGTGTCGTTGGTGTCGATGGTCCCGGCCCTGCGGTTCGGCGGCTGGGAGTGGCTGGCTGGTGCGTTGGCTACGCCGGTGGTGTGGTGGAGCGGCCTGGCCTTCCACCGGGCCACGTGGCGGAATCTTCGCCACCGCACAACGACCATGGACACGCTGGTCACCTTGGGCACGGGCGCTGCCTGGGCCTGGTCGGCGTGGGCACTGGTGGCGGGTGGCGGCCGACACGTTTACTTCGAGACAGCGGCGGTCATCGTCACCCTCATCCTCTTCGGGCGCTGGCTGGAGGCCGGGGCCCGACGTCGCTCCGGTGACGCCATTCGGGCCCTGGCGGGCTTGTCCGTGCGCGACGCCTGCCTCGCCGATGGCACCCCGGTGGCCATCGGTGACGTCCGGGTCGGGGACCGCCTCCTCGTCCGGCCGGGCGAGCGGATCCCGGTCGACGGCCGGATCGTGGAGGGGGTGTCGACGGTCGACGAGTCGATGCTCACCGGCGAACCCGTTCCGGTCGACGTGGCCGAGGGCGATGCCGTCACCGGTGCCACCGTCAATGGCCATGGACCCCTCGTCGTCGAGGCGGCCCGCGTCGGCGGCGACACGACCCTGGCCCGGATCGTGCGGCTCGTGGACGAGGCCCAGGCCTCCACGGCGCCCGTCCAGCGCCTGGCTGACCGGATATCCGCGGTTTTCGTACCGGCCGTGCTGGTGGTGGCGGCCGCGACCCTGGTCGTCTGGCTGGTCGTCGGCCAGCTGACCGCCGACGCCGTGACCGCAGCGGTGGCCGTTCTGATCATCGCCTGCCCTTGCGCTCTCGGCCTGGCCACGCCAACGGCCGTCATCGCCGGCACCGGCCGGGGCGCCCAGCTCGGGGTGCTGATTCGCAGCGGGGAGGTCCTGGAGTCGACCCGGAGCGTCGACCACGTGGTTTTGGACAAGACCGGCACCCTCACCGAGGGTCGGATGGTCCTCGCCGAGGTGGTGGCCGCCAACGGTGTGGACCCTGGCCGGGCCCTACGGGTCGCCGCCTCGCTGGAGGCTCGCTCTGAGCACCCGATCGCTGTGGCCGTGGCCACAGCCGTCGATCGGCCCGTGGCGGCCCGAGACGTGGAAGTGCTGGTCGGCCAGGGTATCCGGGGGACGGTCAGCGGGGTCGAGGCCACCGTGGGCCGTCCCGACCTGTTCGCCGATCCACCGGCCGAGCTGGCGGCGGCCATCGAGGCGGCCCTCGCCGCCGGTCGCACCGCGGTGGTTGTGGGCTGGGACGGGTCGGCGAAGGCGGTGCTGGCCGTCGAGGACCTCATTCGCGACACCAGCGCCGAGGCCGTCGCCGAACTACGTGCTCTGGGCATGGAGGTCACGCTCCTCACCGGCGACAACGAGCGCACTGCCCACACCGTGGCCTCGGTAGTCGGCATCGACCGGGTGGTGGCCGACGTGCTGCCCGACGGCAAGGGCGCCGAGGTGGCCCGACTCCGCGGCGAGGGCCGCGTGGTGGCCATGGTCGGCGATGGGATCAACGACGCCCCGGCCCTGGCCCGGGCCGACGTGGGCATAGCCGTGGGCACCGGCACCGACGTGGCGATGGAGGCCGCGGACGTGACCATCGTGGCGGGTGACCCACGGGCCATCGTCGACGCCATCCGACTGTCTCGGGCCACGCTGGCCACCATCCGCGGCAACCTGTTCTGGGCGTTCGCCTACAACGTGGCCGCCATACCCCTGGCCGCCTCCGGCGTGCTCGACCCGATGGTCGCCGCTGGCGCCATGGCCTTCTCGTCGCTGTTCGTGGTCGGCAACTCACTGCGGCTACGTCGTTTCCGGGGGCTCCGCGGCTTGCAGGGGAGGCGCCGAGCCGCAACCTGAGCGAGACTGCGCTCATGGCCACCTTCGACGACGTCCGGGCGTTCTTGGCCTCGGAGACCGGCCTGGCAGTGGTGGGTACGGTGCGGGCCGACGGGACGGTGCTGTCCAGCGTGGTGAACTGCGGTCCGGTCGACCATCCGGTGACCGGGGAGCCGTCGGTGGCCTTCGTGTCGATTGGCGCTGCGGCCCGGTTGGGCCACATCCGGCGGGGTTCGGCGGTGACGGTGACGGTCCGTCGGGGCTGGCGCTGGGTCTCGGTCACCGGTCCTGCCGACCTGGTCGGTCCAGTTGACCTGCCCGACGGCTTCGGCGCCGACGACCTCCGTGTCCTGCTGCGGCTCGTGTTCCACGCGGCGGGCGGCGTCCACGACGATCTGGAGGAGTACGACCGGGCCATGGCCGACGAGTGTCGGGTGGTCGTCCTAGTTCGCCCCGACCGCATCCTCGGCAACGCCTGACCGGAGTCACCGTCCCCGAAAACGAGAGCACCGCAGGTCGTTGACCTGCGGCGTCACGTGGAGCTAGGGGGAATTGAACCCCCGACCTCTTCCATGCCATGGAAGCGCTCTTCCAACTGAGCTATAGCCCCGAGGGAGCGGCCAATCTACCAGCGGCGTCCGGCGACAAGACCCGCCGTCGGAG
>PBUO01000061.1 GCA_002727895.1 Acidimicrobiaceae bacterium | reverse complement strand
TTCGGACACCAGACCCGCCGCTGGGACCCGCGGATGAAGCGATTCATCCACGGCGAGCGGTCGGGGATCTATATCATCGACCTCCAGCAGACTCTCGAGCGGATCGAGTCGTCCTACACCTTCGTCCGCGACCTCGTCGCCGGCGGCGGCCGGGTTCTGTTCGTCGGCACCAAGCGCCAGGCCCAGGACGCCATCCACTCTTACGCCGAGAAGTGCGGGATGCCCTACGTGAACCAGCGCTGGCTGGGCGGCATGCTCACCAACTTCCAGACGATCTCCAAGCGGGTCGCCAAGATGCAGGAGTACCAGCGGATGCGGGACTCCGGCGAGTTCGAGGCAATGCCCAAGAAGGAGGCCCTCCTGCTGTCGCGCGAGCTCGAGAAGCTGGAGCGCAACCTGGGCGGCATCCAGGACATGGAGCGCTTGCCGGACGCCATCTTCGTGCTGGACACCGTCCGCGAGCACATAGCGGTGACCGAGGCCAACAAGTTGGGCATCCCGGTGGTGGCGGTGGTCGACACCGACTGCAACCCCGACGTGATCCAGCACCTCATCCCCGGCAATGACGATGCCATCCGGTCGGGCCGCCTGCTCTGCCGTGTGGTGGCCGACGCCGTGGAGGAGGGCCGGTTCATCCTGAACTCCCGCAACGCCGGCTCCGACGACGGTCCGTCGCTGGACGCCGAGGAGAAGGCGGCCGCCCAAGCCGACGCACGCAACCAGGCCGCTGTGGCAGCGGCCGAACGCGAGGCCCGCGTGGCTGCCTCCGTCGCCCCTGCTGAGGAGGCCCCGGCCGCCGACGCCGCTGTCCCGGCCGAGGAGGTTCCTGCCGAAGAGGCTCCTACCGAAGAGGCCCCTGCCGAGGAGCCTGCCGCCCCCACCCCCGAGACGACCGCCGAAGAGGAGCAGGTCTGACCATGGCCGAGATCACCGCCAAGGACGTAAAGGCCCTGCGCGACGCTACCGGCGCCGGGATGATGGACGCCAAGAAGGCCCTCACCGAGTGCGACGGCGACTTCGAGGCCGCCTCGCAGATGCTGCGCGAGAAGGGCCTGGCCAAGGCCGCCACCCGCTCGGACCGCGACAACGTCGAGGGGGCTATCGGCCTCTCCGTCGACGGGTCCCGGGCCGCCCTGGTGCACCTCAAGTGCGAGACCGACTTCTCGGCCAAGTCCGACGGTTTCCTGGCTCTGGTCGACGACCTCACCGCGGCGGTTCTCGCCGAGGGCGAGGGCGCGGTCGAGGCTCGCTCATCGGCCATCGATGACCTCCGGATCACCATCAAGGAGAACATCGAGGTCGGAGCGGTCACCCTCGTGGAGGCCGCCGACGGCAACGTGCTCGACACCTACCTGCACGTCCAAGACGGCCGCGGCGTGAACGGCGTCGTTGTCGAGGGCTCGGGCGTGGACCAGGAGTCCCTGCACCAGGTCGCCCTCCACATCGCCTTCGCCAAGCCCACTGCTCTGACCCGCGACGAGGTCGACGCCGAGTTGGTCGAGAAGGAGCGGGCCGCCCTGCTCGACATCACCAAGGCCGAGGGCAAGCCCGAGCAGGCCTGGGACAAGATTGTCGAGGGCCGGCTCACCGGTTGGTTCCGCGAGACGGTCCTGCTTGAGCAGGGCCTGCACGGCGACAAGACCTCGGTAGCCGACACCTTGAACGGCGGCAGCATCGAACGGTTCGCCCAGGCCTACCTGGGGGCCTGAGGTGTCCACCGGGGACCGCACGCCGGCCCGGTGGGACCGCGTCGTGCTGAAGGTCTCCGGCGAGGCGTTCGCCGGTGAGGCCGGCTACGGCATCGATGGGGAGATCGTCGGGCGGATCGCCTCGGAGATTGTCGACGTCCGCGGCGAGTTCGAAGTCGACGTGGCCGTCGTGGTCGGTGGCGGCAACATCTGGCGCGGCATGTCGGGCGCCGGTGCCGGCATGGACCGAGCCCAAGCCGACTACATGGGGATGCTCGCCACCTCCATCAACGCCCTCGCCCTCCAGGACACCCTGGAACAGATGGGTCAGCCCACCCGGGTGCAGACGGCTATCCACATGGCGCAGATCGCCGAGCCGTACATCCGGCGCCGGGCCATCCGCCATCTCCAGAAGGGCCGCGTGGTGATCTTCGCTGGCGGCACTGGCAACCCGTTTTTCACCACCGACACTGCGGCCGCCCTCCGGGCCGTCGAGATCGAGGCCGGGGCGGTGCTCAAGGGCACCCACTCGGGGACCGACGGTATCTACACCGCCGATCCGAAGGTCGACGCCGAGGCCACCCGCCTCGAGCAGGTCAGCCACCTCGAGGTGATCCAGAAGGGGCTGCGGGCCATGGACGCCACGGCCATCACCCTGTGCATGGACAACGACCTGCCCATCGTCATGTTCGACCTGATGGCCTCGGGTAACGTCCGTTCCATCCTCGCCGGGGAGTCGGTGGGCACCCTGGTCGCCTGACCGCCCGCTCTCCACGGAGGGGACTACGGAGGCGGCCCCAACCCGTCTCCCGGTGACGAGATGATCGGACGACGGCAGGGGGCCGTGGTGAGCGACGAGATGATCCAGATGGTTCTGGACGAAGCCGACACCGCAATGGCGGACGCAGTCACCCACGCCAAGCGGGAGTTCTCGACCATCCGGACTGGCCGGGCGTCGTCGTCACTGGTCGAGAAGATCACCGTCGAGGCCTACGGCGTGGAGATGCGGATGCAGGAGTTGGCCAGCTTCTCCATCCCTGAGCCTCGCCAACTGCTCGTCACCCCGCACGATCCGGCCAACGTGCCGGCCGTGGAGAAGGCCATCGTCCAGGCCGACCTGGGCCTCACCCCCGGCAACGATGGACGCAGTGTGCGGCTCACCTTCCCGGAGCTGACCGAGGAACGTCGTCGCGATCTGGTACGCATGGTGAACGGCATGGCCGAGGATGGGAAGAACCGGATGCGCGGACTTCGCCGCAACGCCCGCAAGGACCTGGACGACCTGGAGGGTTCGGTGTCCGAGGACGACCTCAAGTGGGCCAGCGGCCAACTCGACGACATGATCCACGGCCATGAGGCGGAAATCGACGCCGCCCGCCAGGGCAAGGAAGACGAACTACTCGAGGTTTGAGCCGGCGGACCGAGGGGCCCGACGGATCGACCCGGGAGGGGGACCAGCGTGAACGACCAGCAGGATGGACCCCGACAGGGGAACTTCGACGAGATCCGGATCCTCGGCCTGGACGGACCCGAGGAGGCGGCCGAACCCGGACGGTCGGTCTTCGGCACGGAGCCCCCGGACGCAGAGTTGCCGCACTGGTCCGAGCCGCCGGTCGACGTGAGCGGGGGGACCGGCGCCGGCGACGACCCTTGGTTGGGCCTCGACGACGGGCCCCGCTGGTCCGACGACGTCCCCGAGGACCACGAGTCCCAGCAGCCGGTTGGCGACGAGGACGCGGCGGCGATGTTCTTCGACGACGGCCCGGTCGGGTCGTCGTCGGTGGAATTCGACCCGCCGCTTCTGCCGCCCGACGAGCCGCTGCCCGATCCGCCGACCGGCGAGACGCCCACCGTGGCCCCGTCGGCCGATGAGCCGGTCGCGCCGGCGCCTCCCGGACGCGGGACGCCGCGGACCGGTCGGTCCGCTGACGGTGGCCGGGACATGCCGATGGCCATCGTCACCGGCGTGGGTCTAGGGGCCCTGGCGCTGGTGTCCTTCAAGATCGGGTCCGACGCCACCTTGGCCCTGACCACCATCCTCCTGGTGGTCGCCGCGGCCGAGTTCTTCCTCGCCCTGCGCCGGTCTGGCTACCAGCCAGCATCGCTCCTCGGCGTCACCGCGGTGGCCGCCCTGAACCTGTCCGCCTACTGGCGCTTCGAGGCCGCCGTGCCCCTAGTGCTCGGCCTGACCGTGCTATTCACCATGCTCTGGTACCTGACCGGCGTGGACCGACAGGCCCCGCTGCTGAACGCCTCGGTCACCCTGCTTGGCGTCCTCTACGTGGGGTTCCTTGGCTCGTTTGCTGGCCTCATGCTGACCGACCCGAATGGCATCGGGATGCTGCTGGCCGCCGTGCTGTGCACCGTGGCCTACGACACTGGCGGCCTGGTGGTGGGCCGGATGGCCGGTCGGAGTCCGCTATCGGCGGTCAGCCCGAATAAGACCATGGAGGGCCTGGTCGGTGGCATGGCGGTGTGCTTCGCCGTGGCCGTCCTGGTCGTAGCCCGGATCACCCCGTTCGGACAGGACCCCGGCGACCTGTCGTCGGCCTTCGTGCTGGGCGTCGTGGCCGCCCTNGCCGCNCCGCTGGGCGANCTGTGCGAGTCAATGATCAANCGCGACCTCGGNATCAAGGACATGGGCANCATCCTTCCCGGCCACGGNGGGCTGATGGACCGCTTCGACGCCCTGCTGTTCGTCCTGCCNGCCACCTACTACGCGGCNCGGCTGATGGACCTCTTCGTCGTCTGAGCCCCGGCGGGCATCCCGGCACATGANCGCGACCTCGGTGGCNGTCCTCGGCTCGACCGGGTCGATTGGGACCCAGACCCTGGANGTGGTGGCGGCCCGNCCCGACGACTTCGACGTGGTGGCCCTCGGGGCGTCACGGTCGGTTGAGCTCCTCGCCGAGCAGGCTCGGGCNCTCCGTCCCGACGTGGTGGCTATCGCCGACGAGTCGCTGGCCGGCGAATTGGCCGCCGGCGTCCCGGCCGGGACCGAGGTGCTGGCCGGGACGGAAGCGTTGGCCGAGGCCGCGGTAGGCGCCGACGTGGCCATCAACGGGGTGGTGGGCTTCGCCGGCCTACCAGTCACACTGTCCGTGCTGGCCGCCGGGAAGCGCCTCGGCCTAGCCAACAAGGAGTCGCTGATCGCGGCGGGCCCCGTCGTCCAAAGGGTCCGGGCCACGCCGGGTGCCGAGCTGCTGCCCGTGGACAGCGAGCACTGCGCCATCCACCAGTGCCTGCGNGCCAACGACGTCGTCGAGCGGGTCGACCGCCTGGTNCTCACCGCGTCCGGTGGGCCCTTCCGGGGCCGNACCCGGGACGACCTGNCCACCGTCACAGTCGANGAGGCGCTGGCCCACCCCACCTGGTCGATGGGGCCGAAGATNACNGTCGACTCNTCCACGCTCATGAACAAGGGCCTGGAGGTCATCGAGGCTCACGAGCTGTTCGGGCTCGACTACGACAACATCGACGTGGTNGTCCACCCGCAGTCCATCGTCCACTCCATGGTCACGTTCAGCGATGGTGCCACCATCGCCCAGCTGTCGGAGCCCGACATGCGACTGTGCATGGGCTACGCCTTGTGCTGGCCGGATCGCCTCGATGTCCCATACGGCGCTATCGACTGGACCCGCCCCTCGCGTCTGGAGTTCGAGCAGCCAGACCACGAGGCCTTCCCGTGCCTAGATCTAGCGTTCGCCGCCGGCCGGGCCGGGGAGACCGCCCCAGCGTGGCTGAACGCCGCCAACGAGGTGGCCGTGACCGCCTTCCTCGACGGTGCCCTGACCTGGACGGGGATCAGCGAGGTCCTGGCCGAGGCCCTCGATGCCTGGCCGGGTGACGTGGCCACTGACGTCGAGGTGGTCCTCGACGTCGACCGGCGGGCCCGCCACGCGGCGGCCGCCCTCGTTGCGGCCCGGGGCTGACGCTGTGCGCCGCGACGGCCCCGTCGACCACCGGGTCCGCCTGGCCCTCCTGCTGGGCGCCCTGGTCTCCTTCGGCCTGATCGGCGGCCTGTCGGGTCTGGTCGTCGTCCTGTCGTTCGTGGCCATGCTGGTCCTCCACGAACTNGGCCACTTCCTGGTGGCCCGTCGGGCCGGGATGCAGGTCACCGAGTTCTTCATCGGCTTNGGNCCGCNGCTCTGGTCGGTCCGACGGGGCGAGACCACCTACGGGGTCAAGGCGGTGCCGGCCGGCGCCTACGTCCGGATCACCGGAATGACAAGCCTCGACGTGGTCGACCCGGCCGACGAGCACCGGACCTACCGGGCCCAGTCTTACCCCCGTCGCCTGGCCGTGGCCCTGGCCGGCTCGGCCACCCACTTCGCCGTCGCCCTGCTCCTCCTGATGGGTCTGTACGGGATGGTGGGCACCCCGGACCCCGACCGTTGGCACGTAGGTGACGTGGTGGCCGGGACAACGGCCGACGACCTCGGGGTCCGGACCGGCGACCGGATCGTGGCGGTGGACGGTGTGGCCGTGGACGACTTCGCCGGGTTCGGGATGGTGGTCCGCTCCCTGCCGGGACGGACGGTGGATGTGGTGGTCGAGCGCGAGGGCGACCGACGCACCCTGTCGGCCACCATCGGGGAGCGCCTGGACGCCGACGGGACGACCACCGGATTCTTCGGGGTGGGCTACGAACGCCCGCTGGTCACCGTCGGGCCCCTGCCGGCCGTCGGCGAGGCCGTCCAGCGCTTCACCCAGCTTGTCGGCCTGTCGATCGATGGCCTGGCCTCATTCTTCACCCCGGACGGCCTGGCCTCGTTCTTCTCCGGGGCCCTTCCCGAGTCCGATCCGCCGCCCCGGGCAGCGGTGGGCTCCGAGGCCGTGGGCGGATCCGGGGTGGCCTCCGCGGTGGCCCCGGCTGGAGGGCAGGTGGACGACGACGCCGAACGCCTCCTGTCCATCTACGGGGCGGCCCGGCTGGGAAGCGCCATGTTCGACGACGGCTGGGCCACCTACCTGTGGTTCCTGGTCCTAGTCAACGTCTTCATCGGGGTGTTCAACCTGGTGCCTTTGCTGCCGTTGGACGGCGGGCATGTGGCCATCGCCACCTACGAGCGGTTGCGGTCGTTCGGCGATCGTCGCCACGTGGCCGACGTGGCGAAGTTGGTGCCGGTGACCTGGGCGGTGGTGTCGCTGCTGGTTCTGGTGGCCGCCGTCGCCCTGTACCGCGACATCGTCGACCTGCCCGACTTCGGCTGACCGGCCGGGCCCCGGCGACGGGCCACCGGTAGCCTCCGACTTGTGGAGGTCCAGGCTGGCATCGAGCGGCGCCCGACGCGCCAGTTGATGGTGGGCGACGTCCCGGTCGGGGGCGGGGCGCCCGTCACCGTCCAGTCCATGACGGTCACCCGGACCGCCGACCACGAGGCCACCCTGCAGCAGGTATACGACCTGGCCATGTCCGGCGCCGACATAGTGCGCTGCACCTGCAACGAGCCGGAGGCCGCCGAGGGACTGGCCCGCATCGTGCCTCGGTCNCCGGTGCCCATCGTGGCCGACATCCACCACCAGTACCGGATGGCCCTNGCTGCNCTGGAGGCCGGTGTCCACTGCCTCCGCCTCAACCCGGGCAACATCCGCAAGCCGGAGCACATCCGGGCCGTGGCGGTCGAGGCNCGGGACCGGGGTGTGCCCATCCGCATCGGGGTNAACGGCGGCTCGCTCCACCCGGACCTCTACGCCAAGTACGGCGGCCGNGTCACGCCGGAGGCCATGGTCGAGTCNGCGCTCGACGAGATCCGCTTCTTCGAAGAGGTCGACTTCGACCTGGTGAAGATCTCGGTGAAAGCGTCCAGCGTGCCGTTGATGATCGAGGCCTACCGACAGCTCTCCGAGGTCACCGACTTCCCCCTCCATCTGGGCGTCACCGAGGCCGGTCCGCCGCCGTCCGGGCTCATCAAGTCGTCGGCGGGCATCGGCGCCCTGCTGGCCGAGGGCATCGGGGACACCATCCGCTANTCGCTGACCGCGGACCCCGTCGANGAGGCCCGGGCCGGTCGGGCCCTGCTNGAGGCCATGGGTCTCCGNGAGCGGAAGAANGTCGACCTGATCGCCTGTCCAAGCTGCGGGCGGGCCGAGATCGACGTGGTCGAGGTGGCCGAACGGGCCATGGCCGCCTTCGCNGAGAAGGAGATTCCCCTCCAGGTGGCNGTCATGGGCTGCGTGGTGAATGGTCCGGGCGAGGCCCGGGACGCCGACTTGGGGATCGCGGCGGGCAACCGGCGGGGGCATCTGTTCGTGAAGGGCCGCAACGCGGCGGTAGTCCGCGAGGACGAGATGGTCGACGCGTTGGTGGAGTGGGCCGAGCTGATCCACGCCGAGGGGGCGGAGGCCGCTCTGGCCCGGGTCGACACCGAGAAGGCTGAACGTGAGGCGGCCAGCGACCGGGACCGCCTGCTGGCCGAGCAGGGCGAGGACGCCAACGACGCCGGCACCCGCATCGAGCTGATCCGCCGTCACACGAGCTGATCGGATCGGGAGCCGGCCAGCCGGGCCGTTTCCGGCGACTGCTCCCCTAGGCGCTAGCGGGGGCCGGGGGTATGCTTGCCGGCGACGTGCATCGCCGGTTCCCCGACGAGGCGTGGGCTCTGCCCACGCCTTTTGTTTTCGGTCCCGAAGGTCGCCCGTCGACGGAAGCGACGTCGCGCCCGAGGGCGCCGAGGGACAGGAGGAGGACATGGCCGTGGTCGACCGCATCGACGCGCTGGCCGGGCCTCTCTGCGACCGCATCGGCGTGGAGCTCCTCGACGTGGAGTACGAGGGCGGCGTCCTGCGCCTGGTCGTCGACCACCCCGACGGGGTGGGCATGGAGGCCATCGCCGGGGTGACCCGGGAGGTGTCTCGGGCCCTCGACCACGAGGACCCGATCAGCGGTTCGTACACCCTCGAGGTATCCAGCCCGGGACTCGAACGTCCCTTGAAGCGCGCGGCCCACTTCGTCCGGGCCCTGGGCAGCGAGGTGTCGGTTAAGACGGTGCCCGGCAGCGAGGGCGACCGGAGGGTGTCCGGCGTGCTGGTCGAGGCCGACGACGACGGCATCGTCGTGCGGTCCTCCGACGGCGCCGAACGGCGGCTCCACCACGATGAGGTCCTGAAGGCGAACACCGTCTTCACCTGGGTCCCCGAACCGAAGTCGGCCCGCAAGGGCGGCGACGGGTCCGGGCCTACGAACGAAGGGGGCAGTGATGCCCCGGGAAGGAAGGTCGGATCGTGAACGCCGACATGATGGAGGCCCTACATGCCCTGGCCAACGAGCGGGGCGTCTCCGTGGACACCCTGTTCGCAGCGCTGGCCGACGCGCTGGAGTCCGCCTACAAGCGGATGCCCGAGGCCCACGAGTTCTCCTGGGTGACCATCGACCCCGACACCATGGAGATCCGGGTCTTCGCCCAGGATCTTGACGAGGAGGGTGAGCCGGTCGGCGAGGAGTTCGACGTCACGCCGGAGAACTTCGGTCGCATTGCCGCCCAGACGACCCGTCAGGTCATGACACAGCGGATCCGCGAGGCCGAGCGCGACCTCAAGTACGAGGAGTACGCCGGCCGCGAGGGCGACATCGTCACCGGCATGATCCAGCAGACCGACGCCCGCTACACGCTGCTGGACCTCGGCCGCGTCGAGGCGCTGCTGCCCCAGGCCGAGCAGGTGCCCTTTGAGCGGCCCGAGGCCAACGCCCGCCTCAAGGCCTACATCGTGGAGGTCCGCAAGACGGCCAAGGGCCCGCAGATCGTGGTCAGCCGCACCCACCCGGGTCTCATCAAGCGCCTATTCGAGTTGGAGGTGCCGGAGATCGCCGACGGCGTGGTGGAGATCCGGGCATGCGCCCGCGAGCCCGGACACCGCACCAAGATCGCCGTATGGTCCAACGACAAGAACGTCGACCCGGTGGGAGCCTGCGTGGGCGCCCGGGGCGCCCGGGTGCGCATGGTCGTCAACGAGTTGCGGGGCGAGAAGATCGACATCGTCCCCTTCTCTGAGGACCCGGCCGACTTCGTGATGAAGGGCCTGTCGCCGGCCAAGGTCAAGGAGGTCCTCATCGACGAGGAGACCGGGACGGCGACCGTGGTGGTTCCCGACTACCAGCTGTCGCTGGCCATCGGCAAGGAAGGCCAGAACGCCCGCCTGGCCGCTCGGATGACCGGCTGGCGGGTCGACATCAAGAGCGAGACTCAGATTGCCCAAGAGGCCGCCTACGCCGACGTGGAGTGGGCCGAGGGCGAGTGGGTTGTCGACGACGAGACCGGTGAGCAGGTCTGGAAGCCCGCCGAGGGGGGTCCGGACGTGTCGGCCGGTGAGTGGACCGAGGCGGCCACCGGCGAGGAAGGCGAGGAAGAGGAGTAGGCGACCCGACGTCGGTCGGGCCGGGGTGGCCTCGAGGTGGGCGGACCACGGCGCACGTGCATCGCCTGCAGGACGCAGGCGCCGGCTGGTGGCCTGATTCGGATCGCCTGGCCGGCCGGGGCCGACGGCCTCGTTGTCGGCGGGACGCACGGCGGTCGGGGTGCGTGGGTGCACCCGACCGTGGAC